>JACRCC010000102.1 GCA_016234405.1 Deltaproteobacteria bacterium | reverse complement strand
GTTCATTTTGCAGGGGCGCGGGGCAATGGCCTTCACGGAAATATCGGCGCAGGCGTCCATCAGGCGGACCCAAAAAAACCTTCAAAAAAAAGTTGACAGGGTTTAAGAACCGTGCTATGGTTTACTTACCTATCAAAAGAGACGGTCAGTTGATCAAACGATAACCCATGCCTCAGAGCGCCCATCTACAAAACTGCTGATTTAAGCCCAGAGGATTAAACCCTGATTTCGGATGGACTAAACCGCAAAAGTTCCGCATGACCCCCTTGGAAGAACGCCCTATTTCCATTTTTCTTCAATTTAGGTCAACCCGCGAAAAAGGAATCCCCCTACAAAACCCGCCACAGGAGCATGTATGAACCTTAAAGAATTAAAAGAACAAAAGATCGGCGAGCTTACCTTGCTCGCCAAGAAATACAACATCGAGAGCGCATCCGGCATGCGAAAGCAGGATTTAATATTCGCCCTCCTGCAGTCCCAAAGCGACCAGAACGGGATGATCTACGGTGAAGGGGTTCTCGAAACCCTTCCAGACGGTTTCGGGTTCTTGAGGGCGCCGGATTACAACTACCTGCCGGGCCCGGACGACATATACGTCTCGCCCTCGCAGATAAGAAGGTTCAATCTAAGGACCGGAGACATAGTCTCCGGCCAGATAAGGCCCCCTAAGGAAGGGGAGAGGTATTTCGCGCTCCTCAAGGTCGAGAAGGTAAACTACGAAGACCCGGAGATCGCGAGGGATAAGATACTTTTTGACAACCTCACGCCGCTTTATCCGCAGGAAAAGCTAAACCTTGAAATTGCGCCCAACGGCGACATGTCCATGCGCGTAATGGATCTCTTTACCCCAGTCGGAAAAGGGCAGAGGGGGCTTATCGTGTCCCCGCCGAGGGCCGGCAAGACCATGCTCCTGCAAAAAATCGCCAACTCGATAACCACGAACCACCCGGAGGTCGTCTTGCTCGTCCTCCTCATAGACGAGCGTCCGGAAGAGGTTACGGACATGCAGCGTTCCGTCAAGGGCGAGGTCATAAGCTCGACCTTCGACGAGCCTCCGCAGAGGCACGTTCAGGTCGCGGAGATGGTCATAGAAAAGGCAAAGAGGCTCGTGGAGCATCAAAAAGACGTGGTCATACTCCTCGATTCCATCACGAGGCTGGCTCGCGCTTATAATACCGTAGTGCCGCCGAGCGGCAAGGTGCTCTCCGGAGGCGTTGACTCCAACGCCCTCCATAAACCCAAGAGGTTTTTCGGCGCGGCAAGAAATATCGAAGAGGGCGGAAGCCTCACCATCATAGCGACGGCCTTGATTGACACCGGAAGCCGGATGGACGAGGTCATATTCGAGGAATTTAAGGGCACGGGCAACATGGAGATAGTGCTTGACAGGAAACTTGCCGAGAGGAGGCTATTCCCGGCCATAGACCTGAATAAATCCGGCACGCGCAAGGAAGAACTCCTGCTTTCGAAAGAATTACTCAACAGGATTTGGATACTCAGAAAGGTCTTGCAGCCGTTAAACCCGGTAGAGTCAATGGAATTCCTGCTCGACAAGGTTCAGCACACGTCGTCCAATAAGGGTTTTCTCGAATCCATGGGCAAGTAGCGGCGCGCAATCTGCATCCTTCATAAATATATAAGGCCGCCATTTCATCGTGCGAAATGGCGGCCTTATATTATTCCGCGTTAAAGACATCCACGCAATCGGAAGATTTAAATTACAGACGCCGAGACGGCCGGTAAACGGACGGCCTGCTAAAAATTCCCCGCCAGACAGTCCTCCCTGAAAAAACAGCCGAGCTGGTCGCAGTATTTTTCGGCGGTTCCGAAGCACGGAAAATTCCCTTCGGCCTTCTGAATCTCGCGCACCAAGTCGAGCTTTTTCACCTTGCCCGCCGGCGGTTTAAGACCCACTGCCTTGGCTCTTTTCTTGATTTCCTCTATTTGCATTTGCACGTGCCCTCCTTCGGTTAAAAGTTTTATGAATCTTGACTATCCCCAATCCAATAACGAACAAACATGAACTCCGGGCGCGGGCAAAGAGGCATTAAATCCAGTATAATTAAATCTCACTTTTCCTCATTCGTCAAGCGGCCGGGGATTTTTTTGTGGGCAAGCGCCGCCCTTGATGTGTTAACATAAGTCCGGATAAATTTTAAAAGGAGTTTTTCTTGAAGCTCAAGTTTATCGGCGGCGCTTCCACTGTAACCGGTTCGTGCTTTTACGTGGAGGTGAATAAATTAAAGTTCCTCGTGGAGTGCGGTCTGCATCAGGGCATTGACTCCGTGGAAGCGAACAAGCGTCCGTTTCCGTTCGACCCAGCGGCGTTGGATTTCATCTTCGTCACCCACGCGCACATAGATCATTCCGGGTTGCTCCCTAAGGTCTGCAAGGACGGTTTTAAAGGCAAGATAATATCCACGCCCGCAACGCGCGATCTGCTTGACCCCATGCTGCACGACTCGGCGGGCATCCAGCAAAGCGACGCCGAGTGGGCCACGAGAAGGGGCATGAGGTCCGGTAGACCCCCGGCCCTTCCGCTCTACACCATAAGCGACGTTGACGGCATGATGGGGCTCTTCGACGTCAGGGAATACGGCAAGATAATACACCTCGGCAAGGGCGTCAAATTCAGATTTCTCGACGCCGGACACATACTCGGCTCCGCATCCCTTGAGATATGGTTTCAGGACAGCGAGAGGGAAAAAAAGATTGTCTTCTCCGGCGACATAGGCAAGAAGGGCAACCCGATCATAAAAGACCCGTCCGTCCCCATGACCGCGGACTACGTGGTGATGGAGGCCACATACGGCGGGCGCACGCACAGGGCGATTGGCGAGAGCATCGCCGAGTTCGTGGCCGCGATTAAGACGACCTTCAAGCGCGGCGGCAACGTCTACATACCGTCTTTCGCCGTAGGGAGGACTCAGGACATCCTCTATATCCTGAATAACCTCGTGCGTGAGGGCAGGCTCTACAAGATAGACGTCTACCTCGACAGCCCTTTGGCCGAGCAGGTTACGAAGATATATGTCGCGCACCCGGAGTGTTTTGACGAAGAGGCGCGCAGGTTTTTTACGACGCGCGCGAGCGACCACTCGATACGCCTGCATTTCGTGAAGACCGCGGAGGAGTCCATGCGCCTGAATAAACTTAAATCAGGCAACATCGTCATCGCGGGCAGCGGCATGTGCGACGGCGGGCGCATAAAGCACCACCTCAAGCACAATCTCTGGAGGCAGGAGTGCAGCGTCATATTCGTGGGCTATCAGGCGGGCGGGGCATTGGGCAGAAAGATAGTTGACGGCGCAAAGACCGTCAACGTCTTAGGAGAGGAAATATCCGTCAATGCCCATGTCTGCACGATTAACGGTTTCTCGGCGCACGCCGGGAGCGACGAGCTGCTTGAATGGGCCTCGGTCTTCAAAGACGCGGCGCGGGTATACGTCGTTCACGCCGAGGAGTCGTCGGCCGAGGCCTTTATCGGGCTTGCAAAGGAAAGACTCGGACTGAACGCGGTGAGGGCCCATGACGGGGATGAGGTTGAGCTGTAAGCGGCGGGGAATGCAGCCTTGTCATTGTAAGCAGCAGCTCAGGCCTTCAGGCCTGAGCTTATCAGAGCTAAAGCGAAGACTCAGACCTAAAGGTCTGAGCTACAGTTTTCAATGACGGCGCGACCGTCTGGATCATGTGGCAACGGGCGCTGCAGGCGCGGCCTTCGCCTCAACAAATTCCACTGTCTTTGGATAGACCCTTGTTACGTTTGTCGCAAGCACGCCCTTTTCACCTTGCGACAAATCGAACTCGAAGATAAAGTCCCTGCTCGGCAGGACCCTAACGTCAATCTTAGGGTCGAGCGCGGATTCGTGGACAAAGGCCGTGCCGTAAGGCGATTCGGCAAGCCGCGTGTCTATTATCCAAAGTCCGGGGGCTATCTTCTTCAAATACCTCATAAACCCGAAGCACTTGGTGTGGTTGAACGTGTAGCAGATGCCGCGCACCCGAGCCCCCACGTCGCCCCACGGTTTTTTGCCCTCCCCGCTTTCCGTCTGTAATACCGGCAGAAGATTGGGTATCAGATACCCCGACACGTATGAGTCCACTTCCCTTTTGAGGTTGGATGAGACGTTTTGAAACGCGACGGTCTCGACTCTGCATCCCTTGTTCTGCAGCGCCCTTACCACCTGAACGAAGTCCCCGTCGCCCGTGGCGAGCAGGACCTTGTCGAGGTTTTCGGATTGGAGTATGGCGTCAACCGCCATGTCGAGGTCCGCGTTGGCCTTGCCGAATCTGTTGCCGGTCTCGTCCACGTACCACGCCACGGTTTTTTCTATGACCTTGTATCCGAAGTCGCGCAGCGTGGAGTGGAAGTTGAACGTCCTGTCGCGGTAGTCGTGGTCCGTCTTTGCGCGGTCTTCGTCGTAGGCGACGTAGGCGTTCAGGCGCAGTGCCTCGCCGTTTTCGCGGCAGGCGAATTCCCGCAGGATGTCGAACCTCATGCCGTATCCGCCGTTGCGCGCGATGTTGGCAACGTCAACGTAGACGCCGACCCTTTGAGATCTGTCTTTTGCCATACTTAGGGTTTCCTGCCTTTCTTATTGTCATCCTGAGCGAAGCGAAGAATCTGCTTCTCGCTCAGTGTAAACTCCGCGAAGACTGCCGTCAGGAGGAAACTCCCGACGGCACGAGACACGGTTAACGGTCATGGTTCACGGCCATTAAATCAGTAGCCTTTCATCCTGTCGAGGACTTCCCTGTCCGTGAGGAGTTTTTCAGCGGTATGGTATATGACGCCGGCAAAGGCGCGGCCCGCGCTCATGCCTGAGGTGTCCGTTTCATACATCTCCTTTATTATCCTTCCGTCCGAAGTCGAAAACCGGAAGTGTATGTTTGCCCTCATCTTGGCGAACCCCTGTTGGACCGTGAAACCGTCGAGCTTGACGAGTATCTTGTTGGGGCTTCCGGGGTCCACGTTGACGCCCCTTTTTCTGAGTTCGTTCGCGTAGTAATTTATGAAGAATTCCGTCCATTCGTTGTAGTTTACGTGCGCGTTGCCGATGACGGGTTGAGGCCTCATCTCGCGCTGGTCGTTCACGAGCGCAACGGAGTACCCGCCGCTTAACGCGCCGACCTTGTCAAGGCTTAAGTCAGGCACGCTCCCCGGGTGCCACACCTGCATGCAGCCCGCGAGTGTAAAAAACAGAACTGCAAGAAGTCCGGCGTTCTGAGCGAAGCGGGTAATCTTCTTCTCGCCCTTTGACGATTGCAGCAGTTTTTCGCGCATATCTTTCTCCTTTAGATGTTTTTTTTGCTGTTTTGTCTGAGCCTTTTACACGTCGAGGTTCGTAACCTCAAGGGCGTGCCTTTCGATGAATTCGCGCCTCGGCTCCACCACGTCGCCCATGAGCTTGGTGAATATGATGTCGGCCTCGACCGCGTCCTCTATCGTCACCTGCAGGAGCACCCTCTTTTCCGGGTCCATCGTCGTCTCCCAGAGCTGCTCAGGGTTCATCTCGCCGAGGCCCTTGTAACGTTGAATGGAGAGCCCCTTTTTGCCGATGTCAAGGACGTAGTCCATGACTGACTTAAATCCCGTCAAGGTATCCTCTTCTTCGCCGTTCTTGAGGACAAACGGCGGCGCCCCGGCGTCCATCAGGTTCTTTACGGCGGCGTGGATTTCCTGAAAATCGGCGGACGCGAGAAACTCCCTGTCAACGACGGTCTCCACGCTCGACCCGTTATGAGAGATGGAGCATTTTATCGCGTAGGAGTCGCGCTCGGTGTCTTTCTCCGGGGTAAACTCTATCGCCCTGTCCGGGTACAGCCCTTTCATCGTGGTCTTAAGCCCCTCGATGATGCGGGTAACGGCCGAGTTTTTTTTCAAGGCATCCGCGTCAAGGAGGACGTCCATCATGGCAAGCGCGCTTATCACCGCCGAGTCTTTGCCGCGCCGTTTAATCCTCGCCAGCCGCCTTTCAAGGCGCGATATTTGCTTCAACATGTCCATGAGGGGTTTGCCTTGTATGGCCGTCTTTTTGCCCCTGGGGGTGACGGTTATGCCCTCGTGTGCCGATTCGAATATGAAGTCCTCGAGGGATGACTCGTCCTTGAGATAGCGTTCGTCCTTGCCGCGCTTCACCTTATAGAGCGGCGGCTGCGCGATGTATAGGTGTCCGTTCTGGGCGAGGTGGGGCATCTGCCTGTAGAAAAACGTGAGCAGCAGCGTCCTTATGTGGCTGCCGTCCACGTCCGCGTCGGTCATGATTACAATCTTGTGGTAACGGAGTTTGGCGGGGTTGAATTCCTCGGAACCTATGCCGCAGCCTAAGGCCATTATGATGGTGCGTATCTCCTCGTTGGAGAGCACCTTATCAAAGCGCGCCTTCTCGACGTTCAATATCTTGCCCTTGAGGGGGAGGATGGCCTGAGTCCGCCTGTCCCTGCCTTGCTTTGCCGAGCCTCCGGCGGATTCGCCCTCGACAATGAATATCTCGGAGAGGGCGGGGTTTGACTCCTGACAATCCGCGAGCTTGCCCGGCAAGGACGACGAGTCGAGCGCGCCCTTTCGCCGGATCATCTCCTTTGCCTTGCGCGCCGCCTCGCGCGCGCGCGCCCCGTCGAGTGACTTGCCGATTATCTTCTTCGAGACCGAGGGGTTTTCCTCGAGAAACGCAGAGAGCTTTTCGTTCACTATGGATTTTACGTAGCCCTCGACCTCGGAATTTCCGAGTTTTGTCTTTGTCTGCCCCTCGAACTGCGGGTTGGGGAGCTTTATGCTTATGACGGCGGTAAGCCCCTCCCTGATGTCGTCGCCCTGCAATGTCGTGTCCTTCAGGTCTTTTAAAAGGTTGTTCTTCTCGGCGTAGCTGTTTATGACCCTCGTGAGCGCGCTCCTAAAACCCGTCATGTGCGTGCCGCCCTCGGTTGTGTTGATGTTGTTGGCGTAGGAAAATACGTTTTCGTTGTATGCGTCGTTCCATTGAAGGGCCATATCCATTTGGACGCTCTCTTTTTCTCCGGCGAAGAAAATCACCTTGGGGTGGATGGGGTTCTTGGACTTATTGAGGTGCTCGACGAAGCTCGTTATGCCGCCCTTGTATTGGAACTCGTGGAATTTGTCGGCGCGTTCATCCTTGATGGTTATCCTGATGCCGGCGTTCAGGAACGCCATCTCGCGCAGGCGAGTGCTCAAGGTGTCGAAACTGAAATCCAGCGACTCGAAGATAACGGAGTCCGGCTTGAACGTCACCGTAGTGCCGGTCTTTTTCGTCTTCCCCACGACGTTCAAGGGCGTTGCGGCCTTTCCGCGTTTATAGCTCTGCTGAAATACCTGCCCGTCTCTTTTTATCTCGACTTCGAGCCGTTCGGACAGAAAGTTCACGACGGTTATGCCCACGCCGTGCAGGCCGCCGTAGACCTTGTAAGCCTTGTTTTCGAACTTGCCTCCCGCGTGCAGTTCCGTGAGGACGACCTCGACCGTGGGTTTTTTCTTCTCGGGGTGGAGTTTTACGGGTATGCCCCTGCCGTCGTCAACCACGGTAACGGAGTTGTCGCTGTGGATGGTTACCTCTATGTTCTTGCAGTATCCCGCGAGGGCCTCGTCAACGGAGTTGTCCACCACCTCGTATACGAGGTGGTGCAACCCCATCGGCCCGGTTGAGCCGATGTACATGGCCGGACGCTTTCTGACGGCGTCAAGGCCGCCCAAGACTTTAATGGATTTTTCATCGTATTCGGGAGAGTCAACGGATCTTTTTTCTTCTACGGCATCGTCTTTTTTGGCCACTGGCGTTTAATCCTTCTGAGCGAAGCGAAGAATCTGCTTCTCGCTCAATTAAGAGGAATTTTAGGGTGAAACGGCGATAAGGCTCAGTGTTAAATGATAGCACACGACCGTTGCTTTTGCCAGTCGAAGTTGAAGCTAAAAGCGACTGAGGGAGAAGTTTGTAGGTTGGGTCAAGCGAAGCAGACCCAACACTGCGTTCCCACGCCGGAGCGTGGGAACGATAATGTTTTGATGGGTGCGCGGAGTTTACCCTGAGCACGTTCGTTTCTCTCAGTGTAAACTCCGCGAATGGGCTTCACCCATCTACATAACTTGTCTTAAAGGAGGATTGAGGAAGTTTATTTGGGGTGGATGAAGGGATTTGAACCCTCAGCCCCTGGAGTCACAGTCCAGTGCTCTAACCGTTGAGCTACACCCACCATCGGAAAAAGGACGGGACGCTGGGGCGTCCCTGGCTGCGTTCCCACGCCGGAGCGTGGGAACGATAACGGCGAGTTTTTAAAATAACACGGAAGGGACGGGGTTGTCAATAACGGCTACCCCATCGTGCTACCCCATCGCCTCTATCGCCGCGTACTTCACGATTATCTTTTTCATGCCCGCGTCCTTGAAGTTTATGGTGAGCTTCGTGTCAACGCCCGCGCCGCTTCTGTCTTTGATGATGCCTATCCCGAATGACGGGTGCCTGACCATCATCCCGACCCTCCACGGACTTGCGGGGTTGGCTTCGTATGTTTCTTCCTTGTAATGAAAAACCTGAGAGTCGTCTGTGGTGTAGCGCGGCTCGCCCGGCGCCGTTGACGCGGCCTCCTTCCGGCCTCCAACAGTCGTGAACCCCGCTGTTTGCGCCTCTACCGTCTCGATAAATTCCCCGGGTATCTCCTCCAAAAACCGCGACTTTAACTGGTATCTCGTTTCGCCGTATACGCTGCGCGTCTTTGCGGAAGAGAGGAATAATCGCCTCTCGGCGCGCGTCATGCCCACGTAGCAGACTCGTCTCTCCTCTTCAAGCTCTTCGTCGTTGCCTGAACTTCTCGAATGGGGGAACAGCCCCTCCTCCATGCCCGTGAGAAAGACGGTATTGAACTCAAGCCCCTTGGCCGAATGGAGGGTCATCAGGGTGAGCCTGTCCTTCGACTCGTCGTGCGAGTCTATGTCCGTGATAAGAGCGACGTGGTCGAGAAAATCGCTCAAAGACGCGCCCGGGTTTACGGACTCGAAGTCTTTTATCGCGGATACGAATTCAAAGAGGTTCTCGACGCGCTCAATGGCTTCTTCGCTGCCGTCGTCTTGCCGCATGAGCATGTAACCGGAGTCCTCAAGCAGACGCAGGGTTAATTCATGCAGGGGCGTTTTGCCGAGGTTGACGATAAAGGCCGCGCACGCGGCGATGAACTCCCCTGCCTTGGATTTTCCGATGAGGTTCCTTGCAAAGGTCTCTCTCACCGCGTCGAGTAAAGTAACCCCCGATTCGGCCTTGACGGACTTTATCTTTTCAAATGCAGCCGGGCCCATGCCCCTCGGAGGCGTGTTGATTATGCGCCTTAAACTAACGGCGTCTTCCGGGTTCGACATCACGCGCAGATACGCGATCGCGTCTTTTATTTCCATGCGGTCGTAGAACCTCATGCCGCCTATAACCGCATACGGTATGCCTTCGCGCAAAAGCGTTTCCTCGAAGACCCTTGATTGTGCGTTGGTTCTATAGAAGACCGCGAAGTCCCGGTAGGCAAGGGTTTTGTCTTCGTCGCGCAGGGTCTTTATCCGCGAGATGACGGCCCGGGCCTCGTCATATTCGTCGCTGCATTCGATGAGCGTGAGGCGGTCTCCGTGGGCGTTCTCGGTCCAGAGGTTTTTTTCAAGCCGTTTTTGGTTGTATTTTATGACGGAATTTGCCGCACAGAGGATGTTGCCGGTGGAGCGGTAGTTCTGCTCGAGGCGCACGACCGTCGCGTCCGGGTAGTCGCGGTTGAAGTCTAAGATATTATTGATGTCCGCGCCCCTCCACGCGTATATGGATTGGTCCGGGTCGCCGACCACGAGGAGGTTTCGCGCCCCGCTTGCAACGAGGGACGTGAATTCGTACTGCGCCCTATTCGTGTCTTGAAACTCGTCAACGAGGACGTGCTGGATTTCGTCCCTGTAGCGGTTGAGAAGATTCGGGTTTTCTTTGAGGAGCCTCACCGGCTCGCATATCAGGTCGCCAAAATCAAAGCAGTTCATCTCACGCAGGCGTCTCTGGTAGAGGGAGTAGACCTTTGCCGTCGTCTCAAAGAGAAAATCCGATGCCTGCGAACTGAATTCCGTCGCGCTTATGTTTTCGTTCTTGGCTTGATTTATGCGCGTGAGCATGGCCTTGGGCGCGAAGGACTTTTCGTTCAAGTTCAGCTCATTCATGACCTGTTTAACGAGGCTCAACTGGTTGTCGTCATCGTATACGGTCATGTCGCGCGATATTCCGGCAATGCGCGCCTCTTTTCGGAGGAGCCTCAAACCAACCGAATGGAAGGTGCCGAGCCAGAGCGCATTGGCCTTGTCTCCGATTAGTCTGCCGAGCCTGCGGCGTATCTCCCCGGCGGCCTTATTGGTGAAGGTTACGGCGAGGATTCGCCCCGGGGCCACGCCTTTTTCGCGCACTAAATAAGCGATGCGCGCGGTAAGGACGCGGGTCTTGCCGCTGCCCGCTCCGGCCAATATGAGCAGCGGCCCGTCGCCGAAGGTGACGGCCTCTTTTTGGATGGGGTTTAGGTTTGTAAGCATTGGTCTAAAAGACGAGGACGACTAACGGACGCCTTATGATATTTTTAACATAAAACGCAGGGAGAGGCAAAAAGATAATCGCCTATCGCGTGTTCGGGTTTTTGTATCTTTTGTAGATTACAGGAATGAGGGAGACGATTAGCAGGAGCGCGGCCCCGATGACGAGCCTGACGGAGACATTGCCTTTGAGCAAATCAAATATCGAGCTTGAAAATACCACATACGCAACGGTCCCCGGTATCATGAATATGAAAGTGGCTATGACGTAGTGCGCGATTTTTATGTCGGTAAGCCCGAAGGCGTAGTTGAGAAAATTATATGGAAAAAGCGGGATGAGCCTCGTGAGGGCCACGACCTTCCAGCCCTGCGCCTTTACGAGGGCGTCGAGTTCTTCTATTTTGCCGGGCTTGCCGCGTCTGCCGGATATGAATCCTTCCACCCAGCCCCGTCCCATGGCACGGGCGATGAGAAATGCGATGGTCGCGCCGATGGTCGCGCCGATGACGGTGTAGACGCTCCCCCAGAACGGGCCGAAGAGGACGCCGCCTATTACGGTGATGGGCAGGCCCGGCAGCATGAGGGACGGCGCCACGGAGAATATGAGGATGTAGACAACCGGGCCCCAGTCCTTGAAACCGGATATCCAGTCTCTAAGCCGACCCTCGTCGAGATAACCGTGGAGCCCGGCAACGCGGAAGGCAACGAAGACCGCCGAAAGGACGAGGACGAGGAGGAGGATTTTTAAATTCTTGCCCTCGAATGCTTTAATCGGGGATTTGCGTTTCACGATGTTATATTTTTTTCACGCGCGGAAGTCGTCCTGTCTGGGTTTACTTAGACGCTTTCCTTTGCTAAAGGGGAGCTTTACTTGCGGGTTCGATTTGCAAAATAGAACCCGCAACCGCGCGTTAAAACTCACATAGGTCTTCTTCTATGCGCGGATAGAGTTTTTCGAGTTCCTTTTGTATCCTGATGGTTTTTTTCAAGGAGGCGGCTATCCTGCAATATAAACGGATGTCCTCGTGGGAGAGGGGCCTGCCCTTGCGTTCCTTGAGCCATTTATCGAGCGCCTGATACCCGCCGACCATGTATGCCCAGACGTCTTCCTCTACGCCTTCGAAGTACTGGTCAGCGTTTATATAGATCCTTTTCTCTTTCGCGTCATATTTGTGCTTTTCGACCCTGTTATCGCCTTTGCCTTGAAACCTCGCGTAAGGTTTTTCGAGGTCAGGGGATTTGAGGAGATGTAGTTCGACAAGTTCGCGTCCTTTTTCGCCCACGACCTTGAAGGTCTTGTAGGATTTCACGAAGGGCACGCGGGGGAAATCGGTCTTGAGGAACTCCTTGTATTTTTCACGATAGGCGTTTGAGTAAAGGACTGCGTAGATGTAATTGAATATGTCTTCGGGCGAAGGCGTTTTTTTATACGCCTTCGAAAGCCCTTCCATGAGCAAAGGCGCTATATTGGGTTTTTTAGCGCAATAGCCGGCGGTGTCTTCAAAGAGCGCCATTATAGCGGCCCTTTTGTCTTTCTTGAAATCCCTCCTCGCCCCATTTTTGGAAGCAGGGCCTGCGGATGGATTGCCTTCCTCGTAGAGATAAAGGGGAAAGAGAGATTCACCGCCTTTATTATCAGAACGGATTACGCCGTCGCAAATAATATATTCTGAAACAAAAAAATAATTGCAAGGTTGTGATGAAAGCATTTGGCGCCTTGTTATCAGCCCCAAATTCTCACCCTGCGTCATGTGTCGCATGACTTCTCTTCGCGGCCGCTCGACAACGTCATCGTGATAGAAAATCCATCTGACATCAAACGGCCGGTAAAGGATTTTGGTTATCGAATCTTCCCAACGGTCGTCAGCGATGATACCGCGTCTTTTTTCAGGCGTCTTCCAATAGCCGTTGTCTTTAAGCCCGAAGGTTTGATTTATAATCTCATCCGGCAGCCGTTCATTTCTGAACATCATAATGCGATTTTTAAGCGCACCCTTGTCAAAGTCTATGACAAACCCGTCCCTCGCGGTCACGACCCCAACCCCGTTCACCGGAAATATCTCGGTTATCTTCATGAACCTGTCATAGACCTTAAGCGAGCGCTCGTCTCTGGGCACGAAGAGATACAGATCAGACTTCGGGTCTAACGTCTTCCACCGTGTAGTCTTAAAATCCTTTTTTAAGAGATAGCCGTACTTATCATCCCTGGTGCCCCAAAGTTCCGCGTGATGGAGCTTTTTTTTAAGCCCCTTTTTCTTTATGAAAAGCGCGACGGCAACGCCCTGCATGATGTCAAAGACGTTTTCGTCCTTACTCCCGTCAGGGCATCTTTCCTTCTTGAGCGCGTTCCCGTGCAAATCGAGGAGAAAGATATGGTCGAAACTCTCCATCAAAGACCGCCTCATGCCTCTGAACGTCGGGTTGTCGAGGTAGCTGTGGTTAGTGATAAATCCTAAAACTCCTTCTCCAGCCAGGTCAATCTTCCACTGCGCGAACCTGATGAATTTTACGTAGTCGTCCTGAAGCCACTTTGGGTTTTTCTCTCCGAGCGGTTTGCCGTCAACCTTATAATACGCCTTCACCTCGTCATATACGTTTACAGAGTGTCCCGAATACGGCGGGTTGCCGAGTATCACGAGTATCGGGGTTTCTTTTTTGACCTTTCCGGCAAGGCGCGACTCCTCGGCTAAAGAAGACATGCCGGGCAGCTTCGATTGCGCGAGTTCCTCCATCTCAAGGGTATTGGTGAGACAGAGTTTGAACCTGTCGTCGTCCTTGAGTCGGTAGCCGAGTTCTTCGAGGAGAAAAGACATCTTCAAGTGGCCGACCGCGTAAGGCGCCATCATAAGCTCGAAGGCATGAAAGTTTTTAAGTATATGATCTTTTATGAGGCCGGACTTTCCGCCCTCGCCGTATTTTTCGACGAATTCCGAGACGGCTATCTTTGACGCCTCCGCAAGAAACGTCAGGGTTCCGGCGGCAGGGTCGAGAGCCGTAACGGATGAGGCGGCGAAACCGTCGCGCCGATTGAAGTAATCCTTGAGGATGGCGTTGAGCGAGCGCGTGATGTATGAAACCACAGGCTCAGGCGTGTAGTAGACGCCTCTTCTCTCCCGCTCTTTCGGGTCGTATTCGGCAAGGAAGGTCTCGTAGAAGTGTATTATCGGGTCCCCGCCCTTGCCCTCGTGGAAGTAGTCGTGAAGGAGGCGGCTTACATCAGCGACGGCAAGAACCTCGGATATGTCGTCAATCAAGCACTCCATCTGTTTGGGCGCGTCTCCCAATGAGATGAAGCGGAAAACGTCGCGCAGTATCCCTATGGTGTGCGGTATGTTGTCAAATGCCTGTTGCCGGGTAAAACCATTTTGTGACCTCGTGCGCGCGGCAAAAAGCCCGTACGTGACGGTCTGGGCGTAGAGGTCTGAAAAATCGTCCTCCGCGAGGTTGTGTATCAGGTGAGTCTTGAAAAGCTCGAAAAAGCCCCTGAGTTGACCCTTGTCCGCGGAGTCCGCCTTTAACTCGTCGCGGATAATATCTTTCAAAAAGCGCGTCCTCTTGGCAAGCTCGACCGCAAGGGTCTTTGCCGAATATGTCTTGGGGAGCGAAAAAGAAAAAAATCTGTCGAGGAGTTCAGTGAACTCTCTTTCTTTTTCAAGAGGCGGCGGCGTCTTGAGTTTATGGAGTATCACGGGGCGCGCTATGAGCGCTTCTGCGACCCGTTCGCCGTCGCGGTAGAGCCTGAACTCGAGGAAATTCGTGAGTATGACGTTGGGGAACGTATGGATGTATCTTTTGACCTGCTCCCCGGCCTCGATATTGTCGAGGTTCGTCTCAGTCGGCCTCTTGGCTTCGACGTAGCCTGTTATGTGCTGACTACCGTCCCATACGCGAAAATCAGGATTGCCGGCCTCAGTTGTCTTGGGCAGCGTTGTGACCACGGTGTTTTTTCTGCCGGATTGATTTGCGTAAGAGACGAGGAGCTCTTCGAGCGCGGAATAATAGCTTTCCTCCCGCGCGTCCCCGCGTATGGTGATTTCACTTATCTTTTTGAGGTAGGCTTTTAGCATGGATGTTTGTCCACTTCTTTATACCCTAACCGCGCATTAGGTTACAAGCCTCTTGTTTTTGCTCAAAGTTTTTTCAAACACATCAAGAAACGCCCCTGCGTTTGCGCAAAAGCCGTTCTTGACACCACTTTGCCGAGGTTATATGCTTATACAAAGCCCCGCATGAACAGCAACCTGAAACCCATCTTATCCGCGCAGGAGATAGAATCCATCGTCGAGACTTTAGCGGCGCGGGTCAACGCGGACTACGCCTCCAAAGACCCTGTGCTCGTCGGGGTCTTGAAGGGCGCGTTCGTCTTTGTCGCTGACCTCGTCAGAAGGCTCGACATCCCGTTCGAGGTGGACTACATCCAGACCGCGAGTTATGGAAAAAAGACAGGGCCCGCCACAGAGGTGCTCATCACGCGGGACATGACGACCGACATCAAGGGCAGGGACGTTATTATCGTCGAGGGCATAGTGGACAGCGGTAAGACTGTAAGGGCGCTCCTCCATTACTTCAACGCAAAAGGGCCGTTGTCAGTGAGACTCTGCTCGCTCCTCGTGCGGGACACGCTTGCCGCTGACATCACCATAGATTATTTCGGAACGCGGATAGGGCATGGGTTTGTCGCGGGTTACGGCATGGACTACAAGGAGCATTACAGGGGTCTGTCCGGAATATATATTGTTACCGATTGACCTACAGGAGTTTTTGATGTGGCGCTGCCTCCCCTTATAAATTCCCTTCTCGACCCGGGCGCATACCAAGAAAACCCGCCGTCCGTGGAGTTGAAACAAACGCACATCTCTTACGTCCTTCTTACCCCCCGATATGCCTACAAGATAAAAAAGCCGGTTGATTTGGGTTTTCTCGACTTCACGACCCTTGAGAAGAGACGTTTTTTTTGCGAAGAAGAGGTGCGGCTCAACAGGCGTCTTTCAACGGGCGTATACCTCGGCGTCGTGCCGGTCGCCGAGGAAGGCGGCCGCGTCATGATGGAGGGCAAGGGAGTTCCCGTCGAGTGGGCGGTAAAGATGAAAAGGCTCGCGGACGATACCATCCTTGAAGATGCGATAAAAAGAGAAAAGGCGGACGCGCAGACCATGAGGCGGATTGCGCGGGTCATAGCCGCCTTTCACGCTAAGGCCGAAACAGGCGGACATATAAACGAGTTCGGCGGGATAGAGGCCATAAGAAAAAATACCGGCGAGAACTTTGCCCAGACCGCGGCCTTCATCGGTAAGACCATTTCGAAAAGACAGTTTGAAGGGTTGAAGGCCTTTACCGATAATTTCCTCGCTTCAAATGCCGCGCTTTTCAGGAAAAGGGTGGAAGGCGGTTTTATCAAGGACTGCCACGGGGATATGCACGCCGAGCACGTCTCCATATCAAACGGCATCGCAATAATTGACTGCATAGAGTTCAACGAGCGGTTCAGGTTTTCGGATATCGTCTCGGATGTCGCTTTTCTCTCCATGGACGTCGAGTATCACGGCAGGGGGGACTTATCCCGCGCCCTCGTTGATGAATACTTCAAGGCCGCCTCGGACGCGGATGGAATAAGACTGCTTAATTTTTATAAATGCTACAGGGCTTACGTGCGCGGAAAGGTCGCGGGGTTTAAGTCCCTTGAAGAAGAGGTTCCGCCAGAAGACAAAGAAGACGCGCTCCTTGACGCCATGCTGCACTTTCGTATGGCCGCGCTCTATGCAGGAGGCGGATTCAAGCCCGCGCTCGTAATCATTCGGGGGCTTTCCGGCGCGGGGAAGACCGCGCTCGCGGGCGCGCTAAAAGATACGCTCGGCGGCGCGCACATTTCATCCGATGTAATAAGAAAAGAACTCGCGGGCGTCAAACCCTCGGAGCATAAAGGCGCGGCCTGGGGACAGGGCATATATTCGCCGGAGTGGACGGAGAGGACTTACGCGGGGCTGATAAAAAAAGCCGTTGCGTTTGTGCGCTCCGGCAGGACGTGCATTGCGGACGCGACGTTTTCAAAGGCGGCGCATCTGAAAGAAGCTTTGAAAGCCGCGGACAACGCCGGGGCAACGGTTTATGTGATGGAATGCAGGGCTGATGACGAGACCGTTAGAGCAAGACTTTTTAATAGGGCATCCGGGCAGCGGGGCGGCGCATCGGACGCGGATTGGGAGATATACAAAAGACAAAAAACCGGATTCGAGGCGGTTGACGCAAGGCGTCTTATCGTAGAGGCCCAAAGGCCTCTTAAAGAAAACGTCGCAGCCGCAATCGGATTTGTCTGCGGTTTTAAAGATTTAGATTGAGGCGCGGCATCTTCCTGTGTTTAAATCCATAGTATGAAAAAATCCGTTGTCCTTTTGAGCGGTGGGCTTGACAGCGCGGTTACGGCCGCGATAGCCGTTGGAAAAAGCAGGTGCACCTTCGTGCACGTGAATTACGGCCAAAGGACCGAGGCGCGTGAACTTAGGGCGTTCAACGGCATCGCTCGCCGCTACGGCACGCGCTCTCTCGTGGCCGGCATATCTCATTTCAAAAAAATAGGCGGTTCCGCGCTGACGGATAAAAGCATCGAAGTCCCCAAGGGGAGGCTCAAGAGAAGGGGAATACCCGTTACCTACGTGCCTTTCAGGAACGCGCACCTTTTGTCCGTTGCGGTTTCGGTGGCCGAGACAATAGGCGCTGGAGAGGTCTACATAGGCGCGGTCGAGGAAGACGGCTCAGGGTACCCGGATTGCAGGGAGGCCTTTTTCAAGGCCTTTGAAAAGGCGGTAAACCTCGGCGTGAAAAAAAAGAAGATAAAGATAAAGACGCCCTTAATTCACAAACGCAAGGCCGCGATTGTGAGGCTCGGCGTCAGACTAAATGCCCCTTTGCATCTCACGTGGTCGTGCTACAAAGACTCGGGGCGCGCCTGCGGCAAATGCGATTCGTGTTTGCTGCGGCTTCGAGGTTTTAAAGAGGCGGGGATTGAAGACCCGATACCGTATAGGAGAGAAGATGACGTTTCTTGAATTCCTGAAAATAAAAAAGAAGATAGAGACCGACGGCAAAAACGTCTTCGACTTTATGGACGAATATTACGACGAGTACCTCGCATATCTGAAACAGACTAAAGACGGCTGCGCCCCAAAGGACTAATTACCCGCAGGCGGCGGCGTTGCGTAAGGGTAGTTATACGGATACTGGTATCTGTACGGGTTGTACGGATATGGGCCGGGATAGGGGCCATACGGCCCATACGGATAGTAAGGCCCCGGGTAGTATGGATCGTACCACCACGGCAGCGGGTAGTCCGGCTGCGGGACGTATTCGTAGACCTTCATCTCTATCGGCGCGATAACAGGGTAGGTGTAGTCCATCTTGCCGATCTTTCTCGTGGACGCGCCTTTTATCGCGCCTGCCACGGTTATCCTCTTGGATGGTTTATAGACGTTGGGGTCGAGAAAGCCCGTTGCCTCGATTATGAACCTTCCGCGCGACCTGCCGTCTTCAGAGGTGTCGCCGTAGGAGAGTTCCGATTCGAGGACTTCAATCTCGGTCGTGTTTTCGAGGTTGTCGGTCTTGAGTATGACGCCGCCCCAGAGGATTTTTTTGCCCGTGAAGGCGGGAGGGTTTGCCTGCGCGAGGATGAGCGTCGCGGAGCGGTCAACCTCTTTCAAGACGTCTTTTGAGATGATTGAGCAGCCCAAGGGGGCTAAACCCCCGGCGAGCAGTATTGCCGCAGATATGAGGAGCAATCGCGTCATAATTACATTTTAATCTGCTTAAAGGATTTGTCAATGACAAAGGCGCCGCATGGGCAATTGATGCGCGAGCTGCAAAGGCTTGCGGGGAGTAACCAAATATATGCGCGACACTAAATCCTTGACGTTACCGAGGCCGGGTTTTGCCGAGTTGGAGGAAATCATCCTTGCGCCGTACGCCTCAAAGAGCGCCCAAACCAGAGGCAGGCGGCATAAGGAGGCGGAGCACCCTTTTAGGACGGCATTTCAGAGGGACAGGGACAGGGTCATACACTCCAACGCCTTCAGGCGGCTTGAGTATAAGACGCAGGTCTTCGTCTACCACGAGGGCGACCACTACAGGACGCGCCTGACGCACACGATAGAGGTGGCGCAGATATCCCGGACCATAGCGCGGGCGTTGGGGCTTAACGAGGATTTATCCGAGGCCATTGCCCTCGCGCACGACCTTGGGCACCCGCCCTTCGGGCACTCCGGCGAGACGACCTTAAATGAACTCATGAGTAAGCACGGCGGCTTTGAGCACAACTCGCACAGCCTGCGTATCGTCGAGGAGCTTGAGACCCGATATGCGGGTTTCAACGGTCTGAATCTCACTTGGGAGGTGAGGGAGGGGATAGTGAAGCACAAGAGCGAGCACGACTCTCCCGTGGACAACGCCGAATATGAGCCGGGCCTTGCCCCGGGGCTCGAGGCACAGGCGGCGGACATGGCCGATGAGATTGCCTACAACAACCACGACATTGACGACGGCCTCTCATCCGGGATGCTCGACCCTGATGCGCTCTATGAGGTTGACATCTGGCGTGAGAACGCCGATGCGATAAAGTCCGCTCATCCGGGCGCTGACTTTAAACTCATGAGGCATCAGACCATCGTGCGCATAATAAACGCGCAGGTTACCGACCTCGTGGACGGCGTGAGAAAGACGCTCGAGGAAGAAGGCATAAAGACCGCCCTTGACGTGAGAAAAAGAAAGAAACCCCTAGCCCGTTTCAGTCCTCAGATGGAGGCCAAGAATAAAAGGCTCAAGCGGTTTCTGATGGAGAATCTCTACCGCCATCACAGGGTTATAAGGATGGCGGACAAGGCCGACAGGATATTGAAGGAGCTTTTCAAGGCATATCTGCGCGCGCCGAAACTCCTGCCGCCGCACGTTTCCACGCTCATCGTCAAGGGGCAGGCAGGGGATTACCGCGTGGTGTGCGACTATATCGCGGGCATGACCGACCGTTTCGCGCTCGATGAGTACAAAAAACTCTTTGACCCTTACGAGAGGGTGTAGACGGGCGGCGCGTTACGCCTTGACTATCTTGTCCCTGTGCGCGGTTACGTTTTTAGCCGCGTTTCTGGTGTCTATTACGAGGCTTGAGTGCTTGGCTATCCATTCGTAATCATACGCGCTGTGGTTTGTTACTATGACAACGGCGTCATACTCCTTCAGGGTCTTCTCATCGAGCCTAACGCTCTTTAAGGCGACGGCATGGCCGCGCGGGAGACGGAAGACCGGCACGAACGGATCGTTATATTGGACGACCGCGCCCTTCCCCGAGAGCATCTCGATGAGCCTTATCGAAGGCGACTCCCTCATGTCGTCAATATCCTTTTTGTAGGCCAGACCGAGTATCAAGATTTTAGACCCCTTCAGGCTTTTGCCGCGGTCGTTGAGCGCGTCAATGAGTTTTGAGACGACATAATTCGGCATGGACGTGTTTATCTCTCCGGCGAGTTCGATGAATTTCGTGGAAACCTCGTACTCGCGCGCCTTCCATGCGAGGTAAAAAGGGTCTATGGGGATGCAGTGGCCGCCGAGGCCGGGGCCGGGGTAGAACGGCATGAAGCCGAAGGGCTTCGTGGAAGCGGCCTCTATGACCTCCCACACGTCAATGCCCATCCTGTCGAAGATGATCTTAAGCTCGTTCACGAGCGCGATGTTGACGCTCCTGAAGATGTTTTCGAGGAGCTTGGCCGATTCCGCGGTCCGGGTGTCCCTTACGGGCACCGTCCTGTCCACTATTTGGGAATAAAGCGCGTTTGCAAGTTCGAGGCATTTTGCGGTCGAGCCGCCGACGACCTTTGGCGTGCTCTTCAAGTCAAAATCCTTTCTGTTCGGGTCTTCCCTCTCAGGGGAAAAGGCCAAGTAAAAATCCGTTCCGCACTTAAGCCCGCCCCTTTCGAGGATGGGTCGCACTACCTCCTCGGTGGTGCCGGGATATGTCGTGCTCTCGAGGATTACGAGAGACCCCTTCCTCAAGTGTTCGCCCACCCGCTCGGAGGTATTGACGACGCAGCTCATGTCCGGTTCTCTCTGCGGGGTCAAAGGGGTCGGCACGCAGATGAGAACGGCGTCGCACTCCTTCAGCCTTGAAAAGTCCTTGGAGGCCTTTATCTTGCCGCCCTTGACGAGGGCGGAAATCTTTTCGGCGGGGATGTGCTTTATGTAGCTCTCCCCTTTATTGAGCCTCTCGGTCTTTGCGCCGTCAATATCAAAGCCCAACACTTGAAAACCTTCTTCGCCGAAGCGTAGCGCGAGCGGCAGCCCGACATAGCCGAGGCCGATAAGGCCGACATTAGCCTTCCTCTTCTTTATGGCGTTAAGAAACTCCCCGTGTGTCATTTGCATAATACTCTCCGGTTGTTTTAAGGAAAGGGGTCATTTAAGGAAACCCTTTACGCCCTCGAGGATGCGGCATTTGATGCTAAATTTAGCAAAGGAAGCCGTTTTATGCAATGTCTTTTAAATTGCCCCGGAGTTTTAAGTCTGTTTTCTTTACCCGGCAGTTTATTCTACAACTATTTTTACGGGAACTTAGGGGATTATCCCCATGTCTTTGCGCTTTTACGGGTTAAGGAATTTATAGTTTATCATAAGCTGCCGTCCCGCGTCTCCACGCTTATCGTCAAGGCCAGGGCCGGGGATTACCGCGTGGTGTGCGAGTATTTTATCGCCGTTGTATGGAAGTTCAGTCCTAAGTGCCTAATTATACGCGCTTAGCGTTGTTTCAAGCCAAGATTTTGACATAATAATCTTGACAAAAAAGAGAATAAATAAGACAATACTCTGACAGCCGGAAGACTATCATCACTATGGAAACAACCGCAATAATCATCGCATCATTCGTTGCAACCTATCTGGCCACGTACTGGATAATCAAGTGGAGTTATAGGAATTCCATCGGTCTTGACCAGCCCGGAGAAAGGAAGGTGCACCTGGTCCCTACCGTCAGGATAGGCGGCTTGGGCATCTACGCGGGTTTTTTAATTGCTCTGCCGTTCATAGTTATTAGTGAAAGGATCGTGAGCGCGATTTTCGGAAGCGCCATTATCCTTGCGGTCGGACTCTGGGACGACGTAAAGGGCATAAACTGGAAGGTCAAGATGCTCGGCATCTTCGCGGCAAGCACGCTTGTCATCTTCTACGGGAACATAAGACTCAAACACCTTGGAGACCTCTTCGGAAACGGTCAGGTCGAACTCGGCGTTTGGAGCATCCCATTTACATATTTTTGCATCATAGGGGTCGTTAACGCGATAAACCTCATTGATGGGATTAACGGTTTGGCGGCCGGCATTTCGGTCATCGCCTTCGCGGTATTAACGTATTTCGCATACATCGCGGGTTACTCGAACCTCGTTTACATAAACATGGCCGCGACCGCGGCCCTTTTGGCCTTCCTGAGATATAACTTCCCGAACGGCAGGATATTCCTCGGCGACTGCGGTTCCATGCTTGCGGGTTTTCTCCTTGCAACCGCCTCCATACAGATTTTCCAGGGGATGCAGCATCATTATCAGCCCATGCTGGCGGTGCTCATCCTCGCGGTCCCGATAGGCGACGCGGTGCGGGTGATGGCGCACAGGGCGCTCCGCGGCGCCCATCCGTTCATGGCCGACGAGACGCATTTTCATCACATACTCCTTGCCGCGGACGTTTGCCCCAAGACCGTCTCAGCGTCCATTTGGTTTATGAGCGCGATTTTCGGGGTTGGCGCGATACTCCTTAAAGACGAGACCGGGTGGATACAACTGATATTCCTTTTCAACGCTTATGCCCTCATCGGGATATTCATAGCGCTCCTCCTCGAGATGAGGAAAAAAGCGCAAAAGGGCCGGAAAAACGCCGCGCAGGAAACGAACCTCACCGCTTGAAGGATATTTTCCTCGCAAAAATATTTACTGGGTTGCCTACGGGACAAGGAGGCGTTTTTAAACGCGAGTCCTTTTTTATTGGCGGGCATGTAATTAAATCAGCGGCACGAAAACAGGAGCCAAATTTTGGCCAGGATATACGTCTGCGGGGCAGGGGGCGCCCCGTCAAATAACTTTACACGGTCTTTGAGGGAATCGGGCAGAAGGGATTATCTTATAGGCGCGTCATGCATTCCGTCAGACCTCTTTTTAGCCGACGTGGATGAAAGGCACGTGGTGCCTTCGGCCATGTCCGGGGAATATCGCGGCAGGCTTTTGAATCTCCTTGAGTCGGCAAGACCGGATTTTCTTCACCCGCAGAACGATTTTGAGGTCAGGGCAATATCGAGGCTCAGGGCGGATATTACGGCTTTGGGCGTTAAGTTATATTTGCCTGACGCGGAAACTATCGAGACCTGCGTTGACAAGGGGATGTCGTATGAGGTCTGGGATGCGGCCGGTATCCGGGTGCCTAAGACCGTGCTGCTTAAAGACGAATCAGACCTGAAACTCGCGTTCGACACACTCGGCAAGACCATCTGGCTCCGCGCAACGGAGGGTGGCGGCGGCAGGGGCGCGCTGCCAACGGATAATTACGAATTTGCGAGGCTTTGGGTCGAGAGGTTCAAGGGTTGGGGGAGTTTTACCGCTTCCGAACTGCTCACCGAAAAGACCGTTACGTGGCAGTCCATCTGGCATGACGGGGAGCTTGTAGTCGCGCAGGGCAGAAAAAGACGCAGTTGGAACTTCGGCAACAGGACGCTCTCCGGCGTTACCGGCATAACCGGCGTCGCCGAGACGTTTTCCGATGAAAAGGTGGACAGGGCCGCGTTGGACGCGATACTCGCGATAGACAAAAAACCTCACGGGATATTCTCCGTGGACATGACGTGCGACGTATCGGGTTTTCCCAACCCCACCGAGATAAACATCGGCAGGTTCTTCACCACCCATTACTTCTTCACCAAGGCGGGGCTGAACTTTCCTGAGATATACTGCAACATCGCGCTTGACGGAAGATTCCCCGTGCTTGCAAAAAAGATGAACCCGCTCCCAGACGGACTCGTCTGGATACGCGGCATGGACAGGGAACCCGTATTGACAAGGGTTGAGGAACTTGAGAAGTTGGAGAGGCGCGCGCGGTGATTTCACTTAACGGCAAGAGGGTTCTTCTGACCGGCCCGAAGGGGTTCATCGGCAGCCATCTTCTCCGGCGTCTCCTGCGGGAGACAGGCGCCGAGGTCGTTGCCCTGAGCCGGAGCGGTTGCGGGGAAAAAACGGATGGGATAAAATGGGTGAACGCGCCGCTTGAGGGACTTGTCCGCGGCACATGGGAAACGGCAGGCATAAAAAAATTCGACATTGTGATTCACATAGGGGGGTTCACCCCAAAAACGTCTAAGGATGCGGATAATACCGGGGCAATCTTCCGCGACAATCTCATTGGCACACGCTCCCTCTTTGAGAGCCTGCCGGAACCCCCAGAAAAGATAGTCTTCGCAAGCACGTTGGACGTCTACGGCCCTCCGATGGACGGGCGGGTCATTGACGAGGACACGCCTGTTTCACCTTCCGGTCTTTACGGCGCATCCAAGCTTTTTTGTGAAAGCCTCGTGAGGGCGCACGCCAAAGGCTGCGGGTGCGGTTACGCGGTATTGCGCTTAGGTCATATCTTCGGCCCTGGCGAGGAGGCGTACCAAAAGTTCATACCGCAGAGCATAAGGGCGCTTCTCAGAGGTGAGCCACCGGCCGTATACGGCGACGGGAGCGCCCAAAGGGATTACCTCTACGTCTCGGACGCGGTGGAGGCCGCTTTAAGGGCAACGGCCTCCGATGAAAAGGCTATAGGGCCGGTGAACATAGTCAGGGGCTCCTCGACAACGCTATTGGAAGCGGCGGAGACGCTCGTGAGGATATCGGGATTTTCCGGCAGACCGCGGCTTATCACGGACAAGCCCGCCGGATACTCCATGCGTCTCGACAATTCAAGGATGCTGAAGTCTCTCGGCAAATGGGACTTCGTGCCGCTCGAAGAGGGTTTAAGGCTTGAATGGGAGAGCATGAAGAAGGTTTTGGCATGAGCGAGGAGGGTAGGATACAAGGCATTTCAGGCTGGTATCTGAAGGAGCAGCTTGATTTCGATAAGCGGCTCATTCGCTTCCGTTATCAGAGTCTAAGGCCGCATCTCAGGGGGCCGCGCGGTCTGGAGATGGGCCCCGCCGAAGGCGAGATGACGGGGCTGCTTGTTAACGACTTCGAGAACCTGACGGTTGTCGAGGCGGCGGCCGAGCTTCTTGAGCGCATACCGGATGCGCCGAACCTCACGAAGGTCAATTCGCTCTTCGAGACATACGAACCGGAGCGCAAGTTCAACACCATTATAATGGAACACGTCCTTGAGCACGTGGAGGAACCGGTCGGGATCCTCAGGCGCGCAAGGGGCTGGTTGACCGGAGACGGCAGGATAATCGCCGGGGTGCCGAACGGCAATTCCATACACAGGCTTGCGGCCGTGAAGATGGGGCTGCTCGAGCAGCCCTGTCAACTCAACGCAAGGGACGTTGCCTTGGGCCATCGCAGGGTTTATACGTCAGACACCTTGAGCGCGGATATAACGGACGCAGGGCTTAAGGTCGTGGCGGAGGGCGGGGTGTTCTTCAAACCTCTTTCCAACAAGCAGATTGAAGACCATTGGACCGAAGATATGATGCGGGGTTTTTACGAACTCGGAAAAGATTTTCCCGGATACGCGGCCGAGTTGTATGCGGTGTGCGAGCCGCGGTAACAGGCAAAGGAGACATATCGTGGGCATAACCGATTGTAAGATGATTGACCTCCCCAAGATTGCCGACCCGCGCGGCAACCTGACTTTCATCGAGGGGCAGCGCAATGTGCCCTTTGAGATAAAGAGGGTCTATTACCTCTATGACGTTCCGGGTGGCGCGGAGAGGGGAGGGCACGCGCACAAGGACCTGCATCAGTTCATCGTCGCCATGTCCGGGAGTTTTGACGTGGTGTTGGACGACGGGAGGGAGAAAAAGAGATTTCACCTGAACCGCTCGTACTACGGATTGTACGTGTGCCCGATGATATGGAGGGAACTTGATAATTTTTCATCCGGCTCGGTTTGTCTTGTTTTGGCGTCTAATGTCTATGAGGAATCGGATTATTACAGGGATTACCGGGAATTTATCGAAGGCCGCGCGCGGGGATAAGTTAGATGGAGATTGGCAAAATATGGTTTAAAAATATCAAAAAAGCATTTTTTAGGCCTCTAAGAAAAGCGCGAGAATTTTTTTTCTTATTCACAACCAATCATTTAAATAAGAAGCAGGTCAATAAAATAATTACCGTTCTTACGTTCATCAGCCCGGGCAGGCAAAAGTACCGGTATGTCGAAGCAATAGGGGTGAAAGACGTCGAATCGAAGAAGATACTTTTTCAGGCGAAAAACAGGCTCTGTGCGGCCAAACCGCAATATTACCGTCAGGACAACGGTCTGGTTTTTTTTGACGGGCATGACGTTTACGCCGCTCAATTGGATAACGCCGTTGTCTTCGGTTCGTCAAACGTCGTTGTCGCCGGCCGTGAGAAGGCAATTTACGAATTGCCGGCCCATGATAAAAAAAATAAGTTCAGATACTCCGATACGGTCGCGCTGTGCTTCTCCGGCGGCAAGATGATAATCCGGCATAAGGACAGCGGCAAGGGAATAGAAGAAGGCATCATGCTGTCGGCGAACTATTCTTACAATTATTATCATTTTGTCTGCGAGATACTGCCCAAGTTCAATCTGTTAAATGAGATGCATGTCCCGAAAAGCGCGCCCTTGCTGGTGGATGACGTTGTCGCCGACGTGCCTCAATTCAAGGAGCTGTTGGATTTTTTTAACGCGGAGGGCCGTGAAATAATATATCTGAAAAAGGGTTATGGTTATAAAATCAAAAGATTATATTACCTGTCCTTCATAAACGTGATCCCTCCCAACTATAAGGACGTTGACGCCGCAGACTTTACCGATTTTCAATTCGACACCCGGGGCATTGATTTTTTGAGAAATAAATTGCTGCGGCTGAGAGGGCCGGCAAATCATCCGAAAAGAATTTTCTTGTCGCGGCAAAACGCCTCGCGGCTAAGGAGATACAATGAAGACGAGGTTATAAACGTTTTCAAGAAATACGATTTTGAAGTGGTAACGCTCGAAAGTTGGTCTATCTCTGAGCAGGTCTCGCTGTTCAACAACGCGGAATTTATTGCAGGCGCCACGGGGGCGGCCTTTACCAACATAATATTTTGCAGTCCCAATTGCAAAATATTATGTTTTCAGCCGAAGAGGAACGATATATCCGCGTTCTCGACCATTGCAAAATATCTAAGATTGGATTTGCAATGTCTCGGCGATGACGAAGATGGAAGACGCGATATCCACGTCAACTTTACGATAGATGTAGATAAGGCGCAGAGGGTGCTTGCCGACTTTCTGGCGAATTGACGAATTATGAGCGTCTCGTTTCTTAATCTTAATTATGCGCGTCTTGAACTCAAAGACGACCTCGACGCAGCGTATCGCCGCGTCATGGAATCCGGCTCGTTCATCCTCGGTAAAGAGGTAGAGGCGTTCGAGGCCGAGTTCGCCTCCTACTGCGGGGTTAAACATTGCATCGGCGTCGGCAATGGGCTTGACGCCCTGCATCTGATACTCAGGGCCTGCGGAATAGGTGAGGGCGACGAGGTCATAGTGCCCGCCAACACGTTCATCGCCACGTGGCTGGCCGTCTCTTACTCCGGGGCGACCCCCGTGCCGGTGGAGCCGGATGAGAGGACATGTAACATCAATCCTGAGCTTATAGAAAAGGCGATTACAAAAAAGACGAAGGCCATTATGCCGGTCCACCTCTACGGACAGTGCGCCGACATGGACGCGATAAATGCGACGGCGAAAAGGCGCGGCCTGAAGGTGATTGAAGACGCGGCCCAGGCGCACGGGGCCGGATACAAAGGCAGGCGCGCGGGCGCGCTTGGCCATGCCGCGGGTTTTAGTTTCTATCCCGGAAAAAATCTCGGCGCGATTGGAGACGGAGGGGCCGTTACGACAAACGACGGTGAGCTTGCGGAAAAAGTAAGGCTCATTAGGAACTACGGGTCAAAGGTCAAATATCATAACGAGGTAAAAGGTTTTAACAGCAGGCTCGATGAGCTGCAGGCGGCTTTTTTAAGGGTGAAACTCAAAAAACTCGACGAGTGGAACGGCCGCAGGAAGCAAATCGCCAAGCGTTATCTTGACGCATTGAAAGACTGCGCGGGTCTTGTTCTGCCTTTTGTCCCTGATTGGGCTGAACCGTGCTGGCACTTGTTTGTGGCGCGACATGCCGAGCGGGACGCGATAAGGGCGCACCTTGAGAAAAAAGGCATAGGCACGCTCATACATTACCCCGTGCCGCCGCACCTGTCCGAGGCCTACGCGGATACGGGTTTAAAGGCCGGCGATTTTCCCGTTACTGAAGGGCTTGCCAAATCGGTTTTGAGCCTCCCGATGGGGCCGCATATCGAGCCTCGTGAACAGGCGGACGTGATTGGTGAATTCGGAAGAAGGTTTGCATCATGAGCAATTACGATGAGGGCAGGCGTCTGATTTTCGTGGGCGGCGCGCCGCGCTCCGGGACGACCCTGCTCCAGAATATACTCGATTCCCATGAGGATGTCGCAGGCGGCCCCGAGTTCGACAATATCCCGGAGATAGTGCGGCTGAGAGACAGACTTCAAAAGTCCATTTCAAACGGCAGGACGGGTATATTCCGTTCGCAGGGCGAGGTGGACGCGCATGTATGCTCGTTGATTGAGGGTCTCCTTCTCCCTTTCGCGGATGAGCGGAAAAAAAGTTTCCTGAGCGAAAAGACGCCTGATAACGTTCTGGTGTTCAACCAATTGTTGAAGATTTGCCCCAAGGCAAAATTTATTTTTGTAATCAGGGACCCGAGGGCGATAATAGCCTCCCTCATGGAGGTCGGCAAAAAGGCGGCGGCGCTGAACGTAGCCGCCGGTCCAATCAGCAGGCACGTACCCGACGCAATTTGCCACGTTCAGGATTGCTTTAAAGCCGGGTTCGACGCGCTTCGTTTTGCCCCTGACAGGATATTGCCGGTCGTATATGAAGAATTAGTGGCCGACCCGGAAGGCCGGACCAAGAAGATCTGCGGCTTTCTTGGCATAGGCTGGAGCAGAGATATGCTGCGCCCCGGGGAAAAACCACACGCCGGGGAGGCAGGACTGGACGGCGTATTTTATGACAGCAAGACGTATTACAGGAATATAGAAAAGTCCGAAGTTGACAAGTGGAAGGGAAAATTGAATAGTCTGCAGATAGTTCGAATCAACGGCGCATTTAAAGACAACGGTGATCTAAATAGGATTGGTTATGAGTTTACTGATGCAGACATATCATGGCCGGTCAGATTTTTCTCGCAAGCGGTAACCGCAGGGGGTTCATTGGCCGGCAGGGGCATATCGGCCTTAATGGGTATCCCGCCGATTAAAAATCTGGCCAGGCGGACGGTCTTGACGGTAAGGCGGCTGAGCAGAAGATATGCGTGACATCCTAAAGGCTTTTTTCAAAACCGGCTTAGGCTCCGCGGCAAGCATACTGCTCAACATGTTCAGCTCCAAGATAATAGCGGTGGTCTTGGGGCCTTCCGGCGCCGGTTTGTATTCGCTTTTACGCCAGATAATTCAGACTGCTTCCGCCGGCGGCACACTCGGCGGTCCGACGCCGATTGTCCAGGGCATTGCCGTCAGGGAAGGCTTGGAAAAAGACAGATACCTCGCAACGGTCTTTTGGCTTTTTGCGGCCGGAGGGATTGCGGCCGCCGCGATATTCGTTTTGTTCGCCCCATGGATAAGCGCGGTCGTTTTCGAGGCTGGCGATGCGAAGACCGTGAGCCTTGTGCGTTGGACTGCCGTCCCGGTCGCGCTGACGGCGTTATCCGTCTTTGTGAACGGGCTTTTGAACGGTTTCAGGGCCATCGGCAGACTTGCGCTTGTACAAATAGCCGTTGCCGCAGCGGCGGCGATAATGGTATATCCCGTAAGCAAGTTCGTGGAACAGGGTTATACCGTTGCCTTTATATGGCTGCTTGGCATTTCGTCCTTGGCCGGATCGTTATTGGGGTTATGGATGGCATACAGAGAAGGATGGCTTAAACCCATAGTGTCCGGCGGGTTTGGTCTGGACATGGCGTCGCTCAGGGATTTTTTTCGTTTCGCAGGCGCCGTGTTTGCGGCGTCGCTCGTGTCAACGGGCGCGTTGTTGGCCATAAGAGTGTTTATTACACGGCACGAAGGCCTTGCGGGCGCCGGGATTTTCAATGTCGCATGGTCGCTGAGCATGGTCTACATGATGCTCATCCTGCAATCCTTCGGGACTTATTATCTGCCGGCGTTGAGCGGCATCGTAGACAAGGAAGAACGTCTGAGGCTTATGAACAATATGCTGCGCTTCTCGCTCCTGTTTGCCGTGCCGTTGGTCGTGGGCGTAATAGCGCTGAAACCCCTTGTGGTCAATATTTTATATACAAAGGAGTTCATGCCGTCTCTGGATATCGTCCGATGGATGCTCCTCGGCGATTACCTCAAGGTTGCAAGCTGGGTGCTTGGCATGACGATACTCGCCTATGCCGACGTGAAGGTGCTCTTATGGAAAGAGGTTCTTTGGTGGGCGGCGTTGCTTGGGTTAGGCGCCGCGGCGATAGTCTATTTCAAAACCACCGAAGGCGTCGGGTTTGTCTATTTCATTCTGTATGCGTGCAATCTCGCCTATCTCCTGTATTATGCGAAGAAGCGCCACGGGTTCATGCCGTCGGCGCGGATTATCGCCGTTTGGTGCGGCGGGCTGCTTATAATTGCCGCGGCGTCATGGCACACGTGGTCGAGCCGGGCGGTGAACTTGAGGGCATCCGCGGCATGGATATGTCTTGCTTTGGCGTATTCATGGATGACGCTCAATAAGGGCGAAAAAAACAAGCTTGTTTCAATATTGCTCAGGGGGAAGGGTTTTTAGAAGGAGTGTTTTTTTGGGGGGCGTTTGAAGATACTGCTGTTTGAAGAGTTCAGCGGCGTGCACAAAAATTTGAAACAGGGGCTCCTTGCGCTCGGTTATACCGATGTCACCATAGCCGGCACCGGAAGCGGATGGAGGAAGATACCGGGCGACGTATCCCTTGGCAGGACAAGGAGCAGAAATCCGGTCAGGGTTGCCCAGAGGCTGGCCGCGCCGTTTTTGAAGATGAAGAGGCTTACCGGACACGACGTCGTCCAGTTCATGGGGCCGTATTTTTTTGCAAGAAGGTCGCTGCAAGGTCTTAACGGCGCGCTTATGAGGCGGCTTATCAAGGGCAATGCGTCGTCTTTTTTGGTGGCGTGCGGGTGCAGCAGCCGCTACTTAAACGCCGTAAGGAAGCTTGATTACTCGCCGTGTCCTTCGTGCGCCGCGCTTGACACGGAGGGTGGCCATTGCCTTTATGACGGTGAAACGCGGGGGGCGTGGGACGCTGAGTTCGCATCAACGGTAGACGCCATAATACCGATTGGCTATGAGTATGCGCTTAGTTACGAGGGTTGCCCGAACCTAAAGCCCATCATACCGTTGCCCATAAATACCGCCGGGATTGAATGCGCGGAAAACAAAGTGAAGGGGAGGCTCGTTGTCTTTCACGGCTTAAACAGGGCCGGTTTCAAAGGCACGCGCATCATCGAGAATGCGCTGAAAAGGCTGAAGGAAAGATACCCTAATGACATCGAGGCGGTAATCGAAGGCAGGCTCCCGCTTGCGGACTATCTTGTGTTGCTGTCGAGGGCGAATATAGTGATAGACCAGTGTTTTTCGTATTCTTACGGCATGAACGCCGTTTATGCGATGGCCATGGGCAAGGTCGTGTTCAGCGGCGCGGAGGATAAGGCAGTTGAGGCGATGGGCCTCGGTGCCTGCCCGGTTGTGAATATAAGACCTGATGAGGACGATATCATGAGGAAGATAGAATCGTTTTTAAAAGATAGAGGCAGGGTCGCCGAGGTTGGAAGGGTATCGAGACAATATGTCGAGGACAACCATGACTCGGTCAAGGTGGCCGGCCGTTATCTTGAAGTTTGGAAGTCCGTGTTGAGCGGAGAAAAAAGCCGCTTGAGCGTTAGATGAACCGGACTCACGTCATATCCCCGTTAGTTTCGCCCGGGCGCTTGCCGTCTCAAAGGGATTTATTCTCATCGAGAGGGGGAGGACGATGAATGAATAGATCGGTATATCTCGTTTTTTTATTGGGGTTTTACCTCCCGTTCGAGGATTTCATCCTCAAGTGGTTTCCGATGCCTGAGAAGGCGTATCTTATCTTGAGGCAGGCGCCTGACGCGCTGGTGCTCTCCCTTGCGTTAGTTATTTTTCTCAAGTCCGTCTTCGAGTCGAGGCTAAGCGTGGTGAGCAAGAAGTCCTCCTTTTTTCTGCTCATGTTCATGGGGTTTGCCCTGCTGACGGTTGTCATAAATAATTCCTCGCTCATAACCGCCGTCCTTAGCTTAAAGGCGCTGCTAAGGTACGTCTTTTTGGTCTACATCCTCTGCTGGATTAAGCCCTCTGAAAAACAGGCGTTGGCGTTTATTAAGGTCGTGATTGCGCTGGCCTTCGTGGAGGCCACGATAGGTAATCTACAGTACATCGGCGGCGACGCGGTGTTGGAGTTTTTTAGGCCCAGGGAACTCTCCGGAGAGATGGGCATTGCGTTCACCACGGTAACCGGCGACGAGGTCTTCGGCACAATGGCCTACACCATCAGCTACGCGAGTTTTCTTTTGATAGGGTTGGTGTTTCTTTTTGTCTTTGGAACGAGGGTCGGGCTTGGGACGGCGGCCATCGGCGCAGGCGCTGCGTATCTCTTCGCGGCGATACTTTTTTCCGGGTCGCGGGCCGCGTTCCTTTCTGCCATTATAGCCGGCGGGCTTTACATCTTTTTCAAGCGCGGCATAAGGGTGGTCTTTTACCTGACCCCAGGCATACTCGTTCTCCTGTTCGTTCTTTTATACGCGGACAAGGGCAATACGAGCCGGGATTTTTTGTTTTTCCTTTCTCCTCAGTACCTTGACAATCTTGAGTCACAGAGGCTCGGCATGGTAAGGATATTCCTCGATTATCTGACCAGCGCGGACCGGCATCTGCTCTACGGGCTTAGTCCCGATAAGCAGTTTCTTACGGATTATCTCGCCATGAACTACCGCATGCCGTATTTGTTTTCTGAAAAAATGCTTAAGGCCTTTGAAGACGTATATTGGCTCGCGCTCCTGTTCTACTACGGGATAATCGGGTTGTCATTTTTTGCCCTGACGTTGTACTACTTATACAAGAAGCTGATGGCGTTCAACCTGCTTGCGGACGTGGACGGATTCCGGAAAGACGCGCTCCTTGCGTGCAGGATACTCATGTTACTTTTGATCCCGCTTAACCTTGTCAACCAGACCTTTGAGGTAAGGCAGTTCTCATTTTATCTTTGGGCGTTTATGGGGCTCACGTTCTCGGTGCTTTCGCAGCCAAACGGAAAGGGGACCGTCTTAAAGCGATGAGAGTGCTGCAGGTAAATAACCACCATTATCTGAAGGGCGGCTCCGAGAGGGTCTATCTCGAGACATCGAGGCTCCTGCGTGAAAAGGGGCGCGAGGTCATAGAGTTCAGCGTCGCGGACGCGGAGATCGTTGACACCCCGTACAGGGAATGGTTTGCGGCCCCGGTGGACTTTTTCGGCGGCGGTTTATTAGAGAGGGCGATTTCCTCCGCTCGGTTCGTCTACTCGCGGGAGGCCAAAAGAAAACTCGAAGCCCTTATCGAGAGGCACAGGCCGGACGTCGCGCACCTGCATATCTTTTACGGGAGGCTTACGTCCGCGATACTGCCGGTATTTAAAAGGCGCGGCATACCCGTTGTAATGACCGTGCACGAGTTTAGGATGCTCTGCCCGGTTTATCTGTTCATAGACGCCTCAGGCGAGATATGTGAAAGATGCGCCCGAGGGAGTTATTATCACTGCGCGTTGAAAAGGTGCAACAGGGGCGGGCTCGCGTACAGCGCCCTCTCGGCGCTTGAATGCTATGTGAGGGATTTTTTCTTCCCTTACGAGAAATACGTTGACAGGTTCATTATGGTCAGTGGATTTATCGAGGATAAACATTTGAAATACAGGCCCGCCCTTGAGGGCAAGACCGCGCGGATATATAATTTCATAGACGCGGGGATCTGCGCGCCGTCGCATGTCCGCGGTGAATATTACCTTTACGCAGGCAGGCTCTCGAGGGAAAAGGGAGTAATGACGCTTTTGAAGGCGTGGAAAGAGTTCCCGCGCAGGAGGCTCAAGATTGCCGGAGACGGGCCTCTTAGGGACGAGATTGTCAAATATACGGCGGCGAATAACCTTGCCAACGTGGAGATGTGCGGTTATCTCAAGGGCCGTGCCTTATCGGAAACCATCAAAGGGGCGGGATTCTTGATTGTGCCTTCCGAGTGCTATGAGACATTCGGCCTCTCCATTATAGAGGGGTTCGCGCTGGGCAAGCCGGCCATCGCGTCAAGGATAGGCGGCATCCCGGAGGTCGTAAGCGACGGAGTAAACGGGTTACTCTTTGAAAGCAAGAACGTATCTTCGTTGATAGAGGCGGTCGGGAAGGCGGAACGCATCGGAGCGGAGGGATACGGAGTCATGTCAGTCGAGGCGAGAAGGTGCGTTGAAACCCGGTTCAACAAGGACATTTACTACGAAAAACTGATGGACGTTTACGGGGAAGCATCCGGAAGGCCGGGAGGCTGGAGGGTTAGATGATAGCCCAACTCGACGGTCTTTATATCAGGACGCGGCCTACAAAGGCCGTATCGCGCCTTGTAAGCTATGCCCTCTTCGAGGGGCGTCCTCTCACGACGAGAGGCAGGTGGATAAACCCGCTCGTCTTCGCTCTCTATTCGCTTGAGAAGCGCCTCCCGGCCGTTAAAAAGGTCGAGATGCCTATATTCATACTTGGCACGGGAAGGAGCGGCACGACCATACTTGGGGTAGTCCTCTCCATGCACCGGGACGTTGCGTTTCTCAACGAACCAAAGGCCCTGTGGCATTCGCTTTATAATGAGGAGGACATAATCGGCGGCTATACTAAAGGTCCCGCCCGGTACAGACTTGGCGCGGATGACGCAGGCAAGGATGTCATAAAAAACGCGCACAGACTATACGGCGCGTATCTTGCCGCGACGTTTTCAAAACGGGTCGTGGACAAATACCCGGAGCTTATCTTCAGGGTCCAGTTCGTCAAGGCGATATTCCCCGACGCTAAGTTCCTGTTCCTTGCGCGCAGCGGTTGGGACACATGCCGCTCCATTGATACGTGGTCAAAGCGTCTTGGTGAAAACGTCAAGGGAGAGGTTCACGACTGGTGGGGGGTCAACGACAGGAAGTGGAGGCTGTTAATCGAGCAGGTCGCTTGCGAAGACCCTGACCTCTGCGGTTCGGTTGCGGAGTTGAAGGCGCTGACCGGCCACGCGGACAGGGCGGCCGTGGAGTGGGCGCTCACGATGAGAGAGGGGATCAAGCTTCTCAAAAGTGATCCGGCAGTCATGCTTGTAAGATACGAATCGCTTGTCGAAGACCCCAAAAAGTCGCTTGCCGGGATACTGAAATTTTGCGGACTACGCAACGACGGGAAGTTTTTGGGCTATGCGTATAAAACGCTTGTCCCCGCCGCTCGGAAAAAACCTTTTGACCTCCACCCGCTCGTGCGTTCCGTTTTTGAAAAGACCATGAAGGAGATGGGGTACGAATGAAGGCATGCCGCGGTATCGGGGTTCTTCGTCCGGTCTTTTTGTCGGCGGCGATCATCTTTTTGACGCGCGCGTCTTCTTTCGGCGTCAACGCCGGGGACTTTTCGCCGCAGCCTAAGAAAATGAATTTAAGCGGTTCTGCCGTCAGACTCGGCAAGAATGCGGCAGTGGACATTCCTCCGGCGTTTGAGCGGACATATAAGTCGCCGGTCAGTTCCTTCAAGGCGGCAATGGCTTCGCTGCCTTTGGAAAAAGGCAGCCCGGGCATCAAGGCGGAGGTCGCGGCGCCGACAGAGGCGGATTCATCAGAACGCCGGGCAGCCTTGACCCGCAGAGGCGGTTATGTAATCGAAGTGGCGGGCAGCGTCATAACCGTTGCCGGGGCCGACGAAATAGGCGTCTTATACGGGCTTGCGACCATGGAGGGGCTTATAACGAAAGAGGGCGGAGCGTTCCGGCAGGGCGCTATCATTGACTGGCCCGACCACAAGGCGCGCGCCCTGCATCTTGTCGTGCGGCATACTAACAAAGAAGACATAAAAACTCTTATCAACAAGGCGCGCCTCGGACGCTTCAATATTTTGATAATGGACGTCTCCGACGGGGTGCGCTTCAAGGCAAACGCCGAGACCGCGCTCAAAGGCGCATGGAGCGCCGAGGATTTCATGGAGGTCGTATCCTTTGCCGTGGAAAACGGACTTGACGTGGTGCCGGAGGTGAAGCTGCTGACCCACCAGTATTGGTTTTTGAAGAATTCTCGACCGGAGCTCATGTATAACAAGTTCACCTATGACCCGCGTAAGGAGGAGACCTATCGGTTCGTAACCGCCATGCTCGACGAGATAATCGAGCTTATCCGTCCGAGGGCCGTCCACATAGGCCACGATGAGGCGGCGGCTCCAAAAGGAGAGCGGATGCTGCCGCCGGAGCTTTTTTTGAAGGACGTAGAAAGGCTTCACGGGTATCTCAAGAAAAAAGGCGTTGAGACGTGGATGTGGGGCGACATGCTCGCCGCTCCGTATGAATTCCCGGGCATGAATTTCAGGTACCTGCACGGTGTCGAAGGATATGCGCAGATTAGGGGTAAAATACCCAAAGACGTCGTCATCTGCGATTGGCGCTATTCTGAACCGGGTTTGGAGTTTCCCAGCGCCGCGGCCTTCGCAAAAGACGGACACGGGGTGCTCGGCGCCACGTGGACGGCCGTCCCTACGACGAGGAACTTCAGCAGATATATGGCTGGTATGCCGGGGGCAGAGGGGATGATAGCCACCACTTGGTTCCATGTCCAGAAAAAGGAATGGGATACCGTAGACCGCATAATGAAGACCTCTTCCGACGCCTTCTGGAACGCGGGAGCGGATAACGGCAAATGAAGCTCGCCATCCTCGGCGCCCGCGGTATACCCGCGAAGTACGGCGGGTTTGAGACCTTCGCGGAAGAGCTATCCGCGCGGCTCGTCAGATTGGACGTTGAAGTAACGGTCTATTGCGAAGGGACGGGCGCATCGTCTCCCGCCTCATACAGGGGAGTAAAACTTGCATACGTGCCCTCCCCTGCCCTCGGCCCCTTGACGACGATATTTTACGACTTGCGGTGTCTCTGGCACGCAAGGCGCTCCTATGACGCCGTCTACATGCTCGGCTACGGCGCGTCGTTTTTCTGCTTTATCCCGCGCCTTTTCGGCTCCAAAGTCTTGATAAACATGGACGGCATAGAATGGGCACGGGGCAAGTGGGGGGGCGCTGCAAAGACCTACTTCAAGGTCATGGAGTTTTTGGCCATGAAGACGCCTAACATGATTATCGCCGACGCCGAAGGCATTAAGGACCATCTCCTGCGCCGTCATAAAAAAATACCCAAGTGCGCCGTCATCCCTTACGGCGCCGAGGTAATCGGCGCCGCGCCGAATCCGGCCATGCTTGATGAATGGGGTTTGCGTCCCCGGGAATATTATTTAGTCGTATGCCGGCTTGAGCCTGAAAATAACGTTGCGGAGATTATAAATGGTTTCAAGTCATCGGACACGAGGAGGCCGCTTGTCATAGCAGGCAACCATAAGGCGGATACGCCGTATGTGAAGATGCTTGCCGGTAACGCCAAAGAGAGGGTGCGTTTTATCGGGGCGGTCTATGATCGCATGAAGCTCGCCGCCCTTCGCTTCCATTGCGCGGCTTATTTTCACGGCCATACCGTCGGCGGCACGAACCCGTCTCTCCTCGAGGCCCTTTCCTGCGGCAACGTCGTCGTTGCCCATGACAACGCATTCAACCGCGAGGTTGCGCCGCAGGCGTTTTATTTTAAAGACGCGGAAAAAGACATCCCGGCCGCCGTAAAAGAGATAGAGTCAATGACGGCAGAGAAAAGGCGTTCCCTTGAAGAGGGGGCCAAAGACAGGATACGGGTGTATTATTCATGGGATAAGGCGGCTGAGAGGTATCTGTCGTTATTCGCATCGCTCAACTAGCCGTTTTAACGCCGGTTTTTTCCAGACATGGCCCGTTGCTTTTCAGGGAAGAAAACGATAAAAACGGTAAAATCGTTTGACATGAGCGCGGGAATATCTTATAAAATAACGTCAACAATCATTTTTTGTATAGTGGAGACAATCGGCGTGCGCATCATAAAATCAGCCCTGTTTTTCTCTCTCGTATTCCTGTTCCCTGCAATCTCTTATACGGCAGAGAATGCGCCCGGGGCGCGGATAAACTTCGGGGGTTTGGAGGTGCATCCGTATCTCGTCATGAAAGAGAGATACACCGACAACGTATACGCCACCGGCACCCTGCAGAGGCAGGATACGGTTACGACGACCGTGCCTGGTCTGAAGCTCCAGTGGCCCGTGAGGATGCATTACCTCGAGGCGGAATACAATACTGCGCTGGAAAGACACGACACCTATTCCGAGGACAACACGCAGGACCAGGCCCTGCGCGGGCTTGCGAAGTTCAATATCATGGGTGATTTCACTTTACAGTTAAGGGACGATTACGCAAGAGGCCACGAGCCGAGGGGTTCTTCGTCCACGGGCTTCATAGAAAAGTTCGACAGAAACGCGGCCGGAGGCTCCATTGAGTACAAACTTGCCGACATCTCGAAGATAGAGGTGGATTATACGGCCGTCAAGCAAGAGTTCCTGTCGTCCAAATTCAGAAATAGAATCGAGCATCTTGCCCAAGGTTTCGTCTATTTCAGGTTTCTGCCCAAGACCTCGGCGTTCTTGGAGTACGACGTTAACAACTTCAACTTCGACAGGGATGCGCCGGACCTCGACAACACGGCCGAGCGCGCGCTCGGCGGCGTAACGTGGGAAGTCTCCGAACAACTCAAGGGCACGATAAAAGGCGGCTATCAATGGAAGAAGTTCAATGACCCCACTATAATGACATACGATACGTGGGTGGCCTCTTTGGACATTACCCACGCCTTGAGCGATTATACGAGCATAAAACTCATCGGAGAGAGGAAGACCAACGAGTCGAATCTTCAGACCGCAAGCTTCTTTCAGACCACCGGCGGCTTCGCGGAGTTTAGCCACTTCTTCACGAGGAGCGCGGGGGTAACCCTCAACGGTTCGTACGGCAGGGATAAATATACTTTCAAGAACGCGCCGAGGGATCTTGCAAGGGAAGACGTATACGTCAGTGGCGGTATAGGTTTCAAGTATCTGCCGTCGGATATGATCGAGGCCGCAGTCCACTACCGCCACAGGACCCGGAATTCCACCCAAGACGCCTTTGATTACGACGAGAACTCTTATTCCGTGACATTGAACGTCGGTCTGTAGCGGCAGACCCGTAGGTTGGGTCAAGCGCAGCTGACCCAACACAAAATGTTTTGACGGGTGCGCTTCACCCATCCTACGTAAGCTCAGTAGGTCTGCTTTTTGGCGGACTTTTATAATAAAAGACTTGCGAGTTGAGCCTGCTCTTTAATCTGGCTAACCGCAGGTCTTTTTGTTATAATAATGAGTGGCCACTTACCGTGTCCCGTAGCTTAGGGCTTTAGCCCTGATATAATCTGATACAATCAGGCCTGAAGGCCTGAGCTACAACCAATATACAAGAGCGGGTTGTCATTAGCCGATACCTAAGGATATCTCCCCGGCATACATATCAATGATTGGAGCAAAAATTCCCTTCAACCGAGCGTCCGCGGCGATAATCTTTCTTGCAGTTTTTATGGCAACCCATAGTGGAGCGCGGGCAGGAGAGCGCGGCATGGTCGGGAGGATAGAGGCGGCGCGCGGACAAGTTACAGTCGTAAGGATAGGGGTGTTGAAGCCGATAGAGGTGGAGGGGGGTCTTCCGGCATTTAAGGTTTATATAGGAGACAGGATTACGGCGGAGGCAGACGGCTACGCAAGGATTTCCCTCGACGATGGTTCATTCGTGAATCTCGGAAAGGACGCCGCCCTAAGCATTATCCAATACATATACGAGCCTGACGCCAAGAGACTCAAGGTTTATGTCAAGGCGTTGAAGGGCAGGGCGCGGTATATCCAATTCGAGAGGATGGCGCCGGGGTCCGCGTTTACCGTAGAGAGTCCTACGGCGCTCCTTTCGGCGTCTGCGGCGGATTTCGTGGTTGATGCGTCGGATGAGAAAACTCAGGTGACCGTGCTTGCAGGCGCCGTAATCGTGAGAAACTCGAATAGTTTTACGGTCGGCAGCGAGACCTTGCGGATGAACCGCAAGACGACCGTGGCCAAAAAGACCCCTCCGTCAAGCCCCGCCTCTCTCGGCCCGGATGACAGAAAGGAATTAATAAGAGAATTGTCGCTGTTGAATTCTCTAAGATAACGATGATAAAGAAGTCTATAATTACATTATTTCTCCTTGTCTGTATCTTTCCGGCCGCGTCGTCCGTCGCGGACTCCGAAGACTACCTCGTGGGAGAGGGGGACCTCCTGAAGATCGCGGTATATGAACACCCTGATCTTACCGTGGAGGCGCGGATAAGCGGCGACGGGAAGATAACGCTGCCCCTCATCGGGGAGGTGAGTCTCGGCGGGATGACGTTGTCCGGCGCGGAGAAGGCGATAAGACAGAGGTATGCGGACGGGTTTATCATAAGCCCGCAGGTCTCGGTCTTCATCGTGGAATACAAGAGCAAGAAGGTTACGGTGCTCGGGGAGTTCATAAAACCGGGCCTCGTGGAGCTGACGAAAAATTCAACGCTTCTCGAGGTCATCTCAAAAGCGGGCGGGATTACCGACAAGGCCGGAGAGACCCTCTATATCCAGAGAAAGGTTGTTAAGCCCGGGGGCGGCAAAGACGCGGATTTAACCATTACGGTCGAGCTTAAAAGGCTCCTTGAAGACGGGGACGTCAAAATGAACGTGCAGGTGCGCGACGGCGACAGCATCTACGTGCCCAGGGCCGCTTTCGTCTACGTGAACGGCGAGGTCAGAAGTCCAGGCGCTTACAAGATAACGAAGGGTTTAACCGTCTTGAAGGCCGTTACCATCGCCGGAGGTTTCACGCAGAAGGCGTCGAAGGGCAGGACCAAGATAATAAGAAAGACCGTCAAGGAGGGTATAGCCCTCAAGGAGGGTATAACCCTCTTAGGAGAGACGACTCTCGACGCAAACATGGAAGACCTTGTGATGCCGGACGACATAGTTTATGTGCCGGAGAGCATATTTTAAAACGGCCGTGAAACGTGAATCGTGAAACCTTATGGCCGTTTCGTCTCACGATTCACGGTTTTCATACGGAGGTCTTTAATAAATGCACGTAAGCGAAGAAGAGATACACCTTAGAGATTACTGGAAGATATTTTTAAAACGGCGCAACGTCGCTTTTCTTACTTTTGCCGTCATCGCGGGCATCTCCGCAACGTACTCCTTTACGGCCAAGCCCGTTTACGAGGGTTCGACGCAGGTGCTTGTTGACCTTGAAAATAACCCCACCATGACCTTCACCGAAGGCGGCTCGCCGTATCTGCAGATGAAGTCCTTCAACGACTACTTCAACACGCAAAAGCAGATACTTACAAGCAGGACCTTCGCCGACAGGGTGGTAAGGAAGCTTCAGCTCGACAAGAGTTTGTATTTTCAGGCTCAAAAGCGCGCGAACGCCGAGGCATTATTGCCGAGTATCAAGGCGTTTATAAGAGACTCCATCAAGTCGTTTTTCCCGGACAAGAAGCCCTCCTCCGCCGAGCAGTTCCTGAATATCCAGCCGTATGTGGAACTCGACATGGCCATTACAAACATGCTCCTTGACAACATGACCGTGGTGCCCGGAGGCAAGGCGAACATATTGAGGATAAACTTCGCGTCCGGGGACCCTAAGGTGGCCGCGGCCATGGCCAACGCCATAGCGGACACGTATATCGAGCATAACCTCGATATACGCGTCAAGCCCTACAAGGACGCAGTCGAGTGGCTCTCCGCGCGCATGGTTGACTTGAGGACAAGGGTCGAGGAATCCGAGAAGGTCCTCCAGCTCTACAGAGAGGGCAAGGGCATAGTATCCTTCGAGTCGAAGGATAATGTGCTCGTGCAGAGGCTCCAGGAACTCGTAACCCAACTCGTGCAGTCCGGCGCGAAGCGTCAGGAGACCGAGGTCAAATACAACCAGATTAAAAGCGTGATTGACAAACCCGAACTCCTCTCGACCGTCCCCGACATCATGAACAACATGGTCATACAGAACCTGAGGATAGGGGAGCTGGACCTCAGGAAAAAGATATCCGAACTCTCGGAGAAGTACGGCCCTAAGCACCCGCAGATGGTAAGGGCTAAAACCGAACTCGAGGTGGTGAGGAAAAATCTGCTCGATGAAGCGAGAAAGATGCTCAGCGCCGCAAAGACCGATTTCGATATAGCGCTTTCAAGGGAGAATTCCATCAAGAAGACGATAGAGGAGCAGAAGATAGATGTGTTGGATTTCGGCAGAAAGGCCATAGAGTTCAACGTGGTGGCGGGGGAGGCGGACAGCAACAAGAGGTTCTACGAGCTCCTCCTTAAAAAGCTTCAGGAGGCATCTCTTTCCAGCGGCATAACCATCTCCAACGTGCAGGTCGTTGATAGGTCAGTTACGCCGGTTGCGCCCGTCAGCCCCCAAAAGGGGCTGTATACGCTTTTAGGCGCGCTCATCGGCGCCTTTACCGGAATATTTCTTGCGTTTTTCGTGGACTACATGGATGATACCGTAAAGACGCCTGAAGAGGTTGAAAAACTCCTCAGGCTGCCGTTTCTCGGCGTCATACCGGCCATAAAGGAGAAGGAAAAGGGCATGATATTCGTCTCCCCTGAGGCAAAGACCCCGATAGCCGAATCCTACAGAACCCTGATGACGAGCGTTATATTTGCTTCAATAGACAAATCCCCGCAGGTGATACTCGTAACCAGCGGGACGCCTAACGAGGGCAAGACCACCACGTCCTCGAACCTGGCCGCGGCAATGGCCGGCATGGGAGAGAAGGTGCTTTTGATAGACGCTGATTTAAGAAAGAGCGCCATACACAAGACATTCGATTTGGACAACTCCACCGGCCTTACGAACCTTATAATGGAGGGAGGGGCATTGTCGGCCCACGTAAAAAATGCGGCGGGCATACCTTCGCTCGACATATTGACCTCCGGGGCGCACGCGCCTAACCCCTCCGAGCTTCTTAGCTCAACACGGATATCCGAATTCATCGCTGAGGCGAAAAAGAAATATACCCGCATAATATTGGATTCGCCGCCGGTGATGGCGGTCTCCGACCCTTTGCTCATCTGCAGACACGTGGACGGCGTGGTGCTCGTCGCATGGGGAGGGATGATTACCGGAGACCTTCTCAAAAGGACCTCACAGATGATTGCGAACGTCAACGCGAAGGTACTCGGGGTTTGTCTTAACAACGTGAAGATTACCAGAAGGAGCGGCTATCAGTACTATCCTTACTATTCTTACGGGTATGGGTATGGGTACGGGTACGGGGAATCCTCAGGGAAGAAGCGTAAAACATGATAGACGTTCATTGCCATATACTGCCCGGCGTTGACGACGGCCCGTCTAATTTTGAAGAATCCATCGAGATGTGCCGCATCGCCGCCTCCGACGGCATTAAAAAGATCATCGCCACCCCTCACGGCAACCCTTGTGTCTACGATTCAGGAACCGCCCGGATCATCGAACTTACCGAAAGACTCAACGTCCTCTTGAGCGGGTCCGGCATCCCGCTCTCGATACAGGCAGGGTGTGAGGTCTTTGCCGCGCCGGACCTCGTCGCAAGGCTTAAAAATTCCGAGGTACTCACGCTTGACGCAAAGGGCAGATACGTCCTCGTGGAATTCCCCGTCGAGACCATGCCGCCGAACTGGGATTTGTTTTTGATGTCTTTGAAAGGCGCGGGGTATTGCCCCGTGATGGCCCATCCTGAGCGCAACGTCTGGTTTTTGAACCGGCCCGAGGCTTTATACGACGCCGTAGAGAAGGGCATAATGCTCGTGCAGATTACCGGCGTGAGCATAACCGGAGAACTCGGCCCCATGATAAAGGCATTTTCCTCATACCTGCTTGAAAGGAATCTCGCGCACGTGGTCGCAAGCGACGGGCACTCGGTAACGTTTAGACCGCCGGTGCTCTCCGCGGCGAGAAGGGCGGCTGCTGAGATAATCGGGGATGAAAGGGCCGAGCCTCTTTTCACCGGTAACGCGGAGGCGATAGCCCAAGGTCTGCCCCTTACCCCGCCGCACCCTGTGGAACTCAAACCGGCTGCCAAAAAAAGATGGCTACAACGGATCCTTCCGCAAAGGTAGAGGCGGGGGGCGCGAACCCCGCGTCTAAATTCCGCGGCCTCGGCAACGTTGCCGAGGCCGGCATCATAGCCATACTTGTCTTTACGCCCTTCGCGTTCGGCTCCGTTCAGCCGTGGGCCGCTTTTGTAATGGAGACGCTTTCATTCGTCGTCCTCGGCGTCTTCCTTTTAAAGGAATCTCTAAACGGCAACATAAGGCTCACACCCGCGTGTCTCGTAATCCCCTTCGCGTTTTTCCTTGTCTTGGTTTTCATTCAGGCAATGCCTTTGCCATCGGGAGCCGTTTCGGCGATTTCATCTAATACGGCTCGGATATACGCCATCTTTACGGAAACCGGGGTTGACCGCCCCTTGGCTCTCAGCCTTGCAAGAGGCGAGACCATGGACGGGTTTTTCAGGCTCTTGTCCTACGCGGCTGTCTTTTTTGTCGTTGTGAACCACTACAGAAGCAAAAGGCAGATAGGAAGGCTTTTCGGCGCGATAATCGTCATTGGGATTGCGCTAATGGTTTTTGCCGTCGTTCAAAAGATGACGTGGAACGGAAGTCTCTACTGGTTTTATCCGCTGAGACCCGAGTTGTCCTCGCGCGCATCGCGCATATTCGGGCCGTATGTCAATAGAAACCATTTCGCCGGGTACATGGAGCTTGCGATACCTCTAAC
>JACRCC010000106.1 GCA_016234405.1 Deltaproteobacteria bacterium | reverse complement strand
TCCTGAAGGACCGAGAGAAGGATGTTATTAGCCTCGGGCCTCGACCTTGTAAACTCGTCGTAGATGAGGGTGAAGCCGTATTTGCAGGCCGTTGTCAGACGGTTATCCACCCATGTTTTTTGCATGCTTTCGTCCGTTTTAAGGACGGAGTGGATGAAATTGTCCACCACCTTCCTCTTCCTGTAGCCGTGCTGTCCGCCTACGAGGTCCGAGGTGGAGTGCTCCTCGTCGCCGTGTATGATGATGACGGGCCTGCCTATCTTGGCGGCCAGGTGCATCGCAAGGGTGGTCTTGCCCGTGCCTGCCGCGCCCCTGAAATGAACCGGGAAGCCCGCGGCAATATAGGCTGAGGCCCGTTCCATGATATTGCGGACATACGGCGTCTCGACGAAATTTACGTGTTTTCTCGGCTCGATTGCGGCTGCGGATTCTTCGATTGGCATGACAAAGACCTCTCATTATGAACAACGGTTATCCGTTATCAGTTACCGGTAAACGGTTATCGGTTTAAGGACAATTATTCCATTACCTTCACCGATAACCGATTACGGATAACTGATAACCGTTTATTCCTTCATCCGCAGCCCTGCCTTTTTATCCGCCATTCGGCATATCCTTGTCAAAGGCGGGATATGCCGAACGGCCTCGGTTCCACGGGCGTTATCATCAGGCGCCTGTCTCCGCCCTTTTTTTCTGACGATGTGCCTCTTTTTTCACGGGCCGCTGCGCCTTTATCCCCCTCTTTGACCGCATCGAGGAGACGAGGTCGGCCCAGGCCGAGGCCATATCTCCCCGTTCCTTGTTAAAGCTGTTGAGAAGGTCCGAGACCTCGCGTCTCTTTTCTTTGTTATATGTTTTGATGTCATGCAGCCTTGTCTTTCTGAAATCCCCGATCATCCCGGAGACCTGTTGTCTTATGGATTCAACCTCACCCTTTCTCACGTCAAACGAAGCCGCTATGTCCTGTGTCAGAGACCTGAACTCTTCCGCCATTGTCATTTTGATACCCTCCTTTTTTCCGTCCTTTAGTTTTTTAAAACCCCGTCCCTTGTCCCGTCTCCGTCCTTTCATACGCCCCGAAGACGCCATGCCACTTCGCTATAACGTCGAGTCTTACCCTGCCCCACTTCTCGAAGATACCGTCCATACCGTCGTCCCTTTCTTTGCGTCTGACATCGATTGCCTTTACGAACGTTTTGAGGTCTTTTATGCCCGCGTTCTCCCCCTTTGAGAGAAGCTGTTTCAGCGCAATACTCAGTTCCGCCTGCTCCAGATGGAGTCTCATCAGGAGCCTCGCCACGCCCTCCTCCTTTTTGTGAAGCAGCGGCAGTCGCTCCTTTTTCAGGGTCTCTATGCCGACGGTCTTTCCAGTTGTCAGGACGTTTGACAAGGCTTTAATAATTTCTTTTTCATCTTTCCATAGCGCTTCAAGCGCGTCCTGTATCCCCTTTTCCGTTTCCTGCCTCCGGCCGACTATGCCCTCCATAAGGCTGTCAAAGTCCTTCTTTCGGAGGCCGTCCCTGTGAGCAAGACCGTCCCTGATCTCCTCTATCATCTCTTCCTGCTCTTTACGGTATTCTCCTGTCAAGCCGACGGCCTTGTTCATAAACTCTTTGACCGTCCGCGTCTTTTTTTCGTAGGCCGCGATCAATTGTGCAGGACTATCCATAATGGAAATTACCTTTTATTATATATTGCGAGACCTCAAAACACGCTCGACGCACTACTCTTGCAGAAGGGCCGTTAACGGCGCTTGTGCGTCATCGAGGATGTTTGAGACCTCGTTGCTTGCGAAGACCAGTTAAGCCGTTGCCGCTTCCTGAGCCGTAAGACCTACGGCCTCGGCATACTTGAGGAAGGTCTCCACCGACGCTACGACGACCCTGGCCTCTATCGCCAGTATCTCGATGCCTACGAGCGATACCCTTGCCCATGCGTCTATCACGACCCCCTTGTCCAGAATCCTGTCTATCACCTCTACCAAGCTTGAAGACGCCATCGTTTTTTCGACTGCCATGACAATCACCTCCTTTCTTTTAGCAGCTTTTTTCCGCGAGTGAGCCTCAAGCGCGATATTGCCCAGGCCCTTCGCAAGGCGCCTTATCGGCCCCATTGAATAGCGCCAGCGCCTCTTTTACAACGCTTGCCAACGTCGTCATCTCAAAGGGTTTGTCCAAAAAAGCGTAAGCGTTCAACTCCTTTGCCCTCGATTTGATTGCCGCGTTCCCGTAAGCCGATATCATCACCGCCCGCAGGGCCGTCCTTATCCCGCGCGCTTCCTCTAAGACGTTTAAGCCGCCGATGTCCGGGAGTTTATAATCGAGGATTACAAGGTCGTAGGGCGTTTTTCCAATCTTTTCCAGCCCGGCACATCCGTTATACGCAACATCCACCGTGTGTCCTTCTTCCTTGAGTATCTCGGAGATCAACTGACAGACGTCTTGGTCGTTATCCACCACCAATATTATGGCCATATCCATTAATCCGGCGATTGAGTCCGTAAGCAACGTCTCTTTTATGTATTGATATAGATTGCAATCCTCATGCCATGTCTTAATTAAGGGTAAAGGCAGGCGATTTGCGATTATTAGAGATGGGAAAAGGGCAACGGATTGTAGAGGCGGCCTTACAGTTTGTAGAGGGGGAGTTACACCTTTAAGGGAGCTTCTGATTAATTCAATTTCTTTTTGTCATTCTGAGGAGCGAAGCGACGAAGAATCTCGTAACTATTCGATTTTTCTAAAGAAGCAGATTCTTCGCTTCGCTCAGAATGACACCATCGTAGAATTAATCAGAGGTTCCCTAACTCAATCCAAGGGACTTTATCTTGGAATAGAGCGTCATGCGGTCTATCTTCAGGAGTTTTGCGGCCCGACTTTTGTTGTTCTTTGATTGCTCGAGGGCGTCTTTTATCAATGCCCGTTCAATCTCCATAGCCGCCTTTCTCGTGGACGACTTAAACGATAGATCCGTTTGCGTTTGCAAGCCTCTACCTTGCGGGGGTTTTACAGGCTCATCGGGAAAGACTTGTGTGATGGACATACCCGAGCCGGTCTGCAGCACCGCTTTTCTCACGACGTTTTTCAGCTCCCTGACGTTTCCGGGCCAGTTGTAATCCATGAGACGCTTCATTGCCTCGCCTTCGATTCCCTTGACCTTTTTATCCAACTCGGCGTTCGCCTCGACGATGAAGCGCCTGGTCAGGACGGGAATGTCGGCCATCCTCTCCCTCAGCGGCGGAATCTCGATGGTAAACTCGTTGAGCCTCTGGTAAAGGTCGTGCCTGAATCTCGAGCGCCTTGCCTCTTCCTCGACGTTCACGTTCGCGGCAACGATGATACGCACGTCTATCTCTACGTCTTTTTTCCCTCCCAGCCGATGTACCTTGCGCTCCTGCAGCACGCGCAGCAGCTTTCCTTGTATCGACACGGGGAGGTTGGTTATCTCATCCATGAAGAGGGTGCCCCCGTGGGCAAGGATAAACTGCCCGTCCTTTCTCCCGTCGGCCCCTGTGAACGCGCCCTTCTCGTGCCCGAAAAGCTCAGTTTCGGCAAGGGTCTCCTGAAGCGTGCCGCAGTCTACGGCTATGAAGGGTTTATCCTTTCTGAGGGAGTTCTCGTGGATGAACCTGGCTATAAGTTCCTTGCCGACGCCGGACTCGCCCTGTAGTATCACGGTCATGTTTGTAGGGGCGACAATCCCGGCCTGTTTCAATGTCTGTTTGATCCGGGGCGAGCCGCCCATCGCCGATATATCCTTATCCCCGGCCGCCTGAGACCTCCTAAGACGCCTCATCTCCAGAGCCTTTTCGACGACGAGTCTCAATTCTTTTTCATCAAAGGGCTTGGTGACGTAATCGAAGGCCCCGAGCTTCATGGCCATGACCGCGCTCTTCACGTCGCCGTATCCGGTAAGCATGATGACGGGCATCCCGGCGTCCAACCTCATCATCTCTTCCAACGCCTTTAACCCGTCCATGTCAGGCAGTTTCTTGTCAAGGAGGACAAGGTCGGCCGCCTCTTTTCCAAGCCCCGTCAGCGCCGTCTTTACGTCGTTGGCCGTATTCACCGCGTATCCTTCGCTCGTGAGGATATCGGAGAGTATGCCGCACGTGTCCTGATTGTCGTCAACCACCAGAATCATATCCATACCATCGGCCTCCGTCAGTCTTTTTGCAGCATCGGATGATAAAAGATCGGAAGCCTGACTGCGACCTCCGTGCCCCTGCCTATCTCGCTCCTGACCTCTATCCTTCCCTTATGGTGCTCTATCACGCTGTGGGCTATTGAAAGGCCCAGACCCACGCCCCCGGTCTTTGTAGTAAAAAAAGGGTCGAATATCCTGCCCATATTGTCCTTGGATATCCCCTCTCCCGTGTCCTTAAAGGCCGCTACTATTTCCTTTGCATGATGATCAAGGTGCGCGGAGACGACCAGACTCCCCCCGTCCGGCATAGCGTCAACGGCGTTCAGGATGAAGTTCAAGAAGACGCCTTCGATGCGCCTTTTGTCGAACATCTTCCGGGGCAGTCCCTTCTGCACCCGTTTTATCAGGTTTACGCGCTGTTTCGCACAGCGGTTTTTCGCAAGCGCGCAGGCCCTGTTTATCGCGCTCTCTATCCGCCCCAGCTCAAAGGACATGTCGCCCGGCTTTGCGAAGTCAAGAAGGTCGCTTACGATACTTTCGGCTATCTTGGAGTTTCTAAGTATTATGGAAAGATGCCTTTCGAGCGCGTCGTCAAGCTTGAACTTTTTGCGGCAGAACTGGACAGAGGCGCTTATGTTGGCGATGGGGTTTCGCAGTTCATGCGCTATGCCCGCGGCCAGCTCCCCCACGCCCGCGAGCCGCTCGGAGTGGAGCAGCTGGTCCTCGAGATTGACCATGCCGGTAACGTCCCTGAAATATTCTATTGCCTGCAGGACCGCGTTATTGCCGTCTTTTATGGGGAAGATGGAGATGTCGAGAACCGTTTTTCCGTCGCCGCGCTCCCGTATGCTGATTATGCGGTCCGGTATGCCCTCCGTAAAGGTTCTCGCGGCCGGGCAGTTGTCGCAGGCGTGATCCCTCCGGTAATATTCAGCATAGCACTTCCTGCCTATCAGCTCCTGAAAGCCGCTCCTTTTGAATATCTTGAGGAGACCCTTATTCACCCTGATTATATTGTAGTCCCTGTCTATGACCGATATGCCGTCTCCTATCCCGTCGAAGACGGCGGCAAGCCTGTCCCTGTTCTCCATGAATTTTTTTTCAAGATCCAACTTCGCGGTAATGTCCCTGACTATCTCAGCGACGGCGATCGTTTTTCCATTTTCATCCAGTATGGGCGCGGCCATAAGTTCGCATCCTCTCCTGACGCCGGCGATGTAATAGGCGTGCGAAAAGGAGTTTTCAGGCCTCCCGGTCTTGAATACCGCCGCGCAAGGGCAGTTGCTGCAGATTCTATTTCTCTTCTGAAATACGTCATGGCAGCGGCGGCCTTTTACCTCGGCAAGGCCGCCCGCCCAGAGCTGGGCCGCTGGATTTAACCAGACTATCCTCATATCCCGATCCATCACGAGTATCCCCTCGGGGACAACGCTCGATACGGCATGAAGCATCTCGGACGGCGTAATCAGGGGCAATTGCCTTTTCACGACGACATCTCCACGTTAACGGAAAAAGGGCGCAAGGGCATGTTAAACCGTTGCGCCGGGCGGACGGGTCTGTCTCATGATGGATGTCTTGACGGTTCACGCCTTGACTGACGCGGGAACAATGCCGAGGAGAGCAACGTTTTTTGAGTCGAGATGAAAGGTGAGGCGCTGACGATGAATGGCGGTTCGAGATTTTTTTATAACCGTGTGATCATAACACAGGTTGCCGCGACTTTGCAAATGTCTATCTTTCTTGAGAAAGGCAGACCTAGGGAAGGTCTGATTAATTCCCTTTTCTGTCATTGCGAGCCGCGCTTTTGCGGCGAAGCAATCTCTAAGTTGTTGATTTCCTTGAAGACGAGATTGCTTCGCGTTGCTCGCAATGACGTGTTAGTGAATTAATCAGAGCT
>JACRCC010000104.1 GCA_016234405.1 Deltaproteobacteria bacterium | reverse complement strand
CGCATACGACAAATGCCTGGCCCTGCCCTTCTGGACATACATTGACGCCGGGGGCGGCGTTTGGGGATGCAGCGCATATCTCGGAGACGAGCGGTTCCTATTCGGCGGCATTTATGAAAAGACCTTTGAAGATATATGGCAGGGCGAGAAACGCAAAAAGGTCATGGAGTACGTTGCAAAAGAACTCTCGACCGGCGAATGCCGCCAAAACTGCAGGATGGACGAGGTGAACAGATACCTCTGGGAACTCAAAAACCCGTCCACGCACGTAAACTTCATTTGACGGCTGTTATCAGTTATCGGTTATCGGTTATCAGTTATGGAGCCTCTGATTTATTCTTTTTTTTGTCATTCTGAGCCTTTAGCCCTGAGCACGTTCGCTTATTGTCATTCTGAGTGAAACGAAGAATCTGCTTCTTCCGTGTCGTCATTCTAAACGCAAAAAGCAGATCCTTCGCTTCGCTCAGGATGACACCATCGTAGAATAAATCAGAGGTTCCTTAACCGATAACCATTATCAACGATAAACATGAAAAAAACGCCGGGACAGATTGACATGCCCTCAAAAGATACGCTTCTTGCCCTCTACCTCTCGATGCTGAGGATCCGCCTATTCGAGGAAAAGATAGTTGCGCTTTACCCGGAGCAGGAGATGAAGTGCCCGGTGCACCTCTGCATCGGTCAGGAGGCCATTGCCGCAGGGGTCTGCCTGAACCTCAAAAAAGAAGACTACGTATTTTCGAACCACAGGGGGCACGGTCACGCTCTCGCTAAGGGGGCGCGGATGGCGCCGCTCTTGGCCGAATTCTACGGCAAGACGACCGGATGCAGCAAGGGCAGGGGCGGGTCAATGCACATAATTGACGTTGAAAACGGAGTGCTCGGGACTTCCGCAATAGTCGGCGGAGGCATCCCGATGGGCGTCGGCGCGGCGCTCGCCTCAAAGATGAAACGCGAAGACCGAGTTACGGTAATCTTTTTCGGAGACGGCGCGTCAGAAGAGGGCGTTTTCTACGAATCCTTCAACTTCGCGGCGCTTAAAAAACTCCCCGTGGTATTTATGTGCGAAAACAACTTCTACGCGACGAACTCGCCTCAGGATGCCAGACAAGCCGTATGCAAGATTGCAAGCTCGGCCGCTGCATTCGACGCGCACGGCGTCTGCATAGACGGAAACGACGTCGTAGAGGTCTACAAGGCATCCAAGACCGCGATAACGCGCGCCCGCTCCGGTAAAGGGCCTTCTCTCATCGAGGCCAAGACCTACAGATGGAAGGGGCACGTGGGGCCTGAGGCGGATTATGAAAAAGGCTGCCGCCCAAAGGAAGAACTCGTCGAATGGATAGAAAAATGTCCGTTAAAGGCCTTCAAGTCGTATCTCGTTGATAACGGCGTTTTCTTGCCGGAAGGACTTGAAAAGGCGGCTAAGGGAATAAATAAAGAGCTGACGGAGGCGGTCAGGTTCGCTAAAGACAGCCCGTATCCGCAGGCAAGCGAACTTTTGAACCACGTCTACGCGCCATCCCGCAGCAGCTCAGGGCTTTAGCCCTGATAAAGTCAGACCTAAAGGTCTGAGCTGCAGGCTGAGCTGCAATTAAAAGGACACGCACCAATGCCCTGGACAAAGATATACGGCAACAGGACGGAATTTGAAAAGGCCGGCGGAGAGAGGGCGGGACTGCGCGGACTCACCTACAAAGACGCGCTCCTCGAGGCCGCGACCCAGATGCTTGAGACGGACGACCGGGTCATGATTTTGGGTGAAGGCGTGGACGACGCAGGAGGCGTCTTCGGCACGACGAAAGACCTCCACAAAAAATTCGGCAGAGGCCGGGTCATGGACACCCCGCTTGCCGAAAACGCTCTCACGGGCGTAGCTTTAGGCGCGGCAATAGCCGGGATGCGCCCGATATTCGTGCACATGCGGGTGGATTTTCTCCCCCTTACGATGGACCAGATAATGAACCACGCCGCCAAGTGGCATTACATGTTCGGCGGCGCGGTCTGTGTCCCTCTGACCGTAAGGAGCATCATCGGACGCGGCTGGGGTTCGGCGGCCCAGCATTCCCAGAGCCTACAGGCCGTCTTCGCGCACATACCGGGCCTGAAGGTCGTCATGCCTGCGAACCCCTATGACGCAAAGGGGCTTCTTCGTGCAAGCGTCTACGACGGCAACCCTGTAATCTTCATCGAGCACAGGTGGTTGTATGAGCACATGGGTCACGTCCCGAAAGAGGCGTATACCGTCCCGCTCGGCAAGGGAATAGTAAGAAGAAAGGGCGGCGACGTAACGATAGTCGCGCTTTCGCTCATGGTATTCGAGGCAATGCAGGCGGCTGACATCCTCTCCAAAGACGGCATCGAGGCTGAGGTGATAGACTTGCGGACGGTAAAGCCCATGGACAAAAAACTAATCCTCGAATCCCTTATGAAGACCGGCAGGCTCGTGGTGGCTGACACGGGCTGGATGGATTGCGGCGTGGGCGCCGAGGTCGCGGCAACCGCGGCTGAAGACGGGTTTTCATGTCTCAAGGCCCCGGTAATCCGGATTGCGCTTCCAGAGTGCCCAACGCCGGCCGGACACGTCCTTGAAAAAGAATTTTACCCCGGCAAAGACAGGATAGTGGAAGCGGTAAAAAAGACACTTGCGCTGAAATGACGAATAAGCCGAGCATTTCCATAATCGTGCCGTGCCTGAACGAAGAGGGAAACTTAAAGGGCGCGATAGAGAGCATCAAAGAAGCGCTCAAGACCGCCGACAGATTTGGGGACTGCGAAATACTCATATTCAACGACGGGAGCACGGACAATACGGGACAAGTTGCCGAAGAAATATCACGCGCCGAAAAGAACGTAAAGGTCATAGACAACCCCAAAAACATGGGTTTCGGCTATAATTACACGGAGGGCGTGAGGCTCGCGTCAAAAGACTACACGATAATGGTGCCGGGCGACAACGAAATACCGGCGCAGTCCTTAGCAAGGATATTTTCAAACGTGGGCGCGGCTGACATCGTCATCCCCTACACCGCCAACCCGGAGGTAAGGAAGTTTTCGAGAAGGGTCGTCTCAAAGGCGTTCGTGGCGCTTATAAACACGCTCTTCGGACTCAACCTCGTCTACTATAACGGAACGTGCGTGATTAAGAGCGCCCTCCTTAAAAAAGTTCCGCTCAAGACTTGGGGGTTTGCGTACATGGCCGCGATACTCGTGAGACTCATCCGCTCCGGGGCAAGTTACACGGAAGTCGGCGTTGACATAAAGCCCCGCGCCACCGGGACGTCAAAGGCCTTTGCCCCCAAAAACGTCTTGAGCGTAGGCCGCGCGATTCTAACGCTATTCTGGGACGTCCGCATAAAGGACAGAGACCGCGTAAGAGCCGTGAACCGTGACCGTTGACCGTGTAACGGCGCAGGGACGCGGACTCCGAGGAAGAAAAACCTTGAAGATACTCTTCGTAATCAAAGACGTCGAATACATTGACCCGATGGGCATAATGCTCCTCTCCGCGCTTGCGAAGGAAAAGGGACATTCTACCGCGGTCTGTGTGCTTGCGGACGGGAAGTTCACGGAGACCCTCGCTTCATATAAACCAGACGTTGCGGCCTTCAGCGCGAAGACCGGCGAGCACAAATACTACATTACCGCGAACTCGGCCGTAAAGAACTTCAGCAAAGACATCTTCACCGTGATAGGCGGCCCGCACGCGACGTTTTTTCCGGAGATGATCGAAAAATATCCGTTCGACGCGCTGTGCGCCGGAGAGGGCGACGACGCTTGGCCGGAACTCCTCGACGCGATAGAGAAAAAAGGCTCGATAGATTCCATCCCAAACATCGTCACGAAAGGCAACTACGACAAGACCAAGCCCCCTCAAGTACGGGGGCGCAGGCGCGGCCTTGACGATCTCCCCTTCCTCGACCGCGCGCTCTTTTACGAAACCACGCGGCTGGGGAGGTTTCCGATGAGGAGCTTCATGGTAAGCCGGGGCTGCCCCTACAAGTGCACCTACTGCTTCAACCACAAATACAACGCCTTTTACAAGGGCAAAGGCCCGCTCGGCTCGCGCATGTCGGTTGAGAGGGTCATGGCCGAGCTAAAAGACCTCAAGGGCCGCTACAAGACCCAGTTCATAAAATTCTACGACGACATATTCGTCATGAAGGACGACGATTGGCTGGGTGAGTTCTCGGCCAGATACAAACGCGAGATTGGGCTGCCCTTTCATTGTCTTATGAGGGCGAATCTCTTGACGGAATCAATATTGGTCAAACTCAAAAACGCGGGCCTCGCCTCCATGAGCATGTCCATCGAGAGCGGCAACGACCGCGTAAGAAACGACGTGTTGAAACGCAACATGAGCAAAGAGACCATGACCGACGCCTTTGATCTGTGCAAAAAGCACTGCATCCCGACGTTTTCCAACACCATATTCGCCATACCCGGCACGTCGCTCAAGGAGGACGTCGAATCGCTCGACTTCAACCTCAGATGCCGCGTCACCTTCGGGGAGTTCCCTCTCTTTTTTCCTTACCCCGAAACCGAACTTGCCAAATACGCGATGGAAACGGGCGCGTTCGACGGCGACTTCGACAAACTGCACATGAGCTATCAATCGCTGTCACCCTTAAAATGCTTCACAAGAAAGGAAAAGGAACTCCAGAGAAACCTCTCTCTCCTTTCCACCGTATGTCTCAAGATGCCGTGGACGCGCAACCTCATCGTGAACCATCTCATAAAACTCCCCATCCCGAGGTTCTACTTCATGCTCTATTTTCTCGTGAAGGCCTACCTCATAAAGACTCAAATATATCCGATGAAGTTCACCCTCTCCGACGCGGTAAGGGGCGTTTACGAGAGCTTCGCGCTCGAAAACTTCAAACACTCGGAAGAGACTTTTGCCAAAAAAGAAGCGACGTAGCGCGAGGCTTCATTCCTCGCCTCAGCAAGCAAAACGAGGGCAATAATGACGAAGGAAAAGGTATTGATAATCAAGCTCGGCTACTCCGAGACGCTCGTCAACGAGGTCTCCCGCGCCACCAGCCTCGGCGACGTCTTGAGGAGCACGGTGCTCCTCTACAACTTCAAGGACGCCCACGTAACGTGGCTCGTTGACGAAAAGGCCGTCTCACTCCTCAAGGGCAACCCGTATATAGCGCGGATACTGCCCTACGACTTCACCAACCTGATGCAGTTGAAGGCCGAGAAGTTCGACACCATAGTCAATTTAGAGAAGGTCGGCGGGGTCTGCGCGTTTGCGGATTCCCTCATGGCATGGAGGAGATACGGCTTCAGGTTCGACCCGGAGACCGGCGACGCAAAGGCCTACGACGGCTCCGAGCACGTCTTGGAGATCTGCCTTAACCAGAAGGACAAGATCGAAAACAAACACTACTGGGAGGACATCCTCTTCGAGATGGTAGGCGGCAAATGGAAGAACGAAACGCCCGTCATCGGCTATAAGCCCTCGTCCAAAGAGACCTATGACATCGGTTTCAACCACCACGTCGGAGAAAAATGGCCCACGAAGGCTTGGCCCGCCCAGTACTGGAAAAAACTTGAAGCCATGCTCGGAAATAAATATACTATTTCATGGCAGCAGGGTTTGAAATCCATCGAGGGATACATCGAGTGGATAAATTCATGCCGGCTGCTCGTTACAAACGACAGTCTGGGCCTGCATATCGCCCATGCCCTCGGAAAAAAGATAGTCTCTTTTTTCGGCCCTACGGTTTCAAACGAGGTCTATATCAAACACGGGGTAAAGCTCCTGCCGGACAAGGTTTACGACTGCCTGCCGTGCCTGTCTAACGAGTGCATAAAGCCTAAGCCGTGCATGTATGACATAAGCCCGCAGAGGGCTGCCGAGGAGGTTAAAAAACTCCTGTAGCTCAGGGCTTTCTTTTTCTTGTCATTCTTCAGAATGACAAGTTATTAGGAGAATACCGAAATGAAAGAACTAAAACCCATAGTAATACCGGATGACTACAACTACGCCGCCGTATTTCTCACCCTTGCGTGCAACCTGCGGTGCAGCTACTGCATAAACCACTTCGGGAAAGACGGAACCTCAAAAAAACATCTAAGCGGCGCGGATATACTTCGGGGCATAAACAGATTGGTGTTGAGGGAAGACCTCCCGATAACGCTCCAGGGCGGGGAGCCGAGCATGCACAAGGACTTTTACTACATCCTCAATAACATTAAGCCGGAGCTTAAGATAGACCTCCTCACGAACCTCCAGTTCGACGCGGACGAGTTCATGCGGAAGGTTGACAAGGACAGGATTAGAAGGAATGCCCCGTATGCCTCCATCCGCGTAAGCTACCACCCTGAACAGATGCAGCTCGAACCGCTCGCGCAAAAGGCATTGAAGCTCCAGAACGCGGGCTACAGCATCGGCATCTGGGGCGTCATGCACCCTTCTCAGGAAGACATTATATTGAAGGCGCAAAAGTATTGCCAAGACCTCGGCATTGATTTCCGCCTGAAGGAATTTCTCGGTGAGCATAACGGCAAGCTCTACGGCACATTCAGATACGACGGGGCGTGCGAAAAGAAGTTCAGAAAGACGGTGCTGTGCAAGACAACGGAGATGATAGTCGGCAGCGACGGCAGCGTCTACAGATGCCACAGCGACCTGTACGAGGGCCGGACGCCCGTCGGTAATTTCATAGACCCTGCCTGCGATATTCAAGACGTATTCCGCGTATGCGGCGTCTTCGGACACTGCAACCCCTGCGACATAAAGGTCAAGACCAACAGGCTGCAAGAATTCGGACACACGTCCGTGGAGATAAAGGAAGTGAGCGCGGCTTGAAGTCGCGCTTGGAAGGCACAAACCGTCACAGGTAAACCAATTACCGGACGCCTAAGCGTCCGGCGCTGCGTTCCCGCGCCGGAGCGTGGGAACGATAAATAGTTCCTTCGCGGAGTTTACACTGAAGTGTTGCGAATGTGCTCTTGACGCGGGCAAATGACAAAAATTGTCAATAATTAATAAAAAAAGCCATAATTTGGCGGTCTATTTTGTAAGCAGGTTGTATCTATTTGATTTTACTGTATATATTTAGTTGGCAGCTATCTTGCAGATTAAGCAGGTATTCGAGATGTCATCGAAAAACAACTTAACAAAAGGAGACAATATGTCGCTTCAAAAGATGGTAGATATGTTGAAGAGAAAACAGGGGGAGGAGGGCTTCACGCTCGTCGAGCTGTTGATAGTCGTCGCTATCATAGCCATACTCGCGGCAATAGCCATCCCGCAGTTCGGCGCTTACAGAAAGAGGGGTTATGTGGCAACGCTCAACTCCGACGCGAAAAACGCCTTTACCGCAGCACAGGCGATCATAGCTGAAGACTCGTCGGCCACGCCGACCTGCGCGCAGCTGGCTTCCTCAGGTTATCTGGCATCCGCTAAAACATTTTGCGGGAGCAATATAACGGCTTCCAGCGGAGGGGTTTACATAACCGGCACCTCGACATGGGGGCTTACCACCAACACCGCGAGCATGAATTTTATCGGTGTATTAACACCGGCGATGTCTTAAGAATACATCCGTTGTCTCTCCCGTTGTATGATGCAGGAGGTTGTTTTTAGCCTCCTGCATTTTTTTATTCCCCAAAAAATACAACGGCGGACAATGTCAGCCGTTTACGGGAACTAAAGGCATAGACGTGTATG
>JACRCC010000103.1 GCA_016234405.1 Deltaproteobacteria bacterium | reverse complement strand
AAGCCCCCCTCGCAAGGGAGGCGACGATGTTTTCCACGTCAAAGGCAAAGCCGGTCGCCGCCGCCGTGTACCCGTATTTTTCAAGGAGCGTGTCGTATCTCCCGCCGCTCATGATGGGCCTTCCCGCGCCTGAGGCGAACCCCTCGAAGATTATGCCGGTGTAGTAGTCTATCCCGCGCACCTCGCCGAGGTCTATCGTAACCGAACTTTTATAACCCTTTTTGGAGATTATATCAAGCACGTTGTGCATCCTGTCGAGGCCGGCGCAAAGCGCGGGGTCTGTAACGAGGCCGCGCGCCTTTTCAATTACCTCGTCTTCTCCGTAGAAGGTCGTGAGGTTGACGAGGAGTTTTCTGTCCGACGGTTTTATCTTTTTTTTGACGTCTATCTCGTCTATGGCGGCCTCGAGGCCTGAGGAATCTTTTGCGGCTATGAGCGCCATGATGGTCTTTCGTCCGGCTGCGCCGACGTCGAGTCTGTCGAGCACGCCCTTTAAAAATCCCACGTCGCCGACGTCAATCTTGAATGCCTTTACGCCCGCGGCCATGAGGGATTCTATCGCCATGATTATCATCTCGGCGTCGGCCTCGGGGCTGGGCCTTGCGGTTATAAGCTCGGCGCCTATCTGGAGGAGTTCGCTCTTCGCGCCTCCTCCCTTTTCAACGCCCCTTAAAACGTTCGCGTTGTAGCAGAGTTTTAACGGCAGGGGGTAGTCCTTCATCTTGGTGGCCGCGATGCGCGCTATCTGGGGCGTGATGTCCGGCCTTATGGCCACTACCTTGCCGGTCGCCGGGTCTATGAACTTCATGACCCGCTCGTTCAGATCTCCTCCCATGCCCAGGGCCAGCGAATCCATGTACTCGAGGAGCGGAGTTATCACCTTTTGGTATCCGAACCGCGCGAATACCGAGAGGATGGCGGACTCCACCGCGGTTATCCTGCCGGATTCCTCAGGCAGGATGTCGCGCACCCCTTGGGGCAGGGATATGACTAATGGGGTTGACATATTTAAAGACGGTTTTACAGTTCTATGACCTTCGCCGACGTCATGTTCGGGAGTTTCAAGAGTTTCTCGATAAGGCCTTTGGGCAGCGGAGCGTCAACGCTCCAGACCGAGACGGCCTCTCCTCCGACCGAACCCCTCCCAAGATGCAGCCTTGCGACGTTCACGTTATTCGCGGCCAGGAGCGTGCCCACGTTTCCGATGACCCCGGGTTTGTCTTCGTTGTGCAGCAGGAGGAGATAGCCTTGGGGCACGGCGTCGAGGAAGAATTTGTCAATCCGCACTATGCGCGGCTCTTTTTTGCCGAAGAGCGCGCCCTCGACGAGGCTTTCTCCGGCCTTTGTCTTTACCTTTATCGTAATCGAACTTGCAAAGTCAATGGACCTTGAGCTTTTAACCTCGATGACCTTTATGCCGCGCTCCTTTGCCACGAGCGGCGCGTTGACGAAGTTCACGTGGAGGTCGAGCACCTGATCGAGAAGTCCCTTCAGGCACGCGATGGTTATCGGCGCTACGTCGTAGTTTACCACGTCCCCGCTGTATTCGATAGTTACTTCTTCTATGCCGCCTTTTAGCGTCTGCCCCTGAAAGCTGCCTATCTTTTCCCCGAGCGTTATGTAGGGGCCGATGGCGGCGATTATTTCAGCCGGGACCGAAGGCACGTTCACGGCGTTTCTTACGGCGCCCTTGGTGAGGTAATCCACTATCTGTTCGGCAATGGCCATGGCCACGCTTTCCTGCGCCTCGTGCGTGGACGCGCCGAGGTGCGGGGTGAGGATGACCTCTTCCATCGAAAGGAGCGGGTTATCGGACGGCGTCGGCTCCTTCTCGAACACGTCGAGGGCCGCGCCTGAGACTATCTTGGCCTTTATGGCCTCGGCGAGGTCTTTTTCGTTCACGATGCCGCCCCTCGCGCAGTTTATCAGCTTGACGCCCTTTTTCATCTTCTTGAAGGCCTCGGCGTTGACGAGGTTTTTGGTTTCGTTCAGGAGCGGGACGTGTATGGAGATAAAGTCGCTTTTCTTGAAAAGTTCGTCGAGAGAGACGAGCGTAACGCCGAGTTTGTCCGCGGCCTCGGCCGAGATGAACGGGTCGTAGGCGATTACGTTCATCTTAAGCCCTATGGCGCGCGACGCCGCGACGCCGCCGATGTTGCCGACGCCCAAGACGCCGAGGGTCTTGCCGGTTATCTCGGTTCCCTCGAATTTTTTCTTCTCCCACTCGCCCCTTTTCATGGAGGCGGTGGCCTGAGGGACCTTTCTCGCAAGGGAAAGCATCATGGCCACGGCGTGCTCGGCGGTGGTAATGGTATTCCCGCCGGGGGTGTTCATGACGACTACGCCTTTTTTTGTCGCCGCAATGCAGTCAACGTTGTCAACGCCCGTGCCGGCCCTGCCGATGACCTTTAGGTTTTCCGCGGCTTCGAGTATCTCTTTCGTAACCTTCGTGGAACTCCTCACCACGAGGGCGTGGTAGTCTTTTATCTTCGCTTTAAGCTCTTCGGGTTTCAGCCCGGTTATCACGTCCACCGTGATGCCCGGGGCGTTTTTGAATATCTCTACGGCCTTTTCGGACATGCTGTCGCTGATAAGCACCTTCATTATTTATACCCCTCCGCAAGTATCCGCTGGGCCGCGCCCACGCCCTTGCCGTGTTCCACCTTGTGTCCCAGCTTGTTGAGCGCTATCTCTATGGAGGAGACGGCCGTTATGATGTCAAAGGTGTCAACGTAGCCGAGGTGCGCTATCCTCAGTATCTTGCCCTTCAAGTGGTCCTGGCCTCCTGCGAGCGTTACGCCCATTTCGTCGCGCAGGTATTTGACGAGTTTACCTCCGTCAACGCCCTCGGGCACGAATACGCCGGTGGCCGCGTTGCTTGGCGCATTAGGCGCCATCGGCCTTAGCCCGATTGCGGCGGTCCCGGCGCGAGTCGCCCGCGCCAACCTGTCGTGGCGCGCGAATACGTTTTGCAGCCCCTCTTCCTTTATCATCTTGAGGGCTTCGCGCAGACCCGTTATCAAGGAGATGGCCGGGGTGTAGGCCGTGGTGTTGTCCTTGAGGTTTTTCCTCTCCTTTTTGAAGTCGAAGTAGAACTTAGGACACTTGGCGGTCTCGGAGAACTTCCACGCCTTTTGGCTTAAAGCCGCGAATGCAAGGCCGGGGGGAAGCATAAACGCCTTTTGCGAGCCGGAGATCAATACGTCAATGCCCCATGCGTCCATCGGCAGGTCGAATACGCCCACGGCCGTGATGCCGTCAACTATCAGGAGGCAGTTTTTGTCCTTGGTGAGGGCCGCGAGTTCTTTTATCGGGTGCGTCGCGGTCGTGGAGGTCTCGCTTGCCTGAACGAGGACGCCCTTTACGTTAGGGTTGGCGGACAACACCTTTTTGACCTCCGCCGGGTCTACGCCGCAGCCCCATTCAACCTTGAGCCAGTGAACCTTTAGGCCGTAGGCCTCGGAGATATTACCCCACCTCTCGCCGAATTTGCCGCCGTTCACGACTATAACCTCGTCGCCGGGGGAATAGAGGTTCACGATGGAGCCTTCCATTGCGCCCGTGCCGGAGGCCGCGAGGATGAGGACATCTTCTTTTGTCTGAAAGACGTATTTAAGAAGTTCCGCCGTCTCCTTGAAGACCTCCGAGAACTGCGGGGTCCTGTGGTGTATTATGGGCGCGGCCATTGCGAGCAGCGCGGCATCGGGCACCGGAGTCGGCCCGGGCGCGAGCAGGTATCTTTTTTTCATGACCTTATACTTCCTCCTTTTGCTCTAAATTGAGCCGGTAATTTATTTGTGCGGACAAGCGCGGCGCAAAAAAAATCTGAACCAAAAACAAAAAACCGCCTGAGTTATTAAACATGGGATTACGCAACCCAAGTTACCCAGACGGCCGGCTGATATAATCTTCCGTTTCCCGGCGTCCAGCACCACTTTGCCATACGAAGAAATTTGTTAAACAACTGACACTCGTAACGCAAAGTGGCGCTGGACGCCTTAATTCCGTCAGTCACGGCAGATGAGAGGGTTATGCCCTCTTCGACGATTTAAGCGCCATATTTTATTCATCCGGGGGTTTATTGTCAAGGGATTTTTGGGGGCGGGGACACACGTTGACTTGCCTTGAAATATCTGATACACCTGATGCGTAGCCGTTTGATTATCATTTTCCATCATGCCCGAGTGGCGGAACTTGGTAGACGCACGGGACTTAAAATCCCGAGTGGGCAACCACGTGCCGGTTCGACCCCGGCCTCGGGCACCACCATAAAAAGAAGAGGGGCAGGGTTTTTTCTTGCCCCTCTTCTTTTTATGGAGATTTCGATGATGGGGTCGAACACCTTATGCCTTACGGTTTAAAGAGCATCGTACGGATAATTCCCTCTCCATTTGCTGCATCGCGGCTGGGCCTGACATTCCCTGCAGAACGGGACCGGGGCCGGTTTGCCGTCTTTAAGCACCCCGGTCTGCATATCCAACGTATAACCGTTTGCATCGAACAAGAGTTCCTTGTCAAGGTTCGTGAGCGCCTTCATTTTGTCCACTTCCTCCTGCGGCGCCTCCGGGTGCACGAACTTATGCCAAAACTTTTTTATCGAAGGTATCCTCGGATGGTCTCCGAAACCTATAAAATCATCGCATTTGCCGCTGTCCAGCCAAAAAGGCTCCGCCTCGTTGTGTATCGCCCCTGCCGGGCACGCGACGCGGCAATCCGGGCAGTTAGCGCATCGCTCCCAATATTTTAAATCGGCCAGCGCAGCGCGCGCGGGAGGTATGATTTCTTCTATGAAACCGGCCACGCAGACCTTCGCGTCGAAACCGAACCTGTAACTGTAGACAAGGGAATTTTTCGCCCTTACTCCAAGCCCCGAAAGGACGGCGGCCTGCTTGAAGTTCGTGTATATCGGGTACCACTCGCCCAAGTCCGCTTTTTTAAGTATCTCGTCCGCTTCTTTGTAGAGGGAATATTCCCACGAATCGGGAGAATGTCTGACAAGGACTATGGAATTGACGATGGAGAGGAAGTGGATGTTGTTGGTGTAGTCCTCGCCGTACTCCTGCGCCTTGCCCTTTATGGGCGAGTAGGCGCATATCTTCAATTGTTCCTTCGTGAGGAAGCCAACGTCCCATTGCTCCCGAGGAAATAGGTCTCGTATATCTGAAAATTTCAAGGGGACTTTGTTGTTGGACATGGTTTTGCCTCTGCTGATGGATTGGCCTGCCCCTGCAGACGGATTTCATTCATAATGCGTCCACATCCTAATAACTTTAACGATGCGTTCTTTTTCGTAAATCTGGTAGACGAGACGATGCTGGATATTGATGCGCCTCGAATATGCGCCTGATAGGTCGCCTACGAGTTTTTCATAAGGCGGGGGGTTTTGAAATGGGTTTTCTTCCAAGACCTTGAGCAGGCTCTCGGCCTTCGGCTTGAGCCGGGCGGCAACGAGTTTTACCGCGTCCTTTTGCGCCTGCTTGGTAAAGACTATCCGCCACTTCACCACCTGAGCTTATCCGGGCATTTCGCAGGCGGCGTCTTCATGCCCTTCATGATGGATTCGCGCATTCCGGGGACGGAGAGCAGATACAAGGTCTCCTGCACGGCGGACCAGTCTTCGACGGAGAGCAGGACCGCGCTGTTGCGCTTGCCTGTAATCTGCACGGGTTCATCCGAGACCGCGGCCTCGTCGATGAGTTTGTAAAAGTTAGCCCTTGCGGCGCTTGCGGTAATGGTCTTCATGACGTCGGCCTCCTGTGTTTATAGTACGCAATTTCGTACCGTTTGTCAATGGCCTTCCCGCGCTGAGGAATTATCGCGGGATAAAGATGCTTACTCCGACGGGGTTCTGGGGGTTCGAGGCGAGGGGCGGGTAAGGGTGGGGACGCTGAAGCGTCCATGTCCGCGTCCCCACGCCGGAGCGTGGGAACGACAATCAAAACGGAAATTGTTGCAGAGGCAGTCCTAGTCCTACCCCAGATCCAGCACGCTGACCCTTGCCGCGACCGCGCAGGCGATGTCATTGAACGATTTTGCGTTAGCGGACTCCGGCTCGGCTTCCACTATCGGGTTTCCCGTGTCGCCGCCCTCGCGTATGCTGATGTCAATCGGGATATTTCCGAGGAGCGGCACCTGATACCGCTCGCTCGTCTTCTCTCCGCCGCCGTGGCTGAATATCTCGGACTTTTTGCCGCAGTGCGGGCAGGCAAAAAAGCTCATGTTCTCGATTATCCCCATCACCGGGACTTTCACCTCTTGAAACATCTTTATCGCCCGGCGCGCGTCAATGAGCGCCACGTCCTGCGGGGTGGTAACGATGACCGCGCCGGTTAGCGGTATGGTCTGCACGAGAGTCAATTGCGCGTCGCCCGTGCCCGGCGGAAGGTCTATCACGAGATAATCAAGCTCCCCCCACTCAACGCCCGTGAGAAACTGTTTTACGAGCTGCATGACGAGCGGCCCCCTCCAGATAAGGGGCGTTTCTTCGTCCAACATGAACCCGACGGACACGAGCTTCATGCCCCACTTCTCAAGCGGGACGAGCCTCTCCTGAGGCGTGGCGTTTAGGGGTTCGTGCAGGCCCATCATGGTTGGAAGGGACGGACCGAACACGTCCGCGTCGAGGATGCCGACCTTTGCGCCGGTCTTGGCCAATGCGAGCGCGAGGTTGACGGCGACCGTTGATTTGCCCACGCCGCCCTTGCCGCTTGCGACTGCTATGGTGTTTTTAACGCCCGGTATCGGCGTCTTGTTTGGCAGCCCCTTTGATTTGGGGACCTCCGCGCCGGTCTCTATCTTGACGTCCGTTACCCCGGGCATGGCCTTCACCGCGTTTATCGCGTTAGCCTCAAGCTCTTTTTTAAGGGGGCAGGCCATTGTCGTGAGCATGAGCTTGAAAGAGACCTTTCCTCCCTGAACCAATACGTCTCGTATCATGTTAAGGGTGACGAGGTCTTTGCCAAGTTCAGGGTCCATGACTTTGCCGAGTGCTTTTAAAATTTCTTTTTCGGTTATATTGGCGATGGCAGCCATTGTGGGCCTCCGTGTTTGCGGTCAGGAGGAAACTCCTGACCGCGCGATAAAATCCCCCCCATCCCAACCTTCCCCCGCAAGGGGGGAAGGGGTTTTCTTCCTCTCCCCTTGGGGGAGAGGATTGAGGTGAGGGGGATAATAAAAAGGCGGGCTGCGCAAAAAAAAGCGGCCTGCCTTTGCTGTTATCTATTTTGACGCGGCTTCGTTGACGGCCTTCATGAGTTCTTCAAGCGGCGCGCCGTCTCTTTTCGCCGCATCTTCTATGGGCACTGCCCCTCCGCAGCACGAGTCTATCTTGAACCTCGTGAAAACCCCGATGGTCTTGGGGTAGAGTTTTATGCAGTCGTTGACTACGATATCTTTTGTAATCTGCATCTTCCCGCCTACTTTTTTATCGCGCAGTTCAGCGCCTTTAACACGGCGTCAACCGAGACGTTGTGCATCTTGGAACCGTAGTATATGTCTTCTCTTTTGGAACCCGGACAGGTGCGGCACCCGTGGCCGAAAAATTCCATGAAGACCTTTTCGGTCGCCGGATACCGCTTGACGCAGTCAGCTATTATCATGTCTTTTGTGATGCCGAAGACGTTTTCTTTTTCCATACGAGGGACGTTATTATTGGACGGCCGGTTTTGCCGGGGCCGGCGCGGCCTTGATGGTCAGGAACATGTTCAGGGCGAAAAAAACTATGGACGCCCCCTCTAAAAGCGCAAAGGCTAAGAGAACCGCGGAGCCGCCTCCGTTGCCCCTTACGACCCAACCGATTGCCATGCCGACAAGCCCGACGTTGGCGAGCAAAAGCTGCAGGTAGGAGAGTCTTTCGCTCCACAAGGGTCTGCCGCTGAACCGGGGGAGTATGTGATAACCCACGCCGTAGATCATCATGCACATCCAGCCGAGCAGGTTGAAGTGAACGTGTATGGGCATATAGGGGTATACAGGCCCTGCCACGCTCATGTAAAGCCCCATGATTATCGAGATAAGAAAGTAAATGATTGCGCATCTGATGAACCAGACCGTTACCGAACTCATTACGGAAGACTCCTTGTATTTGGTTATCGTTTCACGGTGAAGGTATCAGGGCTAAAGCCCTGAGCTACTATAAACCGATTACCGATTTACGCGCCGGCCGGAGCGGGAACCGGGACGCACGCCTCAACCGGGCACACCTCCGCGCAGGCCCCGCACTCCGTGCAAAGTTTAGGGTCAATCAGATAGGGGTTGCCTTCGGTAATGGCCCCTTCAGGGCACTGCGGCAGGCACACCCCGCACGCTATGCAGGCGTCGAGTATTTGGTATGACATGTCGCTTCCTCTAACTGCTTAGACCGAGAGCACTTCCTTCACTTCCGGCACCCGCTCTTTTATGGCCCTCTCAACGCCCATTACGAGCGTTATCTGGGCACTCGGGCATCCCTGACACGCGCCCTGGAGCTGCACCCTCACGATGCCCTTTTCCTCGTCAACGTCAACCACCGCTACGTCTCCGCCGTCGGCCTGCAGCGCGGGCCTTATGCCGTCAAGGGCCTCTTCGACTTTTTCTCTCAACATATATTCCTCCGAAGGTTAATATCTCAAGACAACATTATATAATATATTGCAAGACGGCTTCAATAGCAATTATAAGGCCGGGGGTCAGGCAGGCAAATGATTTATGTCATGTTGTTGCTTTTGGTTTTAGGGTATTCATTAAGGCATCCCGCATCCATAAGGTATCAATGGGTTATCCGGGCGCGTTGTTTCTGCCGGTTATTCCGGACCTTGCGTTTTAGGGGGTGGGGAGAAATATCCTTATTGCTTTTGAAAAAAAATCTAACGAGGGCGCAATGAGAAACGTAAAAAGTTCTTGACATAAGCTGATTTTGATTGTATTTTGATATTATATTCAAAAAAAGGGAGGATCTCCATGAAGAGATTACTGGGATTAGGTGTAGTCGCGCTTGCAGTTGCGTTCTCCGGAACGGCTATTGCGGCGGACGGCGCGGCGCTTTTCAAGGCCAAGTGTTCGATGTGCCACGGGTTAGAAGGCCAGGGCAGCGCCATGGGCGCGAAGATGCAGGGCAATGAATTCATCAAGAAGACCAAGGAAGATGAACTCTCCGCGCTCCTGAAGAGCGGCCGCGCGGGCGCTGCAAAGAAGTACAAGGAAATCAAGATGGACATGCCCAAGCAGGTTCTCAACGATGACGAGACAAAGGCCGTAATCGCCCACATCAAAGGCATCGCTTCAAAGTAAGAGGTTTAAAGCCTAAAGAAAGAGGGAATTACCCTCTTCGATTGGCGCGCAAAAAGGCCCGGTAATATTGCCGGGCCTTTTTTGTTGTAGGTTGGGTCAAGCGAAGCAGACCCAACATAAAAGGGATACCATAACTCCCGACACCGCTGGTAAAACGGTCAACGGTCGCGGTGCACGGTCGTTTTCTTTGACATCTTCCCGAAAATCGCGGATAATGTAATCCGTTTGCGTTAAACTCCCAAAGAGCAGCTTACTCATGCCATCGAGGCCGCCGGGTGTCTTCCGGGGTCTTGACATATAGTCTTTTTGTTTTTTTTCGCCAAATGGAACTTACGGAGGTGTTTGTCGTGACAGGTAATCGTCCGGTTTACGTGGGAATAGACATAGGCTCCGTGAGCGCAAATACCGTGGTGCTCGATGAGCATAAAAATATCCTCGAAGACCACTACATACGCACAAAGGGCGAGCCGCTTGAGACGACGCTCTCCATCCTCTCGGAGATAGAGAAGCGCTACGGCGCAGGACACATAAGGCTCGTCGCAACGACGGGTTCAGGTGGAAAGTTCATCGCCGATCTCATCGGCGCGGGTTTCACCAACGAGGTCATCTCTCAGGCAAAGGCCGTCGCCGTCTTTCACCCCGAGGCAAAGACCGTCATGGAGATGGGCGGCCAGGACGCCAAGCTCATCTTCCTCGCGCCGGACGGAGACGCCGGAAAGATACGCATCGAGGATTTTCAGATGAACTCGGTGTGCGCGGCGGGCACGGGGTCTTTCCTCGACCAGCAGGCTTACAGGCTCGGGTTGACCATCGAAGAGTTCGGACATCTTGCCTTGAAGAGCAAGCACCCGCCGCGCGTGGCGGGCAGGTGCTCGGTCTTCGCCAAAAGTGACATGATACACCTCCAGCAGATAGCCACCCCTGATTACGATATCGTCGCCGGACTCTGTTACGCGGTTGCGAGAAATTTTAAGGCCACGATAGGCAAGGGCAAGGACTTTGTCGCGCCTGTGGCGTTTCAGGGCGGCGTGGCGGCCAATCTCGGCGTGAGAAAGGCCTTTAAGGAGGTGCTCGAACTCGGGGACAAGGACTTCATCATCCCTGAGCACTACGCCTCGATGGGCGCGCTGGGCGCGGTATTCACTTGCCTTGAGATGGGTAAAGGCTTGGGTGCGTACAGGGGGGGTTCGCAATTGCAGGCGTATATCGGGGGCGTCCGCACTAACGACAGGGCGCTTGAAAAACTCATGCGTCCGCAGGGGCATCCCTCGCAAAGGAAGTCAAGCGTGGGGTATCCGCTCAACAAGGGCAAGTTGGTAGACTGTTATCTCGGCATTGACGTGGGTTCCACCAGCACAAACGTGATTCTCCTCGACAGGGATTTCAAGCTCGTAACAAAGAGGTATCTCGCCACGGCCGGACGTCCGCTTGACGCCATAAGAAAGGGGCTTAACGAGGTCGGGGACGAGTGCGGGGACGCGGTAAACGTCGTGGGCGTGGGCGCCACGGGTTCGGGTAGATACTTATCGGGAGACTTCGTGGGCGGCGACATAATCCGCAACGAGATAACCGCTCAGGCCACCGCCGCCGTGGCCATTGACCCTAACGTTGACACGATATTTGAGATAGGCGGACAGGATTCCAAATATATCGCCTTAAACGACGCCGTGGTAGTGGATTTTGAGATGAATAAGGTCTGCGCGGCCGGGACTGGCTCATTTCTCGAAGAGCAGGCTGAAAGGCTCGGCATAAACATAAAAGGCGAGTTCTCGGACTTGGCGCTGGGCTGCTCCACTCCCCCGCCTATGGGAGAGAGGTGCACGGTCTTCATAGAATCCGACATGGTGCACTATCAGCAAAGGGGCGTTGAAAAGGACGGCCTCGTGGCGGGACTTTCGTATTCCATAGTTCACAACTACCTAAACAGGGTCGTCGGGGACAGGCGCATCGGCAACAACATTTTCTTTCAGGGAGGCACGGCCGCGAACCTCGGGGTCGTCGCGGCCTTCGGGCAGGTTACGGGCAAGAAGATAACCGTGCCTGAGCATCACGACGTTACGGGGGCCATCGGCGCGGCCATGCTCGCCGCAAGGGAGATGCCCGCCGGGGCAAAGACCAAATTCAAAGGTTTTGATCTCAGTAAGCGGAAGTATGAACTCCAGTCCTTCGAGTGCAGGGACTGCTCCAACGTCTGTGAGGTCAGAAAGGTCGTAATGGAGGGGGAGGCGCCCCTGTATTACGGCGGCAGGTGCGAAAAATACGACGTAAAGAGGGACGATTCCCGGTTTGCCCGTCTCCCGGACCTTTTCAGGGAGAGGGAGAAGATTCTGTTTTCGTCCTATACCGGAAAGATCGCGGACAAGGACTCTCCGGTCATAGGCGTCCCGAGGATGCTCTTCATCCACGAGATGTACCCGTTCTGGAAGGCGTTTTTCGACACGCTTGGGTTCAGGGTGCATCTGTCTTCCCCGACGAACAAGGAGATAATCAGGAACGGCATCGAGAAGATAGTATCCGAGACGTGCTTCCCGGTGAAGGTCGCCCACGGCCACATAAACGAGCTGATGGAAAAGGGCGTAAAGCGGATATTCCTTCCGAGCATAGTGAATATGCGCCCCTCTAAACAAGGGCAGATGTTCACGCAACTGTGCCCTTACGTCCAAACCATCCCGTATCTCTCCGGCGCGGCCTTTGATTACAAGAAGGCCGGCATCGAGGTCTTGCAGCCGGTATTCCACTTCAATCAAAAAGAAAACGGACTCAAAAAGGAGTTCTACGAGTTCGCACGCGGCCTCGGCAAAGATAAGGGGCTTGTTGATAAGGCCGTAAAGGCCGCCTTTGACGCATGGGACGAGTTCGGCGGCAGGCTCCTTGCGCGCGGTAAGGAGGTCGTGGATTCCTTGAAGCCCGAGGACACGGCCCTTGTGATAGTGGGCAGGTCATATAACACTATGGATCAGGGCATCAACCTCGAACTCCCGCAAAAACTGCGCGCCATGGGGACTATCGCAATACCCTTTGACATGCTCCCCGTTGACTCGGTGGTGGATGAGGCTCTCGGCGCGGACATGTACTGGAAAAGCGGCCAGAGGATCCTCGCCTCAGCCAAGCTCATAAGGGACGACGACAGGCTTTTTTCGATATATATAACGAACTTCGGCTGCGGTCCGGATTCGTTCATAACGCATTTTTATAAGGACCTCTGCGCGGGAAAACCCTTTCTCCAGTTGGAGATTGACGAACATTCGGCCGACGCCGGCGCAATAACCCGGTGTGAGGCCTTCCTCGACAGCATCAAGAACGTCAAGGGGAAGATAAAGGCCGGAAAAAAAGACAAGGGCGTTCTCGACCGCACGTCTTTGGGCATGAAGTTGTATCTCCCGTACATGGCCGACGGGGTCTACGGTTTGGCGGCTGCGTTTCAGGCCTGCGGCATTGACGCCGAGGTCATGCCAATGCCCGACGAGGAGTCTTTGAAGCTGGGCAGGCGTTATACGTCAGGCAGGGAGTGTTATCCGGCGATACTCACCACCGGCGACATGGTCAAGACCGTGAAGAAGAAGGGTTTCGACCCGGACAAGAGCGCGTTTTTCATGCCTTCGGGCAACGGCCCGTGCAGGTTCGGGCAGTATAACAGGTACCATCGCCTGATACTCGACGAACTCGGCTTCAAAAACGTCCCGGTCTATGCCCCTGATCAGGATGGGACGTTTTATAGGGAGCTTTCAAAGGCCGGAGGAAACTTTTCGCGCCTCGGCTGGTGGGGGATAGTCTCGGCCGATATACTCGAAAAGAGATTGCGCGAGGTGCGCCCGTACGAAAAGAATAAGGGCGAGAGCGAGAATATCTACTGGGATAACTTGCACAAGGTCTGCGCTGCGATAAAAGAGAAGCGTTTCCCGGACAACGAGATGCGCGCGGCGCGGGACGAATTCAGGAAGGTCGCGGTCGAGAACGCGGGCACGCGCCCGCTTATAGGCGTCGTCGGCGAGATATACGTGAGGAGCAACCGTTTCAGCAACGAAGACCTCGTCAGACGACTCGAGGCGCTCGGAGCAGAGGTGAGGGTGCCGACCATCGCCGAGTGGATATACTACACCAACTGGACGAGCAAGCGCCACACGTGGGGCAGGAGCCTCTACGGAGACTTCGCCCGCACCATATTCAACGATTTTTTCCAGAGACGCGACGAGAAAAAACTCGAGGACATCTTCGCCGGCGACTTGAGGGCCGGGCACGAGCCAAAGGTCGAGGAGATTATCGGGAAGGGCGGCGCGTATATACACGATACGTTCGAGGGCGAGGCGATATTGAGCATCGGCAAATCGCTTGATTACATCGGACACGGGGCGCACGGGATAATAAACGCCATGCCCTTTACCTGCATGCCCGGCACCATCGTGAACGCGCTTTTAAAGAGGCTGCGCGAAAATAACGGCAACATCCCGTATCTGAACATGGTCTTCGAGGGGGCCGAAGACACGAATTCCACGACCCGGTTGGAGGCCTTCGTGCATCAGGCGCGCGAGTTCATGGAGAGGGAAGGGGTGAGGGAAGAGGGTGCGTCCGAGCGCAAGGCCGCTGGATAAACCTTCGTCTCATGTTTTGGTGTTTACAGCAACGCCCTCCTTTCGATTTGAAGGGGGGGCTTTTTTTGCCCAGCACCGCTTTGCTGTACGAAGAAATTTGTTAATCAACATACTCTCGTAATGCAAAGTGGCGCTGGGCGAGATATGTTGCCGAAACTCGCACGTTAGTGTAAAATGCTTTATTAACATCCTTAAATATTTTGTTCGGAAGGGAATCTGACATGAAGAAAAAGTCATATAACGTCGCCATAGCCGGCGCAACCGGGGTGGTGGGTAAGGAATTTTTGCGGATACTCGAAGAGAGGCGGTTTCCAGTGGGGGAGTTGAGGCTTCTCGCGTCAGAGCGGAGCGCGGGCGTCAAGATGGAGTTCAGGGGTAAATTTTATCCCGTAACGCTCCTTGAGAAAGAGTCCTTCGAGGGCGTTGACATTGGGCTTTTTTCGCCGGGCGCGTCGGTCTCGGCAATCCATGCGCCCAGGGCCGCTAAGGCCGGGTGCGTCGTCGTGGACAACACGTCACATTTCAGGATGGACCCGGACGTGCCCCTCGTGGTGCCGGAGGTCAACTCCGGCGCGATAGCCAAATACAAGAAGAAGATGATAATCGCAAACCCGAACTGCTCGACCATACAGATGGTCGTGGCCTTGAAACCCATACACGACGCATTCAGGATAAAACGCATCGTGGTCTCGACCTATCAGTCCGTATCAGGCGCCGGCAAAGAGGCGATGGAGGAATTATCCGAACAGGTGAGGAGTCTATTCAACATGAAGGCCGCTAAGGCAAAGGTCTTTCCGCATACGATAGCGTTTAACTGCCTGCCGCAGATTGATTCCTTCCTCGACAACGGGTACACGAAGGAAGAGATGAAGATGGTGGACGAGACGAAAAAGATAATGGGGGACGCATCCATAAAGATAACCGCCACCGCCGTGCGCGTGCCGGTCTTTATAGGACATTCGGAGTCCGTGAACGTCGAGACCGAAAGGCCGATTTTTCCCGATGAGGTGAGGGCGATACTTAAAAATGCCCCCGGCGTAAAGGTCTTGGACGACCCCAAGAACAAGGTCTACCCGATGCCCGTTGACGCGGCCGAGAGGGACGAGACTTTCGTGGGGAGGATCAGGAGGGACGATACGGTCCCGAACGGCATCAATATGTGGATAGTGGCCGACAACCTGAGAAAGGGCGCGGCCTTAAACGCCGTTCAGATAGCGGAGCTGCTTGTTAAGGACTATCTGTAGGTTATGCGTAACATCCGGCTCCTCATAGAGTATGAAGGCACAAACTATTGCGGCTGGCAGGAGCAGGAGCGTGTCCCGACCGTGCAGGGGACACTCAGGGTCGCGATAAAAAAACTCACCCAAGAAGACGTCCAGCTCTTTGGCGCGTCGCGCACGGACGCCGGGGTTCACGCGCTCGGACAAGTCGCCAACTTCCATACGGCCTCCAACGTGCCGTGCCAGAGATTCCTGCACGGCCTCAATTTCATGCTCCCCGGCGACATAACCGTAAAAGACGCAGCGGATGCGCCCATCGAATTCGACTCAAGAAAGGATTCCATTGGCAAGACCTATCTCTACAAGCTCTTGAACCGTCCGTATCCGTCGGCGCTCTTACACCGTTATTCGTGGCATGTAAGGCGTCCGCTTGACGTTGTTCTTATACGCGAGGCGTCCGCGCATTTTATAGGTGAGAAGAATTTCGCGTCCTTCATGGCAGCCGGTTCCGATGCCCTTCATTCGATAAGGGAGGTTACGGGGATAACGATAGCCGAAAAAGGGGATGGACTCATAGAGATTGAATTCAAGGGCGCCGCGTTTTTGCGCCACATGGTGAGGATAATGACCGGCACGCTCGTTGCAGCCGGCAAGGGCAAGATAAAACCCTCGGACATACCGGCCATAATTGAGGCAAGGGACAGGACCGCCGCCTTTACGACCGCGCCGCCCGAGGGGCTTTTTTTGGCGAGCGTGGAGTATTGAAAAAATCGTTACGCGGTATGATTGCGTAAAAGGCGTCGAGGGAGGGTAAATGCCGGACGAATTCGTTCCAATTCAGGTTGAGACGCATAAAATCGAGATGGAAAAGACGCTCGCCAAATTCGGGATGTCCGGCGAGAGACTCTCGTTAGTTGACGAGACCGAGAGGGCAACGGGCGCAGAGAGGGTGTCGAGATGCACGAAGATAGAGGGAAGGATTTTTTTTAAAAAGACCGTGACTGCGGAGGATTTTCGAGAGGTCGTGGGTTCTTTACGCCAGTTCGATGAAAGAGAAAAGGCGTCGCTCAAAGACCCGTGGGCGTTCATAAGGCAAAGGCTCCTCCACGAGATATGCCACATACAATACAGGCACATGGACGAATACGCGTGCAACAAGTGGGCGTTCTACGAGTTGAAAAAGGGCTGATAACAATCACGGCTGCTGGGGCGTGGCATCCTGCCGCGTGAGCCCCTGAAGCGCGGCGGATGTGTTTATTTTTTAGCGAGCACGGAGAGCATCTCCGCGTGTATGAGGCCGTTGGTGGCAAGGGTCTCCTTGCCGTGGATGGAAAAGGCCCTGCCCTTGAAATCGCTTAAAACTCCCCCGGCCTCCTTCACTATAAGCCCGGCCGCCGAGACGTCCCAGGGTTTTAATTTCATCTCCCAAAAACCGTCGAACCTGCCGCATGCGACATAGCTCATGTCGAGGGCCGCTGAGCCTGCCCGCCTTATGGCTTGGGCGGCTACCGCGAAGTTGGAGAAGTGATCGAGGTTGGTTTCCCCGGTTTTTCTTATGTCATAAGGGAACCCGGTTGCAAGCAGGCTTTTGTCGAGCGTTTTGATTTGCGAAACAAAAATCTTCTTGCCGTTTAAATACGCGCCGCCGCCTTTTTCCGCCGTAAAAAGCTCATCGAGCATTGGATTGTAGACCACGCCCAAGACGACCTCTCCGGCATTTTCCACTGCAATGGACACGCAAAATACCGGAAACCCGTGGGAGTAGTTCGTCGTGCCGTCGAGCGGGTCTATGAGCCACCTGTAAGGGGACATTGTCTTAATCTCGGCGCTCTCTTCCGAGAGGATGCCGTGCTCAGGGAAGAATTTTTTGATTTCAGTGAGGATTTGGTCTTCGGAGGCCCTGTCCATCTCGGTTACGATGTCCACCGCACCCTTGAATTCGATGCGCCCGGAGTCCCCGAGGCGTTCCTTGAGGAGACGGCCCGCTTTTTGAGCCGCTGAGATTGCAAGATTTTTAATTTCCATAGGTTACAGAGGATAACATTTTATTCGCCGCGTTCGCATCAAAAAAAACGGCGCCGTGCTGGAAAGCGCGGCGCCGTTTCTATCGTTGAGAGGCGTCTTAAAGCTCAGCAGTCGTAGTAGAGGAAGAACTCGTGAGGCACGGGACGAAGCCTCACGGGGTCGGCCTCTTTTTCCTTTTTGTATTCCATCCACGTGTCAATGACGTCTTTCGTGAATACGTCTCCCTTGAGGAGGAACGCATGGTCTTTCTTGAGGGCGGCCATCGCCTCTTCAAGCGAGCCGCACGCCGAGGGCACTTTGGAAAGCTCCTCAGGCGAGAGGCCGTAGATGTCCTTGTCTAACGGGTCGCCGGGATTAATCTTATTTTGTATGCCGTCGAGCCCGGCCATGAGCATCGCTGAGAACGCGAGGTATCCGTTGCACGACGGGTCCGGAAACCTCACCTCTATCCTCTTTGCCTTGGGCGAGGGCGAGTACATCGGTATCCTTATGGACGCGGAGCGGTTGCGCGAGGAATAGGCGAGGTTGATTGGGGCCTCGAAACCCGGCACAAGCCTCCTGTAGGAATTGGTGCCGGGGTTGCAAAAGGCGTTCAGGGCGCGCGCGTGTTTCAATATCCCGCCGATGTAATAGAGCGCAAGTTCGCTCATCCCGCCGTAGCCGTTGCCCGAGAAAAGCGGCTTGCCGCCTTTCCAGATGGATTGGTGCACGTGCATGCCGCTGCCGTTGTCGCCGAATATGGGCTTAGGCATGAACGTTACCGTCTTTTTCCACCTCTTTGCCACGTTCTTGACGATGTATTTGTACCACATGAGTTTGTCGCCCATCTTGACGAGGCTGTCAAAACGCATGTCAATCTCGGCCTGACCTGCCGTTGCGACCTCGTGGTGCTGTCTTTCTATCGAGATGCCGACCTGCTCCATGACCATGCACATCTCGCTTCTGATGTCTTCCTGAGAGTCCGTGGGCGGAACGGGAAAGTAACCCTCCTTGTGTCTGGGTTTGTATCCGAGGTTCGGGCATTCCTCCCTGCCGGAGTTCCAAGTCCCCTCGACCGAATCAATGAAATAAAAGCCGTGGTTCGCGCCTTGGCTGAACCTGATGTCGTCGAATATGAAAAACTCCGGCTCAGGTCCGAAATACGCGGTATCCCCTATGCCGGTTGATTTCAGGTAGGCTTCCGCTTTTTGCGCGATGTTCCTTGGATCTCTGGAGTATGGCTCTTTCGTTATGGGGTCAATGATATTGCATATAAGACTCATCGTCGGGGTCTCGGAGAACGGGTCCATCACGGCCGTTGAAGCGTCCGGCACAACGAGCATGTCGCTTGCGTGGATGGGCTGCCAACCGCGGATGGAAGAGCCGTCAAAACCCAAACCCTCTTCGAAAATCTCTTCCTTCAATTCATTCACGGGCGTCGAGAAATGCTGCCAGATGCCTATGAAGTCGAGAAATTTAAAGTCCACCATCTTGGCGTTTTTTTCCTTTGCGAGCTTCACTGCGTCCTTCGGTGTCATGGGTCTGCTCCTCCTTGGATTAGATGTTTTTATTTTCAGCTATCGGTAAAGACGGTTATCGGTTATCGGTGAAGGTAAAAAATAATCGTCCTTAAACGGATAACCGGCAACCGATAACGGTCGTATTATATCGCCTCTTCGCCTTTTTCTCCGGTGCGTATCCTCACCACCTCTTCGACCGCGAGCACGAAGACCTTGCCGTCGCCGATACGGCCGGTGCGCGCCGTGGAAACGATGGTCTCGACCACCTTTGCGACGAACTCTTCCTTGACGACTATTTCAAGCTTTATCTTGGGCAGAAAGTCCACGACGTATTCGGTTCCCCTGTAAAGCTCGGTGTGCCCCTTTTGTCTGCCGAAGCCCTTGACCTCGGAGACCGTTATGCCCTTGATGCCGATTTCGTTGAGCGCCTCCTTCACCTCGTCGAGTTTGAAGGGTTTTATTATGGCCTCTATCTTTTTCATCTTTCTCCTCCGATGGGAAAATCCTCAACCCCGGCATACGCCGCTGAAACGCTTACTGGGCCGCGTCCGAACGGCTGAGGGTCTCTAACGGATACATGATTTTGCATCCTTGCGGACGCGAAGTCAAGACGTGTTTTCTTATTGCGGGCTAAATCGTAAAAACCGCCCGGCATACTCGTTTGCGAGTCATACTGTAATCAGTCATTTAATTAAAGAAGAGCAAAAACCGTGCCGTTGGCTTTGGCGGTAATCCCTTGTTTTTTCCGCTGAAAAAGCGGATAAAAGACTAAAAATTAAGCATCTTTAAAACATGCTGCACATAAATCGTTCACCTGAAAGGGCAATACCCCTTGAAATGGTTTATGTTTCTCTGTTATTATTCAGCCGTGTCCGTCGCGCACAAGGTGATTTATGGATTACAATCAGGCCGTCTCAAAGGCCGAAGAGCGGTTTGAAAAATTGCGCAAGACCGTTGGACTCGTCCTCGGGCCTGCGGTCTTTTTGTTGCTCTATCTCTTGCCTCTTGAAGGACTGACCCCTGAGGCAAAAAAACTCTCCGCCATACTCGGCATCGTCCTTGTATTCTGGCTGACCGAGGCCGCGCCCATCCCCGTAACCGCCCTTTTGGGGGCGGCCCTTTGCGTGCTCTTCAACGTCGCGCCCGCACAGGAAGTGCTCGCCCCGTTCGCAAACCCCATCGTATTTTTATTCATAGGCAGCCTCATGCTCGCCGAGGCGATAAGCGCGCACGGGTTGGACAAGCGGTTCGCATTCGCCATATTCTCGTTCAGGTTCCTCCAAAGATCGCCCGCCCGCGCCCTCTTTGCAGTAGGCGCGATAACCGCGGGCATCTCCATGTGGATAAGCAACACCGCGGCTGCGGCCATGATATTCCCGGTCGCGCTCGGCGCGCTCGGCGGCATGAAAGAGATGCGGCGCGATGGTTTTGACTTCAAGCGGTATTCAACCGCGATGATGCTGATGGTCGCGTACGGGGCCTCTGTCGGAGGGCTTGCAACCCCCATAGGCACCCCGCCCAACCTCATAGGCATCGGCATGATAGAAAGGTTCACGGGCGTAAGGATAAGTTTTTTCGAGTGGATGGTATTTGCCCTGCCCATGACGATGGTGATGTTTTTCTATCTCTTTTTTATACTCGGGGTTTCCAAATCGTTCGGAAGGCTCGAACTCTCAGGCGTTGACGCTTATGTAAAAAAGGCGCGTGAAAAGCTCGGCGCATGGAATAGAGGAGAAAAAAACACGGCCTTGTGTTTTGCCGTCGCAATAATCCTGTGGATACTGCCGAGCGTATTCGAGCTTAGCCTCGGCAAAGAGGCCGCCTTCCCAAGGTTTCTCTCCGGGCGCTTGAACGAAGGCGTCGTTGCGCTCGTTGCCGCGTTGTTACTTTTCTTCCTTCCGGTCTCCTTCAAAGACCGCGTCTTCACGCTCAGTTGGGAGCGCGCCGTTAAGATTGACTGGGGGACGATACTGCTTTTCGGCGGGGGTTTGAGCCTCGGCGGACTCATGTTCTCGACCGGCCTTGCGGGTAAGATTGGGTCAACGCTTACGATGCTCACCGGCGCAACGACCCTTTGGACAATCACGTCCATCGCGATTGCGCTTGGCATAACGCTCTCTGAGACCACGTCCAATACGGCCTCCGCGAACATGGCCATACCCGTGATGATAGCCCTTGCAAACGGCGCGGGCGTTTCTCCTTTGCCTCCGGCGCTCGGGGCGTGCCTTGGCGCGTCTTTCGGGTTCATGCTGCCGGTGTCCACGCCGCCCAACGCCATAGTCTACGCATCGGGCCTCGTGCCCATAACCTCGATGGTCAAAAAAGGCATACTCTTCGACGTAGGCGGCTTCTTTGTGATTCTATTCTGGCTGATGCTCGCCTGTCCTCTTATGGGATGGTCATAACAGATGAGGCTTATCATAGACGGTTATAATCTGCTCTCCGAAATATCCGGCGGGATGCCAACGGACTTGGAAGCCGGCAGGGATTATCTCATCGAGTCCCTTTCCGTTTATAAAAGGGTCAGACGAGTTAAAATAATAGCGGTGTTCGATGCAACGCGCACCGGAAGGCTCACGGGGAGCGCGGGAATGAAGACGGGCGTGGACGTGGTCTTTACGAAGGCCGGGCAGGAGGCGGACGAGGTAATAAGGGATTTTTGCCGGCGGTTGGGGGAAGGCGCGACGATAGTAACGTCGGATGCGGCCCTTGCTGCGGTCTGTAAAAATAGCGGGGCGGTCGTTGTTTCTTCGGGGGAGTTTCGGGGGCTTCTCGATGCCGCTTTATACGAGGACATGAAGGGCGCGGCTCCCGAGGACGAGGAGGATTTTCCTCACGAGAAAAAAGGCCAGGCAAAGAGGCCGTCGAAGGCAGAGAGAAAAAAACTTCAGAGGCTCAAAAAACTCTAAGGAATAGGGTTTAAGGCGGACAAAGTGAAGAGCCTGTTTTTTGGAATATTTTGCGCGGCGACGCTTATCGCCGCGTTCTGGCCGTTTCAAACCAATGCTGGCGCAGAGGAGGCCTCCGTGTTATCCATCGAAGACATGGCAAGAAAAAAACTCCACCATGCGCCTGATAAGACCTTTGTTAACCCGTGGCTCAACGGTGAGACGCGCGGTTTTTGGGACCTCTTCAAGTGGCAGTTCGCGTCCAAAAACCCGTATAAGGAAGAGAAGAAAATACCGGTAAAGTTCAACGTCGTGAAGCCGGATTTTGCCGCGCTTGAAAAGACCGGCGCAGATTACGCGGTATGGCTCGGACACTCGACCGTGCTGATAAAGGCTAACGGCGTAAGGATGCTGACAGACCCGGTATTCGGGGACGTGAATTTTCTCTTAAAGAGAAAAACGCCCTTTCCAATCAAGCCAACGGAGCTTCCTAAGATTGACTTCGTGCTCATATTCCACAGCCACTACGAACACATGAATAGCGACAGCATCGCGCTCTTAAAGGGTCTTTTCGACCCGTATTTCGTAACAGGCCCGGGTTACGAGCAATGGTTTAAGGACATCGGGACGAAGAAGCACATTGCGCTCGATTGGTGGGAGTCTTATGACGCGGGAGGCGTAAAGATAACGTCGCTCCCGGCGCAGCACTGGTCAAAGAGGACTTTTTTCGACACGAACACAATGCTCTGGTGCAGCTTCATGATAGAGCATAATGGGAGGAAATATTTTTGGGCCGGGGACACGGGTTATTTCAGGGGGTTTAAAGAATTCGGTGAAAAGTTCGGCCCCATTGACGCGGCCTTCCTGCCCGTCGGGTCTTACGAGCCGAGATGGTTTATGAGCCTCATGCACATAAACCCGGAGGAGGCTGTCTTGGCTGCAAAGGATTTGAGGGCGCGGACGTTGATACCCATACACTGGGGGACTTTCGACCTGACGGACGAGCCGCTTACGCTGCCCATAAAAAGGTTGAGAGAAATTCACTCCGGCGCGTCAAACCCGCGCCTGCTGATTTTAGAGCACGGCGGAAGCGCGGAGTTGGGGAGGGAGTGAGAGATAAAATTTACGGTGAATGAGTGCGGTGTCCACGGGATTCTTCTTAAGAATTAAGATTGTCTTCAGGGTTTTTCCACTTCCATGCGCGCCAAACAATTAGTGATATACACACAACTTCTATGGCTGCTAAGAATATATAATGAGGAGTTGTTGACCCACCACCTATAATAAACGCAATAGTTATTACGCCCGCGATGATGTTTGCCCAACGGTTTGCCCTATACTTCAATACCCGGGACAGAAAAATCATGGCAATCGGAATCTCCAACAATACTGCAAATACCAATAAAATTCCTTTAGTGATTTGAATCTCGCCTGCGTATCCTGTCATCATTTCCTTTAAGACGCCAGGTGTTATAAATGTAAGAATATCCGCAAAAACCATATTAAACATTACAACTATCCATAATGTTGATAGCCTTATTTTCATATCTTCTATTTCGGCGCTTTTTTTATTTGGGAGAATTATGGGAGAATTACGGCGACACCATACTTGATTGTTTTAGCCCCGCAGGCGGGTTGGGCGCGGCTAATCCTATCGCAATCAATAAAATGCGATAGTGTTCTCCCCGTCCTTCACGCCGCCGCATACTTCCGGACGGCCAGTTTTACGCACGCCCTTACCGCCTCGTCGCCGCCCTTTTATTCCAGCGGCCGTATCTTCAACGGCAGTTCGTGATTAAGCGCCAGCATTGTAGGATGGGTGAAGCCCATTCGATGAGTTTACACTGAAGCGTTGCGAATGTGCTCAGGGTAAACTCCGCGCACCCATCAAATCATTATCGTTCCCACGCTCCGGCGTGGGAACGCAGTGTTGGGTCTGCTGCCCGCGTCGCCGCGAGGCGCGCGCTTGACCCAACCTACGGCTGCGGCTAAGGTTTGCCCCTTTGTAGCTGCGGACATTCATGTCTGCCAAAAAGCCTTTATTCATTCGTCGCCGGAAAATATGCCGGTCATCTCGTAGACGAGTTCGGATTCGACGAACTTTCTAATCTCCTGCCTGTCGGCGTGCGATATCTTCGTGAAATAAACACCCATGCCGGAGGCGGTATACGCATCGCGATCGGCCTTTATCTCGTGCATGACCTCGGCGTTTACCTCGATGCCGTTTGTGAGAGGGAATTCGAACCATAACTTTATGTTCGAACCCACCGGCAAGGGGTTTCGAGTCCGCAAGAACATCCCCTGCTCGGAAATCGTCGAGGTGTACAACTGGCGCGTCATAAGCCCGAAGGTCATCACGACCTTCAGCACCGTCCTAAGCCTCAAAAACTGCCTTGCGTGAGGCTCTATCAGCCTGTGAATCGTCTTGTAGAGTTCGGTCGGGTTCAACGGCTTAAAGAGATATGCCTGAGCGCCCCTTTCGAGCGCATTCGAAAGGACGTCCTTGTCTCCCGCGTCCGAGACCAACACGACGCTTATCCTGTCAAAGGCCTTTTCCCTCCGTATCTTCTCGATGCACGCAACTCCGTTCAAGATGGGAAGACGCAGGTCAAGCAGTATCATTTCCGGTTTAAACACACGCAATATCTCATCGAGGCCCTCGACCCCGCTTGTCACTGTAAAGGCGTTATAGCCGAGCCTGTTGAGCAGCTGCTCAAGGTTTATCTCCCACCTTGTGTCAAAGTCCACTATCAATATGGTCTTTAATCTGCTCATTTAAAGTCAAACCTTTCACGTAAGGGCAATGCGATTAAATTTTGGGGACACCATGCTAAATTATTTCAGCAATATTGCCCTGAACCGGCGTTCACGCCGGGCATCGTCCGGCGGTGCGTTTCAGCTTTTTCCCGAAATATACCCCTCAATCTCCTTAATGTATTCCGGGTAGAGGTCTTCCGCGGTCCCGATTGCCTTGAGGACGATAGAGTCTTCGATGGCGTCGTATTCGTGGACAAGCCTGTTTCGCAGACCCGCCGACGGGGCGAGTTTAAGAGCGAGCCTTTTTGAGATTACCCCAAGTTCGCCGAGCCTTATAAAACTTTCGTGATAATCGTCTGGAGGGGCGTTGCCGGTTTGCGTTATGACGCGCGTGTTTATGTCTATGGCCGCTTCGATCATCTCCTGCATGAGCCTTTCGGCGGCCTTTCTCTTATAAACGTCCGCGAGGTATTCATCCCCGGGCATTTTCCTTAGCGGGGACAGCGCCTTTAGGCATTCGATTATTACGCCGAGCTTTTTTTCTTATGACCCCAACCTCGACCGGACTCATTCAAGCCCCCTTGAGCGGAGAAAGTCTTTTATCGCGTCGCGCCCCGCGTCGCGCAGTTTTTTCGTGTCAACGTATCTTCTGAAGGCAAGAGAATAAAATTCGCTGAAAACGCCGGGGGGGTTTTCATAAATAACTTTACAGTTTTTTGCGGCTGAGAACCTTAAAAGAGGCGACGCCCGGCCGAGGTCAACAATGTCTATGTCGTCGGTTCGGAGGAGTCTTATGACCCTGTTCGTAAGATCAAGGATGTCCACTGGGTCTTCGTAGAGGAACGCAATGTCAATGTCGCTTCGACCGCGCGTCTTTCCGGCTGCAACGGAGCCGAAGACCATGACGAGTTTAAGCCCCTTGTCTCCGAATAAGGGGGAGAGCCTTTTTTTTATCTCATCTACTTGGATTATTCCGCCTAACTTGTCCATAAGTGTATTTTTCCACAAAAGGCGTATAAAATCAACCCGTAAACCGCCTTGACCTAGTTTTGTTCGGGCGTCAGCGCCCCTCGGTTTACAATCCCAAAAACCGGTCTATACTTTGTGGAGTATAAACCAAAAATCTCAAAAAGGGGACGGCGCTATGTCTGTAGATAACGAACCTAAGACCGAAAATAACGGACTCTACAAAAGGCTCCTTGGGGCGTCCATTGACGCGATTGTCTCCGTCGCCGGAAGCGGAGAAGTCATCTTGTGGAACGCCGCAGCAGAGTCGCTTTTCGGATATGCCGAGCATGAGATGTTGGGTAAACCGATTTTCACGATCATCCCGGCGGAGATGCGCGACAAACACAAGGCCGGGTTTGCGCGTTTTTTGAATACTGAAAAGCCCGTCCTCATAGGAAAGACAGTGGAGGTTGACGCGCTCAGGAAAGACGGCGGCGTTTTTCCGGTCGAGCTGAGCCTATTTGCGGACAAGGGTGATACCGGCTGGGCTTTTACGGCCATCATACGCGACATAACTTTGAGGAAAAAGGCCGAAGACTCGATTATGCGCCGCAGCGAGGAATTGGCCAAGGTCAACACCGAACTCTGTGCGCTTTTTGCCGTGTCGTCGTCTCTGTCGCACCCGCTTGAACTCGAAGACCTCCTCACCCACGCGCTAAGGGTGATTACCAAGCTCGACACGCTCGATACGGAAAAAAGGGGCGGCATATTCATCATCGAGGGAGACAGGCTCGTCCTTGCCGCGCACCTCGGCCACAACGAGGGTTTTTTGAAGATGCACGGCGACGTTAGAGTCGGCCAGTGTCTGTGCGGTTTGGCGGCGCGCTCCGGAGAGGCGGTATGGTCCGCGAATTCCGACAAAGACGCGAGGCACACCATCCGGCACGAGGGCATGTCGCCGCACGGACATCTGATACTGCCCTTGAAGCACGAAGGCGTTGTGCTTGGGGTCATGTATCTCTTTCTCCCTGTCAATACGGAGATAAGCGGCAGGACAAAAGACCTTCTGACGTCTCTTGCCGGCCAACTCGGAGGCGCAATACACAACGCAAGGCTATATAAAAAGACAAAAGAGGAATCCCTGAAAGACCCGCTCACGGGTCTTGCCAACAGGAGGCTCATGGACGCGGAGATGGCAAGAAATCTGACGGCGGCCAAGAAGTTTAAGACCTCTTTTTCAGTCCTCATGGCGGATATTGATTATTTCAAGAAATATAACGACACGTATGGGCACGCGGCAGGGGACAAGCTTCTCGAGGGTTTTGCGCGGCTTCTCATGGCCTTGAAGAGGGGCGCGGATACGGTCGTGAGATACGGCGGCGAGGAGTTTTTGATGCTCATGCCCGGAACCTCCCTTGCCGGGGCAATCAAGATGTCCGAGAGGCTCCGTGAAAGGACGGAAAAAGACATCGGCATAACCGTGAGCATCGGGGTAGCCGCGTATCATGAAGGTGTGGAAGAGGGCGTTGAATTGATAAAAGAGGCCGACTCGGCCCTCTACCGCGCCAAGCAATCGGGGAGAAACAGGGTAGAGGCCGGAGGCGTTGCCGCCGCATGATGCGCGGGGCCGCGGCTATTGACATAAGACGCAAAATATTTTAGTGTATTTGTTGGCGGGCGGCATCCGTTTAATACATCATAGAAGAAGGGAGAAGGCGCATCATGATAACGAAAGACGCGAGGAATATACTCGTCGCCGACGACAGCCTGTTTTTCAGGATAAAACTCTCCGACGTGCTCATCGAGGCCGGGCACAAGGTGAGGCTCGTGAAGGACGGCCGTGAGGCCATCGAGGAGATAAAGGCCGACCCCGACGAGATAGACCTTCTGATACTCGACCTGCAGATGCCGCACGTGGACGGCTTCGGCGCCCTCAGGTGGATCAAAGAGAACGGGTTGGAGGACAAGTTTCCGGTGCTTGTGGTGACGGGCGTATACGAGTCCGCAGGCACCATAAGGGATCTCCGTGAGCTTGGGGCAAAGGGCTTCATGTCCAAGAGCATCTCTCCCGAAGAGATTGTAACAAGGGTAAACGTGCTTCTCTTCGTCAGCAAGGCCAAGGCCGGCGTCAAGAGAAAACGCATGAACCTCTTCATGCCCGTTGACTTCTCGGTAGGGGATATCACCAATACGGGCATGGTGGTCAACCTGAGCGAGGGAGGGTTCTTTTTTCACTCGGACGTCGAGATACCCGTGGGCGCGATATTAAACCTGAAATTTTCCCTGCCCGGGTCCACCGATATCATTCACGCGAAGGGCGCCGTGAGATGGACGCCGGAAGAATCCAAAAAAAAGAGCATCTTCTACGGGTATGGGCTGATGTTCGTAATGCTCCCGGCGACTGACCGTCAAGCGATAAGGGATTTCATCGCATCCAAAGAGGACGTAACCGTTGACCTCGCGCCGTGACTCGCGCCTTGCAGCCTATCCCTTTTTGCCGATTTTATTCTCCGTGCCCGCGGCAAGTCTTTTTATGTTCTCCCTGTGTTTGACGATTATGAGTATGCTCACGGCGACGCCCATTGGCACGTAGACCCGCGCCCCGGGAAGCACTGATAAAAATACGGGCAAGGATGCGGATGCTATTATGGAGCCGAGCGAGACGTATCTTTTTGCAAACACGATGACTATGAAGACCGCGAGGCCGAGAGCCGTCGCTATCGGGGATACGATGAACATGACCCCGCAGGCCGTGGCCACGCCTTTGCCGCCCTTGAAGCCGAGAAATACGGGGAAGAGATGACCGGTTATCGCGGCCAAGCCCGTGAACGTCATGAGGCGCGGCTCGGGGAATAGGAGGCTCAACGCGAGCATCGGGGCAACGCCCTTGCCGGCGTCGAGGATAAGCGTCAGTATCCCTGCGGCGCGGCCAGCCGTGCGCCCCACGTTGGTCGCGCCGATGTTTTTGCTGCCCGCGCCCCGTGGGTCAACCTTGCCGAAGGCGCGAGCGACGATTATCCCGAAGGGTATGGAGCCGATGAGATACGCGGCGGGTATGAAGAGGTGGTAGAGGGTGTAGGTGGTCATGGGTTGTGGCGCCGGGGTCGGATGACCTTATGCGGCCACTTCCAGTTTGTAGAGATTTCGGATTGGGAATCTTTTGCTCGCATCGAGAATCTCTATGCCGACGATTTCGTCTTTT
>JACRCC010000100.1 GCA_016234405.1 Deltaproteobacteria bacterium | reverse complement strand
GTCCTTCGAGCCGACGGTCGCGCTCTACGCGGAATTGAAAAAGGCCGATAAGGAACTCGAAGACAATAAACTCATACTCGAAGGCAAAGACGAAGACATGCGCTCGCTTGCCAAGGAAGAAATTCCTCTCCTTCAGAAAAATATCGAAGACCTTACCGCGCGGCTCAAGGCGCTGCTCCTCCCGAAAGACCCTAACGACGAAAAGGGCGTGATATTGGAGATCCGCGCGGGCGCGGGCGGGGACGAATCCGCGCTCTTCGCAGCGGAGCTATTCCGCATGTACTCGCGCTACGCGGAACTTAACCGCGGGAAGGTCGAGGTCATGAACTCGAGCCCGTCGCGGCAGAACGGTTTAAAGGAAATCATCGCGGCCATCGAAGGCAAGGGGGCGTATTCGCGCCTCAAATACGAAAGCGGCGTTCATAGGGTGCAGCGCGTCCCGGAAACCGAGGCCGCCGGAAGACGCCACACCTCGACCGTTACCGTGGCCGTGATGCCTGAGGCCGAAGAGGTCGAGGTGGACGTGAGGATGGAGGACATCCGCGTTGACACCTACCGCTCCGGAGGCCACGGGGGACAAAACGTCAACAAGGTCGAGACCGCCGTCAGGATGACGCACATACCCACTGGCATAGTCGTCGCGTGCCAAGAGGACAAAAGCCAGCACAAGAACCGGGCAAAGGCTCTAAAGGTGCTCATGGCGCGCATCCTCGACGCCAAGGTTCAAGAGCAGCAAAAAAAAATCGCCCTCGACCGGAAGACTCAGGTCGGCACAGGCGACAGGAGCGAAAAGATTCGCACCTATAATTTCCCCCAGAACCGCATCACTGACCACAGGGTCGGCATCACGCTCCACCGCCTTACTGAAATACTCGACGGGGATATAACGGAGTTGACCGACAACATAATCGCCTTTTACCAGACCGAGGCGCTTAAAAGAACCGATTTCCCAGCCGCGGTCTGAACGCGGCAAGGGCTGTTTCATTCATAATGGACAAGATACTCATCGAAGGCGGCAGGAGGCTCGTGGGGGAGGTGCAGGTGAGCGGCGCGAAAAACGCCGTCCTGCCGCTCATGGCCGCGTCTTTGCTCGTTGACGGGTGGATGACGATAACCAACGTCCCGCAGTTAAAGGACATTGACACCTTCAAGATACTCCTTAGGCATCTCGGATGCGAGATAGAAGCGGATATCCCCGCGGGGATTTTAAAGATACGCGCGTCAGAGGTAAAAGACGCGGCAGCGCCGTATGAACTCGTAAAGACCATGCGCGCATCCGTCCTCGTATTGGGGCCGCTTGTTGCGCGGTTCAAGAAGGCGCGGGTGTCGCTGCCCGGCGGCTGCGCCATAGGCGCGCGCCCCATAAACCTCCACCTCATGGGATTAAAAAAGATGGGGGCCTCGGTTACGATAGAGCACGGTTACGTTACGGTGGAGGCAAAAAAACTCAAGGGCGCAAAGATTTACTTCGACACAAATACGGTTACGGGCACCGAAAACCTCATGCTCGCGGCCGTCTGCGCCGACGGGGTGACGACCCTTGAAAACGCCGCGCTCGAACCGGAGGTCGTCTGCCTTGCCGAGACCTTAAACAAGATGGGGGCGCGGATAACCGGCGCGGGGACCGACACGATAACCATAGAGGGCGTCTCAGAAGCGGAATTAAAACCCGCCTTCGTGCGCGTGATACCCGACAGGATAGAGGCCGGCACGTTCATGGCGGCTGCCGCGATGACAAAGGGCAACGTCCTCATAAAAGATTGTCCTTTTCGCAGCCTTGAAGCCCTGACCGTCAAACTCAGGGAGGCGGGCACCGAGGTCGCGGAGGAAGAAGACGGCGTAAGGGTCACCGGGGATTATCCCATAAGGAGCGTTGACGTAAAAACGCTGCCGTATCCGGGTTTCCCCACGGACATGCAGGCGCAGATTATGGCGATGATGGCCGTAGGCAACGGGCTTTCCGTCATAACCGAGACGGTCTTTGAAAACAGATTCATGCACGTCGGGGAATTGAAACGCATGGGCGCTGACATAACCATTGACGGCAGGAGCGCGGTGGTGCGCGGGGTGCGGGGTTTAAGCGGTGCGCCGCTCATGGCAACGGATCTGCGCGCGAGCGCTTCTTTGATACTCGCGGGACTCGTGGCCCAAGGCGTAACCGAGGTCTCGCGGATATATCACCTTGACAGGGGGTATCAGAAGATAGAGGATAAACTCAAGGCCCTCGGCGCGGAGATACAAAGGGTCAAGGCATAAAAGACATGACAAAAAAGACAAAAATAAAAAAACGTCCGCCGGAAGAAATGCTCACCATTGCGCTTCCAAAGGGGAGAATTCTCAAAGAGACTTCCATCCTCTTCAAGGACGCCGGGTTCGACTTCAGCAACATCCTCAAGGACGACCGCCGCCTGATATTCGAGGACGTGGCCGAGGGCTTCAGGTTCATGATTTTACGGAATCAGGACATCCCGACTTACGTGGAGCACGGCGCGGCGGACATCGGCATCGCGGGCAGGGACACGCTCATAGAGCAGGCCAAGGACCTCTACGAGCCGCTTGACCTCTCTATCGGGGCGTGCAGGATGGTCGTTGCCGAGCCAAAGGAGCTTCGCGCGTCCGACAACCCCCGCCACTGGACGCACGTAAGGGTCGCAACCAAATACCCGAACATAACCCTGCGCCACTTTCTCGCAAAGGGCATACAGGTCGAGATAATAAAACTCTACGGCTCAATAGAGCTTGCCCCGCTCCTCGGACTCTCCGAGCGCATAGTTGACCTCGTGCAAACCGGGGAGACGCTGCGCAAGAACGGGCTGGTCGAGGTGGAGACCATCATGCAGGTAACGTCCAAGCTCGTCTGCAACAGGGCGAGCCTCAAGACAAAGCCCAAGAGGGTCAAAGATTTGGTGGAGAGATTAAGCGGCGCAGTGGCGGCGAGGAGACAATGGCGATAGCGCGTATTGCAAAGACAAGAGAAGAGATTGATCATTTTCGCAGAATTCTTAACAAAAGGCGTAACGATCAACTTGTTACCGCTTACACGGGTAGCAATATCGTTTCTGAAATTATTAATCAGTTTTTAAGTGTTACTAAATCTCTTTCCGATCGTGACGATCTTATAATTCGATATACTAAACAGTTTGATGGCTGGAACGCGACAGGTCAGTTAAGGGTCTCTAAGACCGAGATAGACGCAGCATATAAGAAGGTATCAAAAAACGACCTCAAAATTTTAAAACTCGCGGCCTCGCGCATAAGGGATTTTCATAAGAGGCAAATTCAAAAATCATGGCAGTTCAAGGATAAATACGGTTCTGTCTTAGGCCAGAAGGTTACGCCTCTTGAGCGCGTAGGCATATACGTTCCTGGCGGCAAGGCAACCTATCCCTCGACGGTTTTGATGAACGCCATCCCGGCCAAGGCCGCAGGGGTTAAAGAAGTCATAATGGTAACGCCGAATATGGGTGGCAAAGGGATAAGTAAATATGTCCTTGCGGCGGCTAAAATTGTAGGCGTTGACAGGGTCTTCCAGATTGGCGGGGCGCAGGCTATAGCGGCATTAGCCTTTGGCACTAAGACCATCCCTAAGGTAGATAAGATAACTGGGCCTGGCAATATCTACGTTGCAACGGCCAAGAGGCTCGTCTACGGCGTCGTTGACATTGACATGATAGCCGGGCCGAGCGAGATCTTAATTATAAACGACGGCTCCGGCTGCCCCTCTTGGATTGCGGCTGATTTGTTATCACAGGCAGAACATGACGAGTTTGCATCGAGTATGCTCATAACCACGTCAGATAAGACGGCAAAAGCCGTAAATATTGAATTAGACAAGATGTTATCTACACTCTCGAAACAAAGAGCGAAGATAGCAAAATTATCGCTTCATAATTGTGGACAGATATGTGTAGTCAAAAATCTCAAAGAAGCGGTTGATATTTCAAATGAAGCCGCCCCGGAGCATCTTGAACTCTTCGTCAAAAAGCCGGAGGCTCTCTTAAAGAAAATTAAAAACGCCGGTGCGATATTCTTAGGCGCAAACACCCCGGAGGCCGCAGGGGATTACCTTGCAGGCTCGAACCACACGCTTCCCACGGGCGGCACGGCGCGTTTTTCTTCGCCGCTTGGCGTAGAGGATTTTATAAAACGCACGAGCGTCATCGGTTTTTCTAAAAAGGGGATTGATAAACTCGGCGGCGATATAAAGAGGTTCGCCG
>JACRCC010000101.1 GCA_016234405.1 Deltaproteobacteria bacterium | reverse complement strand
ATAAGTGATTTTTGATAAGCGCCCCCTCCTTCCCACGCTCCACTCATGTGAACGATAACCCCCCTCACTTCTCCTTCAGCGTCCTTATCCCGTCGTCAATCTTCTTCTTCACGTCTTTCAGTTTGTCGAGGTTTTTGAGGAGGATTTGCAGTTTTGCCAGGCGGTCGGACGCCGCCGCGGCAAAGGCCTTTCTCTCTAACCCCTTCTGGTAAAACCCTATCTCGAAGAAACCCTTGGCCGCGAAAAACACCTCCGAGTATTCTTTGTTTGTGTCTTTCCACGTCTCGGCGATATTTAGCATGTCCGTTATTGCAACGGAGAGTCTTTCAAGCTCGTCGCCGTCAATGAGGGCGGCGGCTGATTTGGGGCGCTCGCCTCCGGTCGTAAGTTCGATCCTTAGACCCTTTGTCTTTTTTCCGTCTTCCAAGCTGACGGTTGCGGCCGTGAATCTTATGCAGTCGCCGCCCGGCTCCGCGCAGACGTCCCCGAGGTCTTTCCACTCCGTGGTTATGACGACGTCTTTTCTTTCAAGGGATGATTCGAGTTTCGTCTGAGTCCCTTCCCCGGCAAAAGACACGGCCGGGATAAACGCGCCGCAAAACGCCAAGAGCAACAAGGCCCTTTTCATAATAGTTCTCCTTATGCGATTTAGTATATATAAGCGCCGACATTGCTTCGCCGCGCTCGCAATGACGACAAAAATCTACCCGCCTGCCGTCTGTTTCTCCTTTGCAAGCGGCTCCACCTTCACCTTTACAATCCTGTTTAGTTCCACGTCAACTATCGTAAACCGCATGTTCTTGTAGACCACGAATTCCCCGCCCCTCGGTATCCGTTGGAGTTTCGAGAGCATGAAACCGGCCAACGTGTGAAACTCCTCGCCGTCCTCGTCTATGACCACGCCAGCGTCCTCGATATCGCGCAAAGACGCCGAGGCGTCTATCACCATCGTGCCGTCCTTGAGTTTCTCGACTACCCCGCCTTTGCCTGTGTCGTACTCGTCTTCAATCTCGCCGACTATCTCCTCGAGGATGTCCTCGATGGTAACGAGTCCGTCAACGTCTCCGTGCTCGTCAACGACTATGGCGATATGGACCTTTCTCCTCTGCATCTCGCGCAGGAGCCTGCTTATCATCACGGAGGATGGGACGAAGTACGGCGGGCGCAGGATCTCGCTCGCCACGATGGGTTTACCCTGCTCGATGGCGCGGAATATGTCCTTGTTGAAGAGCACGCCAACGACCTTATCAAGCGTTTCTTTGTAGACCGGGTATCTCGAAAAACCGGTTTCCGTGATGAATTTTAAGAGTTCGTTATGCGGCGTTTCAATCTCTATGGCGCTGAATTTATGCTTGGGGACCATCACTTCCTTTACGGAAGTGTCGGCGAACTCGAAGACCCCGTGCAGGAGCGCGGCCTCGGTTTCTTCGAATACGCCGGTTGCCCTGCCTTCTTTTATGAAGTATTTAATCTCCTCTTCAGAAACGAAGAGTCTTTTTTCTTCACCCTCGACCCCCAAGACCTTGAGGACGGCGCTGTTGGAAAGGGTCAATGCCTTCACGACGAAGCGCGAAAACCGTGAGATAAAATCAATGGGTTTGGCCGAAAGGCAGGCGATTTTTTCCGCGTTACGCAGCGCTATGGATTTGGGCGCGAGTTCCCCTATAATGAGCGTAACGTAAGAAATAGCGGCGACTACCACGGCCACGGATAAGACCTCGGCCGCGTTCTGAACCGGCGCAAATGGCACGGACTTGAAGACTGGTTTCAGGTATTCAATCGCAGTGACGCCCCCTATGACCGAGGCGAGGGTGCCTACTATCGTTACCCCTACCTGCACGGTCGCCAAGAGCCGTTCGGGGTCGTCCTTGAGTTTCGTGGCCAAACTTGCGCCGGCGTTGCCGTCTTTGGAGAGTTTTTCAAGGGTGCTCCGCCGCGCCGTGATGATGGCTATCTCGGCGCTTGAAAAAAAACCGTTAACGAGGATGAGGATGAAGATTATAATCGCTTCCAATATGAGGGCGTCAGATGGCATAGTTATAGAGGAGGGGGGTTATATGCCCCGTCGGGGATTACCCCTCATGTGATGATTACCTTGTTTTTGCCGGTCTTTTTGGCGATGTAGAGGTTGTCGTCGGCCATCTTTATGAGGCTTGTCTTGTCCACCGCGTCCGATGGGAATTCCGCCACCCCGAGACTGATGGTTATCATCCCCCCCGGCTGAGTCTCTTCGTCGGGGAATTTTTCGATTTCGAACATGTAACGGAGCCTCTCGGCCAGCTCGTGCGCCGCGGGTTTGCCCGTCTCAGGGAGTATTATGGCGAATTCCTCCCCGCCGTACCTTGCGATTACGTCGTGCGTGCGCAGAGAGTTGGTGAAACACGTTGCCGCGCGTTTCAAGACGTAATCGCCCGCGGGGTGTCCGTGCGTGTCGTTATAGTTTTTGAAGTGGTCAATGTCTCCCATTATGAGCGACACGGCGTGCCTGTGGCGCACGGCACGATCAATCTCCTCGTCAATGCGCTCGTTGAAATATCTAAAGTTGTAAAGCCCCGTAAGCTCGTCTTTGATCGAGAGGGCGTGCAGTCGGCTTGTCAGTTCGCTTAAAGTTTTTTCGTTGACCCTCAATTCCTTTATGAGGGCGACAAGCACCGCAGTGATGATAAGAGAGACGATAAAGGCCGTTATTGCGCCCGTTATGACGAATTCGCGCGTAATCCTTTCGTTGTAGAAAAGGCTCATCGAGGAGACAATCACGAAGGTCAACGCCTCGGAAAAGAGAACTGCAATCCAAAGCAGATGCCCCCCGTTGAGTTTTGAAAACCTTATTGATATTTTTTCAAACATACCCGATGCGACAAAATATATTTTTTTACCTCCTTCCGATTTTGAAAGAGGTCTTGGACTTGAAGGCTTTGACCCCGGGGTACACCGCAGACCCTCCGAGTTCTTCTTCTATCCGCAAAAGCTGGTTATATTTGGCCACGCGGTCGGTGCGTGACGCTGAGCCTGTCTTGATTTGTCCGGCGTTGACTGCGACGCTTATGTCCGCGATGGTGGTGTCTTCGGTCTCGCCGCTCCTGTGGGAAATGACGGCCGTATAACCCGCGCCTTTGGCCATCTCTATCGTTTCAAGGGTCTCGGTAAGGGTGCCTATCTGGTTGACCTTTACGAGTATGGAGTTGGCTGTGCCCTCGTCAATCCCGCGCCTTAACCTTGCGGCGTTGGTGACGAAGATATCGTCGCCCACAAGCTGGGTCATGCCTCCGAGGGCCTTTGTGAGCATGGACCAGCCCCGCCAGTCGTCCTCGGACAGGCCGTCTTCAACGGAAATTATCGGGTATTTTTTGACGAGCGCCAAAAGATATTCCTCTATTTCATCGGAGGAGACCTCCGCGCCCTCGAACATATAATCTCCGTCTTTGTAAAACTCGCTCGCGGCGCAGTCAATGGCCAAAAAAACATCCTTTCCGGGCATGTATCCGGCGGCCTCGATAGCCTGAAGGATAAGTTCAATGGCCGCGTTGCCGTTTTTTAAGACCGGCGCAAAACCGCCCTCGTCGCCTACGGCGGTTGAAAGACCTTTTTTTTTGAGTATACTCTTTAGGTTATGGAAGACCTCTACGCCCGCGCGCAGCGCCTCTTTGAAAGACGTTAGACCGGCGGGCACGACCATGAATTCTTGAAAATCGAGGCCGTTATTCGCGTGCGCCCCGCCGTTGATTATGTTCATCATGGGCACGGGCATGACACAAGCGTTTGCCCCGCCTATGTATCTGTATAAGGGAAGCATGGAGGCGGAGGCGGAGGCCTTTGCGACGGCCAACGACGCGCCCAAAATGGCGTTTGCCCCGAGTTTGCTTTTATTGTTCGTGCCGTCAAGGGCAATCAATGTCCTGTCAATGAGCTTCTGGTCAATGGCGTCAAACCCTATGAGTTCCGGCGCTATCTTTTCATTAACTATTTTTACGGCCTTTAAAACCCCCTTGCCGAGATACCTTTTTTTGTCGTTGTCGCGCAGTTCAACGGCCTCGAACTTGCCGGTAGAGGCGCCCGAAGGCACGGCAGCGCGACCCTTAAAACCGCCCTCAAGCGTTACCTCGACCTCGACGGTCGGATTACCCCTTGAATCCAATATCTCCCGGCCTACAACGGCCGCAATTGTAGTCATTAAATAGATCCCCCTTTATCAATAAATTGGTCTTATTATACTTTTTGACGTGGAAAATGCAAGCTAAACGTTGATATTTTAAGACAAGAGCAAAAAACCCTTGTGTGGTGTATACTTAGAATGTAGTGAGATCCCGTTGCGTATTTTGAAAATGCTGTCAAATGTAAGTTTCAATGCTACGTCAAAACGATGACACATACTGTAATAATGCTAACGCTTTTTGAGGCGGTTATGCTCATTCTCTATTGGATGAGGCCTGCGGGTGATGGTCTGCAAAAGGTCGGCGGCGGGAAGTTGCGCGGTTTTTTATTGACCGCAACGTTTTGACGAATCTCAAGAGGATAAATTCCTGCATTACCAACGCTGTTTACCCCATCCTCGAAAAAAAGAGGGGGTAGCTTGCCGGCGTGTTGAGGGCGTGCAGGACAATAAAGGTGGCGCAGGAAAGTGGTGCTGGGCTTGCAAACCGCAGGGCAGGGGTTATAATCGAGATATAACGGAGGGTCATCCCCATTCGTATGCAACACGAAAAAACTCTATGAGAAAATTTGATGTCCTTGTAATCGGAACGGGCCCCGGTGGGCAGAAGGCCGCGATCCAAGCCTCGAAACTCGGCAAAAGCGTCGCGGTCATAGAAAAAAATCCGTTCCTTGGGGGGGCCGGGCTTCACACTGGAACGCTCCCAAGTAAGACCCTGCGCGAGACGGCCGTTTTTTTATCCGGTTTTAAACAGAGGGCGGTGTTCGGGTATCAGTTCGCGCCCGGCAGGGAGCTGACCCTATCGGAACTTATGTACCGCAAGACCGAGGTCATCCGCAAGCAGATGGGGGTCATAATCGAGCAGTTCTCGCGCAACAACGTAGAGATAATTTACGGGGACGCCGCTTTTACCGGGCAGGGCAGGCTCGCCGTAACTGACGGGGGCGGAAAAATCGAGAAGTTAAGCGCATCAGTCATCATCATCGCCACAGGCTCGATGCCCGCGCGTCCGGCGGACGTGCCTTTCGACAAAGATCATATCTATGACAGCGATTCCATACTCGGCATCGAAAATCTTCCCCTGTCGCTGACTATCATCGGCGGCGGGGTCATCGGATGCGAGTATGCCTGCGTATTCGCCGCGCTCGGAATAAAGATAACCCTCGTTGAGAAGAAAAAAAGGCTTTTGACATTTGCAGACGAAGAGATTGTCTCAAGCCTTGTCTACTGGATGCGCCAATCGGGAATTACGCTGCGCCTCGATGAGGAAGTCGTGAGCATAAGGGTAGAGGCCGAGGGCAAGGAGGATGTCGCCCCCGACGTTGTGACTAAACTGAAAAGCGGCAAGGTCATCACCTCGGAAAAACTTCTCTATACGATGGGAAGGGTGGGCAACACCGGCGGACTGAATCTTAGCGCAATAGGCGTAAAGACGGACGATAGGGGGCACATCTTGGTAAACGAGAATTTTCAGACTCAAGCCCCGCAGGTCTACGCAATCGGGGACTGCATCGGGTTTCCGTCCTTAGCAAGCACCTCGATGGAGCAGGGCAGGCGCGCTGTGTGCCACGCCTTTTTAGTGAGCGGCATAACCTGCGACGTGCCCTTGGGGGCCATGCCTTACGCCATCTATACCATCCCTGAGATTTCTATGGTGGGCGAGAACGAGGAGGGGCTGACCGCCCAGGGCATCCCTTACGAGGTGGGCTGCGCGTTTTTCAAAGAGGTCGCAAGGGGGCAGATAATCGGAGACACCCACGGCATGATTAAGCTCCTATTCCACAGGGAGAGTCGCAAACTTTTGGGCGTTCACATCATCGGAGAGAAGGCCTCGGAACTTATCCACATAGGGCACGCGGTGCTGAATTTCGGCGGGAGCGTTGATTACTTCAAGGACGTGGTATTCAACTATCCGACCCTATCTGACGCATATAAAGAGGCCGCAATGAACGGCCTAAATAAGCTATGAATTTAATTGGTTGAGTTAAATTGTTGACAGATTACATCAAACAATGAAGGAGGCTCTGATGAAGCTCAACGTAATCTTCTACAGCATGTACGGGCATATCTACAAGATGGCCGAGGCAGTGGCCGAGGGCGCAAAAGAAGTAAAGGGCGCGGACGTTGCATTGTATCAAGTCCCCGAGACCCTTGCCCCGGATGTAATCGCCAAGATGGGCGCAGCCGAGGCGAAAAAGAAGTTCTCTCATATACCGATTGCAACGGTTGACAACCTCGCGGAGGCCGATGCAGTGATATTCGGCGCCCCGACCCGCTTCGGCAACATGTGCGCCCAGATGAGGACGTTCCTTGACTCTACCGGAGGGCTTTGGCAAAAGGGCGGCCTCATTGGAAAGGCTGGAAGCGTATTTGCCTCCAGCGCGACCCAGCACGGAGGTCAGGAATCCACCATCCTGAGTTTCCATACTACGCTCCTGCATCATGGGATGGTCATAGTCGGGCTGCCGTATTCCGAGGGCCGTCAAATGACGGTGAGCGAGATATCGGGCGGAAGCCCGTACGGAGCAGCGACCATAGCGGGCAGCGACGGGAGCAGGATGCCGAGCGAAAACGAATTGGCTATGGCGCGTTTTCAAGGCAAACACGTGGCGACAATAGCCAAAAAACTCGCGGGCAAATGACGCGGGTTTGACAAAAGTTGTAGGTTGGGTCAAGCGCAGCGGACCCAACAATTTTTGATGGGTGCGCGGAGTTTACGTGGAAGCGTTGCGAATGGGCTTCACCCATCCTACGGCCTTGTAAGAAAACGGTACGGTTATGAGACTCGTAAGCGCAACTGAAGATATTGTCTTCATCGAGGCCGCTTCAATAATGGCAGGGGCAGGGAGGGTCATCCCCTCCGCGACGGTCAGGCTTGAAGGGGCTCTATGCGTCCCTGCCGGCGCAAAGGGCATTGTGTTATTTGCCCACGGCAGCGGAAGTTCGCGCCACAGCCCGAGGAATAACTACGTGGCGGACGTTTTGAAAAAAGCCGGACTTGCCACGCTCCTCATTGATCTACTTACACGGGATGAAGACATTGACTACGAGACGCGCTTCGACATAAATCTTCTTACGGCAAGGCTCAAGACCGCAACGGACTTTCTCATGGAAGACGACAGGACTAAAAAGCTGAAGATTGGGTATTTCGGCGCGTCCACCGGCGCGGCAGCCGCCCTGCAGGCGTCGGTCTCCGCGGGAGACGCGATAGGCGCGATTGTCTCAAGGGGAGGCAGACCCGACTTGGCCGAGCGGTATCTGCCCAAGGTAACTGCTCCAACGCTGCTCATCGTGGGCGGAAGGGACGACGTTGTGATAGAGCTTAACAGGCGCGCCTATAATCTCCTGCGCGCCGAAAAAGAACTCGTTATAGTGCCCGGCGCCACGCACCTATTTGAAGAACCCGGCGCGCTTGAAGAGGCCGCGAAACTCGCCGCAGCGTGGTTCAAAAAATATTTGACGCCTTTGTAAACTTGATTTTATCGTTTCCACGTTGCCCCCCCCTTAAATACGAGATTGCCGCCTGTCTGCAGCAGGCAGGCGCTTCCCGTGCGCGCTTCGATCGCGACTCCGGCTCACCGCAACGCGAGGGCAGGCCGTGGGAAGGTTAGGGCAGAGCGTTCCTGAGCCATTCTAATCCATTAGGATTTTGGGGGCATCGAAATTCTTGACAACTAAAGCATTGTGCTGATAACCTTTAAGCGTGGAGGCGCTGGTATGTATATCGGTGTAAAAAACGTACGCCCTTTATCGGATTTCAAGCTTGCCATTACCTTTGAAGACGGCACAGAAAAACTATTTGATGCAAAACCTTATCTTGAGAACGGCATTTTTAGGGAGTTGAAGGACGAGAGGCTTTTCAATACAGTCCATGTCTGCTTCGATACCATAGAATGGGATAACGGAGCGGATTTAGACCCTGAACTGCTGTTTGCTGAAAGCAGGTGATTTTGAACCTGCAGCCGGAAAAGCCGATGCCATAGTTACCGGCAATAAGGAGATGCCTAAATTGGGGAAGCATGGAGGAATAAGAATTATAAGTTTGAAGGATTATCTGGTCATTTGACAGAGGATCAGAAAATATGTCCCTCCCTCCATTCCCTCCCCGGCGCCGCCGCGCCTATTCGAGGAACCCGGCGCGCTTGAAGAGACCGCGAAACTCGCCGCAGCGTGGTTCAAAAAATATTTGTAGCTTAGGGCTGTAGGTTGGGTCAAGCGCGCGCCTCGCGGCGACGCGGGCAACAGACTCAACACTGCGTTCCCACGCCGGAGCGTGGGAACGATAATGTTTTGATGGGTGCGCGGAGTTTACCCTGATCCCGTTCGCAACTCTTCAGGATAAACTTAGCGAATGGGCTTCACCCATCCTGCATAATTCCATTAAGCTGATTAACCGACAACCCAGTTTGAGCAAAGGTCGCGCAGTTTTATGAGATGCGCCGCGACGTCTTCCGCCGCCCTCTTGTCAATCTTCACGTCAAACGGAAAATTCGCGGCAACCCAGTTGGTGTTTCCGCTGATGTCAACGTAAACGGCGCCGAGCCTTACAAGGGCGTTGACCTCGGTTTCTATCTCGATGTTTCCAAACTGCGGCATTTTTTTTGTAAAAAAATCAAAACGCTTGGGCAGGAGTTTAGGTAGTCCTATCCAGACGGTCATGGTCTCGCTGTCAAGGCTCTCGACGACGTATTCAACCCCGTTAAACGTCCCGGAGAATGGGGCCGGAATGTTGCTTCTTTGCTGAGGCTGCCCCTCGTGAAAAGTGTCGATTTAAGAAAACCGCCCTACAGGAACCTTTCTGAATATGAAGAATACAAAAAACTTAGGTAATCTGAACAAATGAGACAGACTCAGCGTCAACTGACCTTCATAGATGATGCTCCAGTATTCCCTGCTACGAGATTCCAGGGGAGTAAGTTGAAAATTGTAGATTGGATTTGGGATGCGATAAAACACCTTCAGTTCTCTACCGTGCTTGACGCATTTGGGGGCACCGGAAGCGTTGGCTATATGTTGAAGCAGAAAGGAAAGATGGTCACCTATAACGATACGTTAAAATTTAATTGGTTTGTAGGATGTGCTCTTATAGAAAATAATAGTATAAAATTGACCGACAAAGATGTTGTTTTTATACTAAAAAAACATGAAAAAATAAAATATCCAACCTTTGCTTACGACACTTTTAAAAATTTTTATTTTACGGACGAGGAAAACCATTGGATTGACACGGTAGTAACAAATATTGGCCATATTGATGATCCGTATAAAAAAGCAATCGCTTACTTTGCACTTTTTCAATCCTGCATAATTAAAAGACCATTCAATCTCTTCCATAGAAAAAATCTTTATATACGTTTTGCTGATGTAAAAAGAAATTTTGGGAACAAGGCCACATGGGACAAGACTTTTGAGGCTCATTTTAAAAAATTTGTTATGGAAGCAAACCGATCAGTGTTTTCTAATGGCCAAAAAAATATGGCTTTAAATCTTGACATTTTTGACGTGAAAGGAAACTTTGACTTGGTGTATATTGATACACCTTACATCTCTAAAAAAGGCGCGGGAGTGGATTATTTTGGTTTCTATCACTTTTTAGAGGGTATCGTAAATTATTCGAGTTGGAATGAATTGATTGATTACGATACGATAAATAGACGATTAAAAGGTGAGGGGTCTGTCTGGACTGATAAGAAAAACATCCACGCCGCTTTTGATAGACTTTTTGAGAAATTTAAGAATAGCGTTTTAGTGGTTTCTTACAGATCTGATGGGATCCCGTCTATTGAAGAGTTAATCACCTTATTAAAAAAATACAAAGCTAAGGTTGAAGAATTCGATAGAAAAACTTATAAATATGTCCTGAGTGCAAATCGTACGGAGGAAGTTTTACTAATCGCTAGATAGGCGGAATGACCAGCGCTTTTCAATTCTACACAGTTCAGTAGGGTTTTTCTTGCTACATTCCCTACCCCTTCCTCTTGAACACCACGATCCCCAGCGGCGGGAGCGTTACGTTGAGCGAATGAGGGCGTTTGTGGGATGGCAGGTCTTGGGCGTTCACTCCGCCGGAATTACCCTTGCCGCTGCCGCCGTATTCTACTCCGTCGCTGTTTAAAACCTCTTGCCACCAGCCGCCGGCCGGAACTCCCACGCGGTAGCGCTCGCGCAAAACGGGCGTGAGGTTGCAGACCGCAAGGATTATGTCTTTGGTGTCGCGTCCTTTCCTGATGAAACTCACCACCGAGTGTTCCCAATCGTGAAAGTCCACCCACTCGAAACCTTCATTTTCAAAATCAAGCTCATAGAGCGCGGGTTCATTTCTGTAGAGACGGTTCAAGTCCTTGACCCAGAGTTGCACCCCCTTGTGAAAACTGAAATCGAGGACGTGCCACTCGAGGCTCTCCTCGTGCCCCCACTCTCTGACCTGTCCGAATTCGCACCCCATAAAAAGAAGTTTTTTGCCGGGGTGTGCGAACATGTATCCATAGAGGAGGCGCAGGTTGGCGAATCTTTGCCACTCGTCCCCGGGCATCTTGCCCAGCAGCGACCCCTTGCCGTGCGTAACCTCGTCGTGGGACAGGGGCAGGACGAAGTTCTCGAAAAACGCATACCAGATGCTGAACGTCAATTGGTTGTGGCAAAATTTTCTGTAGAGCGAGTCTTTGGAAAAATACTTAAGCGTGTCGTGCATCCAGCCCATGTTCCACTTCATGCCGAAGCCAAGCCCTCCGACGTATGTCGGCTTTGAGACCATTGGCCACGCCGTGGATTCCTCGGCGAACGTCTGCGCGTCCGGGAACTCGGCGTAGACGGCCTCGTTGAACTTCTTGATGAAGTTTATGGCCTCGATGTTTTCCCTGCCGCCGAATTCATTCGGTATCCATTCGCCTTCTTTCCTTGAGTAATCGAGATAGAGCATGGACGCGACCGCGTCCACCCTGATGCCGTCTATGTGGTATTTGTCGAGCCAGTAAAGCGCGCTGCTTATGAGAAATGACCGCACTTCGTTTCTGCCGTAGTTGAAGATATAGCTGCCCCAGTCCGGGTGGAAGCCCTTTTGGGTGTCAGCGTGTTCGAATAGATGCGTGCCGTCGAAGTACCCGAGTCCGTGCTCGTCCGTGGGGAAGTGAGAGGGCACCCAATCGAGTATGACGCCTATGTTGTTTTGGTGCAGGTGGTCCACTAAATACATAAAATCTTGAGGTGCGCCGAACCTGCTCGTGGGCGCGAAATACCCCGTGACCTGATAGCCCCATGACCCGTAAAAGGGATATTCGGTGAGGGGGAGGAACTCGACGTGCGTAAAACCCATGTCCTTCACGTAATCGCCGAGCCAGTGCGCCATTTCTCTATAGTTGAGCGGCCGGTTTCCGTCTTCGGGGACCCTGCGCCACGACCCTATGTGCGCCTCGTAGATGGATATTGGGGCATTGAGGGAGTTGTGTTTTTTTCTGGTCTCCATCCACTCCCGGTCTTTCCATTCGTAATCGAGCGTCCAGACCTTTGACCCGGTCTTGGGCGGCGTTTCATGGTGGAAGGCGAAGGGGTCGCATTTGTTAACCTTGTATCCGTTATAGCGCGACTCGACGTGGTATTTGTAAATCTCGCCCTCTTTAATGCCCGGGATAAAACCTTCCCAGATGCCCGACCAATCGTCGCGCACCTTGAGGGGATGCGACTTGGTATCCCAGTCGTTGAAGTCCCCGACGACCGAGACCGTATTGGCGTTGGGCGCCCAGACCGCGAAGCGCGCGCCTGCAACGCCCTCAACTTCCGTCAGGTGAGAGCCGAACTTGCCGTAGAGCTTGCAGTGAGTTCCTTCCTTGAAAAAATATACGTCGTGGTCAGTGAGGGGGGAGTTTCCCCCTTTGGAGGTTGCCCCGGATATTGCGTTGCCGGTCTCTTTTGGCCTCATCGGTGACTCCTTATGAACCTTCATTCTATCCTAATCAAGCGGTTTTTCAAGACGAATTGTGTTGAACTTGCGGCGGCATTAGTCTATATTTTAAATTACCCCATGAAAAAACCCGCCGAAAAAAACAAGGTCATCCTCATCTCCAACGACGACGGCATACGCTCAGAGGGCATCAAGAAAATCGCCTCGGCATTGAGGCGCGTAGGGGTCGTCTACGTGGTGGCGCCGGACAGGGAGCGCAGCGCCGCGGGACATTCTCTGACGCTGCACAGACCCTTGCGCGTGGAAGAGATAGCCGCACGGATGTATGCGGTTGACGGCACCCCGACTGATTGCATAAGCATCGCGGTAAACAAACTCCTGCCAGTCAGACCCGACCTCATCGTATCAGGCGTCAATAAGGGCGGCAATCTCGGCGAGGATATCACGTACTCGGGGACCGTCTCCGCGGCAATGGAAGGGACGCTAATGAACATACCGTCTATCGCCGTTTCGCTCGTTGCGCCGGGCGACTTCGACTTTGCCGCTGCCGCCGCGTTCAGCGCGAAGATTGCGCGCATCATACTTAAAAAGGGACTTCCGAAGGACACCTTCCTTAACGTAAACATACCGGGCGTCAAGGTTATAAAAGGCGTCAGGATAACCAAGCAGGGCAAGCGCCACTTCAGCGACACGGTCGTGGAAAAACTCGACCCGCGCGGAAAGAAATATTACTGGATAGGCGGGGACATGCTGCGATGGGAAGGGGGCACGGACACGGATTTTTACGCCATAAGCAAGGGGCAAATTTCCATCACCCCGCTCCACCTCGACCTCACGAATTATTCGTCCATGCAGGAGATGCGCCGCTGGAGGTTGAAATAGATGGCGTTCGTCCTTTCCAAAGACGTCTATGCGCGTTCGCGGAAAAAGATGGTTGAAGAACATCTGTTGGCTCGCGGCATAAAAGACCCGGCGGTGCTCGACGCCATGGGCAGGGTTCCAAGGCACCTTTTTGTGGACACGGGGTTCATCGGTCAGGCTTATGCGGACGTTGCCCTGCCAATAGGCGAGAAGCAGACCATCTCGCAGCCCTACATCGTGGCGCTCATGCTCGAATCCCTGAAACTAACGGGCGCGGAAAAATGCCTTGAGGTCGGAGCAGGGTCGGGCTATCAGACCGCTCTGCTGTCGCTCCTTGCGGACAAGGTCTTCTCGATTGAGCGGCTCTCAACGCTTGCCGCTCGCGCTCGAAGAACGCTCGATGAGCTGTTTTGCCCTAACGTGATTATAAGGATGGGTGACGGAACCGTTGGGCTGCCCGAAGAAGCGCCCTTTGACGCCATAATCGTATCAGCGGGCGCGCCGGACGCGCCGCAGCCCTTGATTGACCAACTGAAGACCGGCGGAAGATTAGTGATGCCCGTCGGAGGCGGCGAAAATCAAGAACTTATTAGGATAACCAAAAAGGAGACAGGCGTTTTAAAAGAGCGCCTATGCGGATGCAGGTTTGTTAAGCTCATAGGCAGGCACGGCTGGGAGGAATAATCGGTAATCCGTTATCTGTTATCAGTTATCGGTTAAGGTGTTTTTCATTTTACCGATAACCGATAACCGTGTAGCAAACGCCGCGATGAAACTAAAACTTCTTTTCATCTCAATTTTGGCGTCCTTCATTCTACCGGGCTGTTTTGTAGCCAAGGGGGTTTTCCATACCGTAGGCAAGGGAGAGACCTTCTGGCGGATATGCAAGACTTACGAGGTTGACCCGCAGGAGGTGGCTGAGTTAAACGGCATCAAAGACCCCTCCCAAATGAAAACAGGCGCGAAGGTTTTTATCCCCGGCGTTACGCGCGTTCGCAAGGTCAAGCCGTATGTCCCTCCTTCGGGGGGATTACCAACTTCTTCTCACGACAAGGTAACGCCGCCTCCGGCCGCCAATCATAAAAACAATCGCGACAACAACGGCAAACAAGCCGCCTCGATGGAAAAAGACGCGGATGAAAAATTAGTAATCGAAAAATGGCGGTTTATCTGGCCCGTTCAAGGGGAAATCGAGTCACAATTCGGCATGAGAAGCGGCACAAAACACGACGGTATAGACATCCGTGCGGATGAAGGCGCGCCGATAAAAGCGGCTGACGATGGCCGCGTGGTCTATTCCAATTCCAAGATGCGCGGATACGGCAATCTCATCATCATTAAACACAAAGATGATTTTTATACCGCCTACGCCCATAACAAAACTAACCATGTAAAAGACGGGGATAAGGTGTCGCGGGGAGATGTTATCGGCACGGTTGGCTCCACGGGTAATGCGTCCAACCCGCATCTGCATTTCGAGGTGCGTCACGGACAAAAGGCGCGAAACCCCATTTTTTTCTTGCCATAACCCCTATTTTATTGTAATAATAACGTTTAGAAAATTCAACTCGGTTGCGCTCCATTCCAGTAGGAAGAGGGAATTACCCCTATATGGGAAATTACCCTCACGGAGGCGATATGCAAAGTCCGGATGGATTCAACCGCGAAAGGGGGTATCCCCCGGTTAGGGGTCTGCCCCTTAATGCGCGGGAGCGGGATTCATTCAACGCGACAGGCAACCGGGAAAATCACAGTCCGCCGTTCACAGGTTCTAACGCGCCGGCGGATGACGCAGTAACCGCATACTTCAGCAACGTCAGAAAATTCCAGCTCCTCACCCCCAAAGAAGAAAAACTCCTCGCAAAGAAGATCACATCCGGCGATAAGGATGCCCGCCGCAGGATGATAGAGGGGAATCTGCGCCTCGTGATAAGCATCTCCCGCAGATACGCGGGCAGGGGTATGCCTCTTCTCGACCTTATAGAGGAGGGTAACGTCGGGCTTATTAAATCCGTTGAAAAGTTCAGAGGCTCGAAGGGCTGCAAATTCTCCACCTACGCCACGTATTGGATACGCCAGTCGGTCGAGAGGGCGATAGCGAATCAGGTAAACACCATAAGGCTGCCCATACACGTAAGCGCGGATATATACAGGATGGGCAGGGTGCAGAGGGATTTGAGATTAACCCTTGGCAGGGAGCCGGACATCATGGAGGTCGCCGGCGGGACGGGTTTTTCGGGCAGATACGTCAAGAGGCTCGATATCATAAACAGAAAGACATACTCCCTCGACGCGGCGACGCCGGAGGCCGGCGCAGGAGGCATAACGCTCCTTGAAAAGATACCTGATACCGCTGGACATACGCCCCTTGAGGTTATAGAGCTTGCGCGGAGGTCGGATAGGATTGCCGAGTGGCTGCAAATGCTCGACAATAACGAACGCAGGATAATAAGGCTGAGATTCGGTTTCGAGAAGAAAGGCCCAGTTACGCTCCAAGCCATCGGAAAGAGTTTTGGCGTAACGCGTGAACGAATCCGGCAGTTGGAGATGAGGGCGCTCGGAAAACTCAGAAGGCTCATCGAAGAGTCGGGCGCCGCGAAACATGACATGGTATGAGGACAATCCAGCGGAGGCATTGCCTCCAACGGATGCGATATAAAAAATACTTGCAAGGACGTCTTACAGGGTGGTAATAATAAAGACGAGATTGCTTAGGCTTCGCCTCGCAACGACCGTGAACGGGCGGTACGCCGCCAAAAAACAACTTAGGAGACGCCCATGGTGCAAGAACTCAAGAAATCAATCAGGGACGTGCCGGACTTTCCGAAAAAAGGGATTATCTTCAAGGACATCACCACGCTTTGCAAAGACCCGTTCCTCTTTCAGAGGATGGTTGATCTGCTGAGCCACAGGTACATCGGAAAGGGGATTGACCTCGTCGTCGGCATCGAGGCGCGCGGATTCATTATCGGCGCGGCGCTCGCCTATAAACTCGGGGCAGGGGTCGTGCTCGTGAGAAAACAGGGCAAACTCCCGCACAAGACCCATAAGGCGAGCTACTCGCTGGAATACGGCAAAGATTCCCTTGAGATTCACAAGGACGCCATCAAAAAAGGACAGCGCGTCGTCATAGCCGATGACCTCCTTGCGACCGGAGGCACGGCCGGGGCCGTGGCCGGACTCGTCAAAAAGATGGGCGGCAAGATACACGAATGCGCATTCATAGTCGAGCTTGAAGACCTCAAGGGCAGGAGAAAGATAGCCCCGCACCCGGTCTTTTCGCTGATAAAGTATTAGGCGTTTAAAAAGATAAAGAGATTTACACCTACGCCCCCTCTCTTGAGAGGGGGCGTAGGTGTAAATGGTATTCCCTTGACGGCGTATTGCGTTTGTCATATAATCGTCATATATGGTAGTTTTCGACGCCTCCACGTTAATCCTGCTTGCAAAGATAGATATTCTGGCGTTGTTTGTCTCCGATTACAGGGGGCATGTCTTTTTACCTGAAAAAGTCAAAGAGGAAGTTTTGGAAAAAGGCTGCGTTGAGACCCCTCAAATAGCCGGGCTGATCGCAGATGAAAAAATCAATATTTTGAAAGTCGAAGACGGGAAATTGCTCCAAAAACTCATAGATGATTTCAACATAGATTCAGGCGAGGCCGAGGCGATAGCGCTTGCCTTGAATAAAAAAACTGCGATTGTTGCCGCCGACGACAGGAACGCTATAAGGGCATGTAAGTTTTTAAAGATTAATTTTGTAACCGCCGTATCCATATTGATAAGGGCGGTCGAAAAGAGGCTTTTAAGTAAAAACGAGGCCGTCTTGAAGTTGGAAAAATTAGAGTCCGTCGGAAGGTATAAGGGGGCGATAATCGGCGATGCGAGAAGACGGATAAAGGGGGGTGATTAGGGTGTCCGTAAAGACTCTGAGCATACGCATGGACGAGAACGACTACCGTTCCCTCGTATCTCTTGCCAAAGAGGGGAAGGAGGACGTCTCAAAGACGGTGCGCGAACTTGTTGGTCTCGGACGAACGATGCTTGCCATAGAAAAATACAAGGACGGAGAGGCGTCAATAGAAAAGGCCGCGCGCATAGCCGGCGTGTCCATCTCAAAGATGCTCGACATAATGAAAGAGCACGGCGTTACGGCTAATCTTGAAGAAGAGGATTATCTTAAAAGTTTGAAGACGATAAAGAAGGCATGGTAGTCAGAAATGTCAAAAGCAACTTTTGAATTACAACGAGTCTCCGGCAATCCCGGCGAGTGATTCAGAACTTCTTGCAGACCTGCTCTCTATTGCGAAGCAATTCAATTATTAAGATAAAGACCCGTGCCTTTTTTCAATAATTATTTCCCCCTCATAGTCCTTGCCTGCGTATTCACCCTTACCGCCTTCAGGCAGATTGGCGGCATAAGGCTAAAACTCTCACAGATAATGCTCGGGGGCGCGTGCGCGGTCTTATTCACCGGCGTCAGTTCTCCGCAAAAGGCGCTCCATTCCATAAACCCCGACGTGATGGTTTTTCTCTTGGGGATGTTCGTGGTCGGAGAGGCGATGGTCAAAAGCGGTTATCTCTATCACGTATTCCATGAGGCGTTCAAAGACGCGCGCAGCACCGGAGAGCTTGTCTTTCTGATGCTCTTTGTAATCGGTTTTCTCTCGGCCATCCTCATGAACGACACGCTCGCCGTAATCGGCGCGCCGCTTGCGTTATTTTACGCCGAACGGCAACGGATTTCAGCCAAACTTCTCCTCTTGACGCTTTGTTTCGCCGTAACAACTGGCAGCGTGATGAGTCCGATAGGCAACCCGCAAAATCTTATTATCGCCCTTGACGGAAATATCGCAGACCCGTTTACGACGTTTTTGAAATATTTAGCGGTCCCGACGGTTATAAACCTCGGCGTGGTCTATGCCGCATTGCGGCTCATCTATAAATCCGATTTTCACTCAAACCCGCTTGACACCTCGAAAGACGCGTTGTCCGACCCGCAGACGGCGTTTCTTTGCAAGGTATCTCTTATTGTCTTGGCCGTCCTTATAATCGTAAAGACCGCGTTTCAAGGGATTATCCCATTTGATATAAGGCTCAGCTACATTGCAATAGCCGCGGCCATGCCGATACTCATTGGCAGCAGGAGGAGGTTCGAGGTCGTAAAGGCGATTGACTGGCACACGCTCGTCTTTTTTGCGGCCATGTTCGTTCTGATGGATTCGGTTTGGACGTCCGGCGCGTTTCAGTCTTTAATGGCTGTTTGGAAGGGGGGCGTGAATTCAACCGGAGTGGTTCTTATATCGAGCGTGGTTTTGAGTCAAATCCTCTCTAACGTCCCGTTCGTCTCCTTGTATCTGCCGGCGCTCTCAGGCGGAGGGACGGCCGCCCCTTCCGCGATGATGGCCCTTGCCGCAGGCAGCACCATAGCCGGAAATCTTTTTATCCTCGGGGCAGCCAGCAATATCATCGTCATCCAGAACGCGGAGAAGAGGGGTCATACGCTGACGTTTTTGGAATTCGCAAGGGCAGGGATACCGATAACGATAATAAATACGTTTGTCTACTGGATATACCTCACGTTAGCGGGTAGTATGTAGCTCAGGGCTTAGATGAGCAATTCCTTTTTCCCCTCCCCCTTTATGGGGGAGGGCAGGGTGGGGGCTGCCCTGATATAATCAGACCTAAAGGTCTGAGCTGCAGGCTTGTGTTATAGCAACGACTCACGAAACTTCCAATATGAAACACTTCAAGTATTCGGTCTCAGGGCAGCGGAGAAGGATGGGATGGTCCGGGGATTGGGAGCGGGCTTCTATCAGCCTCACGGTTTTGCCCGCGTCCTTTGCGGACAAACGCAGCGTATCCGTAAACAACGCCTTATCCATGTGATATGAGCAGGACGACGTGGCAAGGAGGCCGTTTTTTTTCACGAGTTTCATGCACGCGGCGTTTATCTCCCTGTATGCGCGCGCGGCCTCCCTGAGATTTGCCTTGCTTTTAACGAAGGCCGGAGGGTCGAGGACTATGCAGTCGTATCTACGGTTTTCCTTAACCTCGTTTTTTACGAAATCAAAGACATCCGCCTTGACAAAAGAGCATCTCCCGTTTACCCCGTTCAACTCCGCGTTCCTTTGCGCTTGGGCTATCGCGCCAACGGAAGAGTCAACGCCGATTACCGAGACCCCTTTTTTAGCGAGGGTTACTGCCCATGCGCCGGTGTAACAGAACAGATCAAGCGCAGTCGTCCCTGACCCGGCCAATTCCGCAAATGCCCTTCTGTTGGCCGCTTGGTCAAGGAAAAAGCCGGTCTTCTGCCCTGACATGGGGTCAACCTCAAAGACCGCGTCGTTGTCTTTAATGACCGGTAACGTCTCGATGGAACCCAATACGACCTTTTTTTCGAGCGGAAGCCCTTCGAGGCCGCGCGAGTTCGAGTCGTTCCGCAAAACAACAACGGAAGGTTTTAAGACGTCTGCGATTGCCTCAAGCGCTATTTCCGAGAGTTTTTCCATGCCGGCGGTCAGCATCTGAACCGAGACGCACCCTGCGTATTTGTCAACTATCAGACCCGGAAGAAAATCCCCTTCGCTGAATACCGCGCGGAATGAATCCCGGTCCTCGAAAAATCGCTGTCTGTATGAGAGCGCAGCCGATATGCGTCTTTTAAAAAATCCGGCGTCTATTTCCTCTCTCTTGCGCGTAAGGATTCTTATGGCGATTAAGGTTTGCGGGTTGACGTATCCGATGCCAAAAAATACGCCGTCCTTACCATAAACTTCGACAAGCGCGCCAGACTCGAAGATTTTGGGCGAGCGTAAAAGTTCGTTTGAGAATACCCACGGGTGTCCCGCGATTATCCTCGAAGTCCTTTTTAAAACTACCTTTTCCATTCCGCAAAAATCCTAAGCGTTGCAATGCGCCGGTTTGCCGATATAATGAGTCTTAGAGTATAACTTGAACCAATTTGATTTCAAAGGGACTTTTATGGCGATTATTGACGAGAGGAAAAATCCCCCGGAACATATCGAGGCCGTTATGCGAAACGGCCTCATCGTGAGGATTCGCCCCATCAGGCCGTCCGACAAAAAGATGCTCGAGGGGTTTTTCTACCGCATGACGCCTCTCACGCGCTACTACAGGTTTCATTACGCAAAGGAGCGGATAACCGAGGAGGATCTGATACTCTTAACGGAGGTAACGCCGCCGGAAAGGTTCGCATACGTGGCAGTGGCGGGGACAGGTGAGGATGAGCGCATCACAGGGGTGGGCAGATGGGACATGACGGCTTCAAGCGCAGCACAATCCGTATCCGCAGAAATAGCCTTTACGGTCGAAGACCAGACCCAGATAAAAGGCATCGGCACCATACTTCTTGAAGAACTCGTTAGGGCGGCCCTCGGTTTTAGCATAAGCCGTTTTATCGCGCGGGTGCTGCCGGAGAACACCCGGATGCTCGAGGTCTTCGAGGAAAGCGGCTTCAAGTTTTCAAAGCGTATGGAAGAGAGTCTCTACGTCATTGACGTTGACCTGACGGATCAGGATGGATTTCAAAAACGGCAGGCTTACCGGGAGCACGTCGCAAGGAGCGAAGGCGTCAGAAAACTCCTCTCCCCCAAGAGGGCGGCGGTCGTAGGGGCGTCGAGAAATCCGGAGAGCGTGGGCGGGGCGGTCTTTAGAAATATGCTCAAGGAGGGCTTTAACGGCGTCGTCTTTCCCGTGAATCCGAACGCGGATTCCATCGCGGGGGTGCTCTGCTATCCAAGCGTCATGGATATACCCGGAAATATAGACCTCGGCGTGATAATAGTGCCCGCGGCAAAGGTAATGGAGGCGGTTGAGCAGTGCGCAAAAAAAGGGGCGCACGCAGCCGTGATAATATCCGCCGGGTTTTCCGAGGCGGGCGCACAGGGCGTTCAACTTGAAAGAGGGCTTATTGACACGGCCGCCTCTTACGGGTTGAGGCTCGTCGGCCCGAACTGCCTCGGCGTGATGTCGAATAATCCGGCCGTGCGCCTAAACGCGACCTTTTCGCCGGTTGCGGCCCCGCAGGGAAACCTGAGCATCGGGAGCCAGAGCGGGGCGCTCGGGCTTGCGCTCATTGACCACGCCAACAGCATCAACCTCGGCATAGAGGACTTCGTCAGCATCGGCAACCGGGCAGATATTTCAAATAACGACCTCCTCGAATTTTGGGAGGACGACGCGAATACGGGCGTGATAGTCCTCTACCTTGAGTCCTTCGGCAATCCCCGAAAATTCGCCCGCATAGCAAGGCGCGTTACGCGGAAGAAACCTATAATCGCCGTCAAATCCGGCAGGAGCGCGGCCGGGGCGCGGGCCGCCGGGTCTCACACCGGCGCATTGGCCGCCCCTGACGCGGCGGTTGACGCGCTATTCAGGCAGGCCGGGGTCATCAGGGTAAATTCCATTCAGGCCATGTTCAACGCCGCCGAGGTGCTCACGAACCAGCCGCTTCCAAAGGGGCCTCGAGTCGGGATACTCACCAACGCCGGAGGCCCGGGCGTAATGGCCGCGGATGCATGCGACGGACTTGGTCTCAAGGTGCTCCCCCTGTCAAAAGAGACTCAGGCCAAACTGAAGGAATTTCTCCCCGCGTCAGCCGCGGTTACAAACCCGGTTGACATGATAGCCTCGGCGCGGCCCGAGTCTTTCGGAAAGGCGCTGGCCATAATGCTCGACGACCCGGAGATTGATTCGGTCATGGTCATATACATCCCGCCGCTCGTCACAAAACCCGCGGACGTCGCCGAGGCCATTAAAAAAACGCTTACGGAGAAGAAAAGCGGCAAACCCGTATTGACCTGTTTTATGATGTCGGCGGAGATGCTCTCAGGTCTCAGAAAAGGCGAGGGGGTGCAGTTAAGGCCTTTTATATTCCCTGAGGACGCCGCGTATGCGTTAGCCCTTTCTTACGAATACGCTAAATACAGGGAGGCCGAGGAGGGAAGGGTTGTAAAATTTACGGATACGGACTCGACGGGCGTAAAAAAAAGAATAACGCAGGCAGTAAAAAGCGGATGGCTTATGCCCGAGGCCGCGCTTGGGATGCTCAACGATTACGGCTTAAAATCAGCGCAGACGAGGGTCGCGTTTTCGCCCGATGAGGCCGCCGCCGCCGCGCAGGAGTTGGGATTTCCGGTGGTGGTTAAACTTCGCTCAGGGGCCATTACGCACAAGACCGACGTCAAGGGCGTGGTGGTGGGGCTTATGAACCCGGACGAGGTGAGGACTGCTTTTGCCGGCATCAAGGCAGGATTGGAGTCTCAAGGTCTTGGGGCGGCGATGGAAGGCGTTCTCGTGCAGAAGATGTATCAGGACGGAACCGAGATGATAGTCGGCATGAGCCTTGACCCGGTCTTCGGGCCGGTTATAATGACGGGCTTTGGAGGGGTCTCGGTCGAGCTTATAAAAGACGTTACGTTCTCGATACACCCGCTCCTCGACGTTGACCCTGAAAAGATGCTGCGGCGTTTAAAAAGTGTGCCGCTTCTTTTGGGCTGGAGGGGGAAAAGCGTATGCGACGTTGCAGCGCTCAAAGATGCGCTTTTGAGGCTCTCGGCGCTCGTGGAGGATTTCCCGGAGATAGAACAGTTGGAGATAAACCCGCTGCTCGTGCTTTCCGCGGGGCAGGGGTGCGTGGCCGTTGACGCGAGGGTAATGGTGAGGTAAATGAATGCAGCGCCGGCTAAATTCAAAAGGCGTTGTTATTGGCCTTCTTTTACCCTCTTCTCATATTCTCTGATGAATGCGACGGTCTCTTTATTGAACCTCTCAAGGCCGTTTATGTTATTGACGACAATCCGGTGAAGTTCCTCCGGCGTAACTTCCTTGTAAAAATGAACCATGCGGTTCCTGTATCCAGCCATCAGATAAAGGGCGGACGACATCTCCCCGGTGACAATTCCCTTTTTGCCGAGTTCTTTTGCTACGGCCTTATATTCGACTTCTTTGGCGCCGGATGTTTTAGCTAATATATACCTGCCCGCGTCAAAGACCGCTTCCAACGCCCGTCTGAGATAACTTTCGACAAAGGGCGGGTTCTTTTTATCCGAAAGAAAGTCTTCCTCCGTCATCCTCGAAAAAGGGCGCAACTCCGCGATGCAAGACTCTATGAACCTGACAAGGTCAAGGACGCGGGCTGTATTCAAACGCGAAATAACCATTTTCTATCGCCCCCATGACTTCATTGTCATAGATTTTTTTCTTGAAATAAAGATCCGATGCCCTTTTGACAATTGAATCTTCGAACTCATCGGCTGCGTCTTCGTCTTTGGCGTATATCCTGCGGCCCTTTATGATTTCGTAGTTAAAGAGCGAGTCCACCTCGTGCATGAACACGACGTCCACTGTAAACGGGTCGAATATTTCGGAGAGATCCCTGTAAAGGTTTGCAGACGTTTCATCCGGTTTGGAAGGTATTTCATTGAAGGCAACGGCTATGTCAAGATCGGATGAAGAGTGTAATTCCCTTGAAGTCTCCGCATAAATCGTTTTCTCGTCAAGAAACTCCCCTCCGGCGTCAGCCTGAGAACCGAATAGATAGATAAAACTGCATCCGTATCTCGCCGCGATATCGTTTATCTCTTTTGTCATGATTATGATAATAGCACATGGAGGCTTTGCAAACAAGGCGGAGCGCCCAGCGCCACTTTCCGGCGCTGGTCTTATTAACCTGCACAACCTCGACAACGGAAAGTGGCGCTGGGCGCTCCGCGCCATAAAACATTACCACCGTTACTTATAGAGTATCTTATCAATGAAGACCTTGTTCCACTTCTCGGCTGCGCGGCTGACCATCACTCTGGCATCCACGTTCTGGCTTGTCGCGTCATCGGCGTCCATCTTTGCAAGGAGCTTATCGGAGCCTTTTGCGTAAACGTTATAGATGATGTTGATCCGCGCTGACCCGGCGCCGAAGCTGCCAAAGGCCCTTGCAGCGCGGCTGCCCCAGTTGACGCTCACTTTGGCCTTGATTATCAAAGCCTTGCCCGTGTATTTTTCGGTTTTGTCCTTTACCTCTTTGAACATCCCGGATTGCCTGAGCCACGTTTCAAGGGATTGGTAGGCTGCGGATTTTACCTCGTCAACCCCCTTATCGTTATTGGTCTTTACCTCTTCAATATCTATAACCGCCACGTCGTAGCCCGTGAAGTCCGCTCCAGCGGCCCTGAAATAATGGGACGACGGATCGTCCGTCACATTCACCTTAACCCCTCTGGCCTCAACCGGCGCAGCGGAAAAAAAGAACGCCGTTGCAACGGCCAAAAACATCCATACAGCCCTGCTTTTTTTTAATACCGTGTTCATTTTAAACCTCCTTTGGTTTATGGAACGTTATGCCGCGGTTTTTTCTAAACGGCGCGCATTCGGCGGACGAATAAAGTCGTGATGAATATCAAAACGCTTATAAGTATAAATACCGGCCCCGGCGTCAGCGCGTAACGCGACGAAAAATATATGCCCGCGGTCGCGGCGGCCACGCCGAAGACCACGGATTGCGCCATGAAGGATTTTAGGCTCCGCGCCGTGTTTTTGGCCGACGCGGCCGGTATTATCACGAGCGACCCCATAAGGAGCGCGCCTACGAACCTTATGCCCAGCGCCACGGAGAGCGCAAAACCCAAGAGGAAAATAAGATCAAGGCGTTTATTCCGTATCCCAATGGACTGGGCCATCTCCGTGGACACCATGCTCAGTGTGAGCTTTTTATATATTACCAGAAGAAGCGCGATAAGGAAAATGGAAAGCGCGATGGATATGACCGATTCAAGCGGCGTTAGCGCCGTGATATTGCCGAAGAGCGCCTCAATAAGTTCGTGTTCCGGCATGACGAGCGCGCCGACGGCGAGCGAGGCCGTAAAAAAAACTCCGACGACGGTTTCAAGGGAGAGCGAGCTCTTGTACTCCACGGCCCAGACGCCGATTACCGCCGTCCCGAGGAAGGCGATGGCCCCGGCAAACGGGTTTATCTTCAAGAGGAGCGCGATGGCCATGCCCGGAAGCGCCACGTGGGAGAGCGCGTCTCCGACAAGCGCCATCCGCTTCAAGATGGCGAAGGAGCCGAGAAGACTTGCGCTCGCCGCGACAAAACCCGCGACAAGCATGGGAAGTATGAGTTCTCGCATTTTTGTTTATCAGTCCCTCCCCTTTATTGGGGAGGTTAGGTGGGGGTGGATTTTTTCACCCTCCCCTTTTTCCCCTCCCATCAAGGGAGGGGAAATTTTGATACCCTGCAGCTTGCTGCAGGGTGGTTATTTTATCCGTGTTTATGCTGAAAAAACGCCTTGTCTCCGCCGTAAAGGCCCTGCAGCGTCTCCGAATCGAGCACTGTCCGGGGCGGCCCGTAACAAAGGTTTTTCCTGTTGAGGCAAAGGACGCTCTGCGCGTGCTTATATACGACGTTCAGGTCGTGGGATACGATGAGCATGGTAAGGCCTTTTTCCTTCTGGAGATTGTAGAGCATCTTGTAAATGGATTCCTGTCCCGTGATGTCAATATCAGCCGTCGGCTCGTCGAAGAGGAGGACGTCCGGCTCGCCCAGAGCCGCCCACGCGACAAGCACACGCTGCCTCTGCCCGACGGATATTTCTCCGAGACCGGAGGTCAATATCTTGGGGTTCAACTGGACGGAGTCGAGGGCTTTTTTTATCTTGTCGCCGGTAACCTCGGAACCTCTCAAGCTGAAAAACTCGTTTACCGTGAGAGGCACGTCGGTCTCGATGTCCATGCGCTGCGGCACGTAGCCAATCCTTACGCCCCGCCTCCACGTTATTTCGCCCCTGCAGGGGATGAGGCCGATGAGGGATTTTAAGAGCATCGTCTTGCCTGCGCCGTTCGGCCCTATGACGGCGAGCACGGACCCCTCCTCGACGCTGAAACTGATGTCCTCGAGGATGCTCGCGCCGTTGAATTCAATGTGCAGGTGTTTAACGTCGAGTATGTTTTTCATAGTGTGACGATGCCGTTGAAATAACCGTATCCTGTAATATATCCTATATTCCGAAATCGCGGTCAAGGGTTTTTTTCCCCAGCGCCACTTTGCTGCACGGTGTGATTTATTAAACGACATGCTTTCGTGATGCAAAGTGGCGCTGTGGAATAATCCCTTGACACGTTTTTGCCGTTATGATAAATCTCAAGACCATTCGCATTGCGGGAGTAGCTCAGTTGGTAGAGCGCAACCTTGCCAAGGTTGAGGTCGCGGGTTCGAGACCCGTCTCCCGCTCCAGTATATTCAAGGCCGAGAATCTACCCGCAAAACCCCGCTGACACGCGACTCGCGTCTGACCGGCGTCTTTGGTGCGCAGATGAACTTTTCCAAAAAAAACGAAACCCTCAAGGCCTATCTCGACGCGAAGGGGATGAAGTCCACCACCCAAAGGGATTTTATCGCCGAGACCTTTTTCAAGACCACCACGCACATAAGCCTCGAGGAACTCCTCGGCAAGGTGAGGAAAAAACATTCAAGCATAGGGTACGCGACGGTCTATCGCACCATGAAGCTCCTGAACGAATGCGGCCTTGCCATAGACAGACAATTCGGCGACGGTCAGTCTCGCTACGAAAATATCCCGGAAGACGGCCACCACGACCACCTGATCTGCATCAAGTGCTCTAAGATAGTCGAGTTTCAAAATCAAAAGATAGAGCAGCTCCAATCCGAGAGCGCGAAAAAACACGGGTTCACCGTCCTCAACCATAAGCTCGAACTGTACGGGTATTGTCCGGATTGCGCCTGACGGGTTAACGGATAACCGATAACCTTTAAATTTCCCTTGCAATTGAAAATGATTATTATTATCATATAGTGATGCATCACGGCAAACGCACCCCTGATAGAGATAAGGCGCGGCGCACCATCGCGCTCGTGGGAAATCCCAACGTCGGTAAAAGCGTCGTCTTCGGCGCGCTCACGGGCAGATATGCGACCGTATCCAACTACCCCGGCACCACCGTTGAGGTATCGCGCGGAAGTTTGCGCGCCGGCGGGGACACGCTTGGCGTCATAGACACGCCCGGCGTCAACTCCCTTGTGCCCATGTCCGAAGACGAGCGGGTTACGCGAGACATCCTTTTAAACGATGATATTTTCTGCGCCGTTCAGGTAATGGACGCAAAGAACCTGAGACGCAGCCTCCTTATAACCCTGCAGCTCATCGAGATGGGTCTGCCCCTGACCTTGGCGCTCAACATGTACGACGAGGCGGGCGAGAGGGGAATCAAGATAGACGCGGCATGGCTCTCGGACGCCATTGGCGTCGAATGCGTCCCGACCATAGCCACTCAGGGATGGAACCTCGATAAGCTCAAGGACTCACTCATCCGCCCGCGCATATCTCAATATCAAATCCGTTATCATGCCGCCATTGAAGACGGCATTGGGGAGATAATAAAGCTATTGCCTCAAGCGCGGATTTTCGCGCGGTCTTTAGCGGTAATGGCGCTTTGTGGAGATACAACCATCAGGGCATGGTTCTCTTCGAGGCTCGACGCTGCGGCCTTGAAAAAAACGGGTGAAATAATTTTAAGCGTGCAGTCCAAGTTCGGCGAGCCTCTCGGTTATCTCATCAATAAGTGGAGGCTCAAGGCGGTTGACGCCCTTCTTCAAAAGTCCGTCAGCAAGGAGGGAAATTCAAAGGGCCGCGCCGCGTCCTTCATCGGTTCCGTTACCATGCACCCTGTCTGGGGTTGGCCAATATTGCTTGCCGTTCTTTATTTAATGTATGAGTTCGTGGGCGTATTGGGCGCGGGCGTGAGCGTGGACATACTCCAGAATATCGTATTCGGAAAATACTTGAACCCGTGGGCTACGCGAGTCGTTGAACTCATTTTTCCCTCTGGCCTGATACACGACCTCATCGTGGGGCAATACGGCATCGTTACAATGGCCTTGACCTACGCCATCGCCATCATCTTGCCGGTGGTCGGTTTTTTCTTTATATTCTTCAGTTTTTTGGAGGACTCCGGGTATCTTCCCCGTCTCGCCGTCATGGTGGACAGGATTTTTAAACTCATGGGCTTAAACGGTAAGGCTGTCCTTCCGATGGTCTTGGGCCTCGGCTGCGACACGATGGCCACGATGACCACTCGCATACTCGAAACCAAAAAAGAACGGATGATTGTAACGCTCCTTCTTGCCCTCGGTGTGCCGTGCTCGGCGCAGCTTGGCGTGATACTCGGTATGCTCGGCAGCTTATCCCTGTCGGCGACCGTCGTCTGGGCAACGGTCGTGGTCGCCGTCATGTTCATCGTTGGTTTTCTCGCGTCAAAGGTCGTTCAGGGAGAGGCGTCGGACTTTATACTTGAGATACCTCCGATACGGATGCCGCAGCTCTCCAACATCGTTTTAAAGACCCTCGTTAGGGTGCAGTGGTATCTGAAGGAGGCGGTGCCGCTTTTTATCCTCGGCACCCTGACCCTTTTTGCGCTCGACAAGACTCATGCGCTTTATTATCTTGAGGCGGTTACCGCGCCTCTCATAAAGGGTTTTTTAGGTCTGCCCATCGAGGCGACTCAGGCATTCATAGTCGGATTTTTAAGGAGGGATTACGGGGCCGCCGGACTTCTTGCTCTGCAGCAGCAGGGCAAACTCGACCACGCGCAAACGGTGGTAAGCCTCGTTACCATAACGCTTTTTGTGCCGTGCGTGGCCAACCTCTTTATGATGATAAAGGAAAGGGGGTTGAAGTCCGCGCTGTGGATGACGGCCTTTATCTTCCCGTTTGCGGTATTCGTCGGCGGGGTAGTTAATTTTATTTTGCGCGCTTTGAACTTAACGCTTTAGGAGGGAATTTTATTTATGACGCACGACAGGGCGGTGGAGGAAGTGTTGGAGTTTATATGGTCCGAGAGGGAGCGCGGCAGCAATTCCATAAAGGGTCTTTTCGGCATAAAGGAAGTGGCCGATGAAAAGGCCGACATCAAGACCCTTGAGCGCATGGAGAAAGACGGGCTTGTCACCTTAAACGGAGACACGGTAGTCCTCTTGCCGGAGGGCGAGCTGGCCGCGGAGTCCGTCATAAGGAGGCACAGGCTCGCGGAGAGGCTTTTAACGGAAGTCCTTGCAATGGACCCTGATTCGGTCGAGGAGAGCGCATGCGGATTCGAGCATACGCTTTCGCCGGAGGTTACGGAGAGCATCTGCACGCTCCTCGGACACCCGCCGACCTGTCCTCACGGTCTTCCGATACCGAAAGGGGCCTGCTGCAAAAAAGAGAAAGACGATTTAAGGCCCATAGTGCAGCCGATAAACGAACTCGGCATCGGCGAATCGTGCAGGATAATATTCATCGTGTCGAACTCGCACATGCGTATGGACAGGCTCGCCACGTTGGGCATCGTGCCCGGAAGCGTAGTCCGGGTGCACCAGAAAAGACCGGCCTTCGTCATACAAATTGGAGAAACGACGTTGGCGTTAGACCCTGAGATAATAAAGGAGATTTACGTGAAGAGGGTGGGGGGCAGCTCAGGGCTTTAGCCCTGATAACCTCAGGCCTGAAGGCCTGAGCTACAAAAACTCAGGCCTGAGCTACTTTTTTTCCCCCTCAAATGCCTTTTCGTATCTCTCGTAGACCTTTTCCTCGACGAAGAGCGCGAAGAGTTCTTTGTCAAGATGGCCGTCATTGGCGGCTGAACCCATAATCTTAAAGGCCACTTCAAGGGGCATGGCCTTTTTGTAGGGTCTGTCCTTGGCCGTGAGGGCCTCGCAGAAATCCACCAACGCGAGTATCCGCGAGCGTATGTCAAGCTCTTCGGCCTTAAGCCCCTTTGGGTATCCCTTGCCGTTCATGCACTCGTGGTGCTCGGAGGCGTACTTCGGGGCGTTCTTGAGTTTTTTGATGAACGGGATTTCCCGCAGCATCTTGGCCGTTACCGAGACGTGGTCCTGCATTATAAGGCGTTCTTCTTCGGTGATGCTGCCTTTGCGGATGGAGAGATTCTTCAACTCGTCCTTTTCAAGATACGGCCTCTCGACGTTGTCCTCGACGAAGGTTTGGCCCGCGATTTTGTAGAGACGCGCGAGTTTATCGTCTTCCATGAATTCGCCGGGTCTGTTAGACTTTTCGATGAACTCAAGGTCGTCTCTCAACTGGGCAATGTCGGCCTCAAGTTCTTTATCTATACTCTCAAGCTCGGCGGCGCTTGAGCTATTCTTGGACGAGAGCAGGGCAACCTTTTTGGAAAGCGCGGCGATTCGTTTTAAACCGGAGATGTGCGCGAAGCGCGTCTTCACGAGTTCTATCCTATCTATAATCTTTTCGAGTTTCGTCCCCTTGTTTACCACCCACTCCGGGGTCGTAATCTTGCCGATGTCGTGGAGCCAGCCTGCCATCCTTAGCTCGTTCAACTCTTCCGGCGTGAAGCGGACGTCCTTGAACGGCCCGTCGTTTTTGGCGTTTATGGTCTCGGCGACCGCGAGCGTCAGCCCGGCCACCCTTTTCGTGTGGCTTACGTTATAAGGGCTTTTGGCGTCAATGGCCGCGGCCATTGACATGACGAAACTTTCAAAGAGGTTCTCTATGTCCCTGATGAGCATCACGTTGGTGACGGCCACCGCTGCTTGAGAGGCGAGCGACTCGATCAAAAGCTCGAAGTCTTTCGAGAACTGAACGACCGTGTTGGTTTTTATCTCCTTTGCGTTCAATAGCTGCAAGACGCCGATGATGTCGCTCTCGTGGTTTTTCATGGGCACGACGAGCATGGAGCGCGACCTGTAGCCAGTGGCCTCGTCGAATTTTTTCGGGCCGGTGAAGTCGAAGAGGACCGAGTCGTAGACGTCCGGGATGTTCACGGATACCGCCTTTATGGCGACGTAGGCCGAGACGTTTGTTTCTTTCATCTCGACGGGGGGAAGCGTTATGGGGTTGCCCGACGTGCCGCCCAAGCGGGTTTTAAGGGTGTCGTTCTGGAGTATCTTGAATTTGAGGACCGCGCCCTCGCGGATGTAGAGGGTGCCCGCGTCCGCGTTAGTGAACCTTCTCGCCTCGTCCACTATCATCTCGAGGAGCTTGTCGAGGTCGCGCTCGGCAGACAGGGCTATGCCAATCTCGGACAAGCGCTTTATCTGGGAGATGAGGATGTCCGCATAGCCCTTGACCTCGGTAATGACGCTGCCCAGCAGGCGGTTCAGGTTCTTGTCGTCCGAGAGCGTCAGATACTGAAGGACAGAGGCGGGGTCTATGTTTTTGCCCTTGTCGTTGGCCATTTGAAGCCATTGTAATAAAGCGCGCGGCTGTTTGTCAATGATGGAAAAGTCTATTCAAAATTCCCCCCGGATGTGCTAACCTTTTTTCATGCAGCATTCCAACTTCGTGCACCTGCACCTGCACACCAAATACAGTCTCCTTGACGGGGCCATACGCCCTGACGCGCTTATCGCGCGGGCACTTGAATACAAGATGCCCGCCGTGGCCATGACCGACCACGGAAACCTCTTCGGGGCAATAGATTTTTATCAGACGGCCATGTCAAAGGGGATAAAGCCCATCATCGGGTGCGAGGTCTACGTGGCGCCGGGACTCCGCACGGATAAGACCCCGTCCTCGAAAGGAGAGGTGAACGCGTATCACCTCGTCCTGCTCGTGAAAAACGCCGTTGGCTATCATAACCTCTGCAAGCTCCTTACGAAGGCATATCTCGAGGGTTTTTACTACAAGCCGCGCGTGGACAAGACGCTTTTGGCCGAACACAACGAAGGCCTCATAGCCATGAGCGCCTGCCTGCACGGCGAGGTGGGGCATCTAATCTCGATGGGGCAGATGGACGCCGCAAAAAAAACAGCCGCCCAATATAAGGAGATGTTTTCCGGAAAACGTTTTTATTTGGAACTCCAGCATAACGGCATACCTGAGCAGGAGAAGGTCAATGCCGGGCTTTTGGAGATAAGCCGCGCCCAAGACATACCCGTGGTTGCGACCAACGATTGCCATTATCTCGACAGGCAAGACTGCCGCGTGCACGATATCCTCCTGTGCATCCAGACCGGCGCGACGGTCAACACGCCGGGAAGGATGAAGTTTTCAACGGATGAGCTTTACTTCAAACCGCCTAAGGAGATGGAGGAGTCGTTCAAAGATACCCCGGAGGCCGTCGCAAACACCATCGAGATTGCCCAGAGGTGCAACCTTGAGATGAAGTTCGGAGAATATCATCTGCCGGAATTCCCGGCCCCCGAAGGGGAAACGCTCGAAAGCCTGATAGACGGCATGGCAAAGGACGGCCTTGAACGGCGCCTGCGCGTCTTTGCCTCAAAAGGCGTTGACGCGGAGTCCGAGAGGCTGCATTACTTTGAAAGGCTGCAAAGGGAACTGCGCGTGATAAAAGGGATGGGGTTTCCCGGTTATTTTCTCATCGTGGCCGATTTTATCGCCTACGCGAAGAGTCAAAACATTCCGGTCGGCCCTGGCAGAGGCTCGGCTGTAGGCAGCCTTGTGGCCTACTGCCTCGGCATAACGAACCTCGACCCCATTAAGCATAACCTCCTCTTTGAGAGGTTCCTTAACCCGGATAGGATAAGCATGCCCGATATTGACGTGGACTTTTGTTTCGAGAAAAGGGATGAGGTCATTAAATACGTAACGGACAAATATGGCGCGGATAACGTAAGCCAGATAATCACCTTCGGGCAATTGAAGGCGCGGGCGTGCATAAGGGACGTTGGGCGCGCCCTTGACATACCCTACGCTGAGGTTGACAAGATTGCAAAACTCGTCCCCGAAGAGCTTGACATCACGCTGAAAAAGGCCCTTGAAAGGGAGCCGCGGCTTTTAAAACTCACTCAGGATGACCCGAGGGTAAAGGACTTGATGGAAGTCGCCGCTGCCCTTGAAGGACTTCCAAGACACGCCTCCACCCATGCCTCCGGAGTCGTCATAGCCAACAAACCGCTTGTCGAGTATGCCCCCATGTATATGTCCCCGAAAGACCCGGTGGTAACGACTCAATATGATATGGAAGACATCGAAAAGATAGGACTTGTGAAGTTCGATTTTCTCGGCTTAAAGACGCTCACCGTCATGGATAAGACGCTCCTGCTCATGAAAAACACGGCTGTAGTCGGGGGTAATGCCCCCAAGGCCGTTGAACTTGAAAACCTCAGCCTTGACGACCCTAAGATTTACGCATTCATATCGTCCGCGGCCACTGACGGGGTATTCCAGCTTGAAAGCTCAGGCATGAAGGATCTGCTGCGAAGGCTCAAGCCCGAAAACTTCGAGGAGCTTGTGGCCGCCATAGCGCTTTTCAGACCAGGCCCCATCAAAAGCGGCATGATGGAGGACTACATAAACAGGAAGCATAAAAGGGTGCCGGTGCATTACGATCCGCCGGAGCTTAAGGCGGTGCTCGAAAACACCTACGGGGTAATGGTCTATCAGGAGCAAGTCATGGAGATAGCGCACGTGCTCGCGGGTTTCACGCCGGGCATGGCGGATTTGCTCAGAAAGGCGATGGGCAAAAAGAAGATGGACGTCATGGTCGAGCAGAAGCATAAGTTCCTCGACGGCGCGAAAACAAAACGCATCCCCGCGCAAAAGGCGGAAAAGATATTCGACCAGATGGTTTACTTCGCGGAGTACGGTTTCAATAAGAGCCACAGCGCGGCCTACGCCTTGATATCGTATCAGACCGCGTATCTAAAATATTATCACCCGGTCGAGTACATGGCCGCGCTCCTCGGCTCGGTGCTCGGAAATACCGACGACGTGGTGAAGTACGTGTCAGTGTGCAAGGAGATGGGCATAACCATACTCCCGCCCGACCTCAACAAAAGTTCGATGGAATTCACCGTTGACAACGGCAAAATCAGGTTCGGTCTCGGTGCGGTGAAAAACGTAGGCGCCGCGGCCATCGCCGAGATAATGGCCGTGCGCCAAGTTGCCCCTTTTGACTCGCTCATCGCCTTTCTGAGCAGGCTTGGCGCGAGGAAGGTAAATAAAAAGGTCGTCGAGAGCCTTATAAAGTGCGGGGCTTTCGACTTTACGGATGCGCCGAGGGGATGGATGCTCTCTTCCCTTGAGTCCTCGATGCGCGACGCGGAGGTCATGCAAAGGGACAGGGAATTCGGCCAGCAATCATTTTTCGACATGCTCGGCGCGGCCCATTCCGGGGCGCGGACGACGGTAAGCACCGGCGCCCCGCGGACTCCGGTGAACGGGGGGATTCCCCCGTCCGTCTTCAGCGAAAAGGAACTTCTCGCCTTCGAGAAAGAGACGCTCGGTTTTTATCTGTCCTCTCATCCGCTCGCCGCGCTGAAAAAGGAGCTCGACGCCCGCACCACTTGTCATATAAATTCGGTAAAGGAAAAAGGGGACGAGAGCGCGGTTACGCTCGGAGGCATCGTTACGGAGGTCAAGGAGACGGTGACAAAAAGAGGGGAGCGCATGGCATTCGCCAAACTCGAAGACATGACCGGCTGCATCGAGGCGGTCATATTCTCGGACATCTACAAAAAGACTGTGGACCTCGTAAAATCCGACAGGCCCATCGTGATTTCAGGCAGGCTGGACAAGGGAGAAAAGTCCGTAAAGATCATAGCCGCGGAGATATTGCCGCTTGAAGACGCGAAGCCATTGTCAAATAAACGCCCGAAATATTGCGAGATAACCGTCACGGCCGAGTCCTTCGACGTGGAAAGGGAGGGAAGACTCATTGAGCTTAAGAACATTCTTAAATCCTGTCCCGGACAATCGCCGGTGGTGCTCTGCGTGGTGACGACTGCAGGTGCGGAGGCGTTTATCGCGCTCCCCGATGACCTCAGGATAGACCCAACATCGAGCGTCTTCGAGGAGATGATGGCGGGTTTCGCGGGCGCGCAGATAAAACTCGTCTAAGACTCAACTATTGGTTTTTCATGTTTTTTATGTTTTAATTACGCGGTGATTGATTAAGGAGCATCCTCTTGATTACGGGCAGACACTGGCTTGAATTTGAAAAAGGCGTCGAAGCGTTGGAGAAAAAAGCGGAGGAGTTGAAGGCCTCCGATAAAGGGGGTTCCCCCGCGCCCGAAGAGACAGCAAGGTTGGAACGGAAGACCCGCAACCTCTTGAAGGACATTTACTCGAAGCTCACGCCGGCGCAGATAACGCTCGTGGCGCGCCATCAGGACCGGCCTTATACGCTCGACTACCTGCATCATGTATTCGACGAATTCATTGAACTCCACGGGGACAGGGCATTCAAAGACGACCACGCCATTGTCGGCGGACTGGCCCGCTTCGAGGGAGAGCCGGTCGTGGTCATCGGGCATCAAAAGGGAAGAAACGTCAAAGACAAGGTACGCAGGAACTTCGGGATGCCGCACCCTGAGGGGTACAGAAAGGCCCTGCGGCTTTTGGATATGGCCGAGAGGTTCGGCAGACCGGTATTTACCTTCATTGACACCCCCGGCGCGTATCCCGGCATCGGGGCCGAGGAGCGGGGTCAGGGCACGGCCATAGCCAAAAACCTCCTGCGTATGTCAAACCTCAAGACCCCCGTGATAGCGACGGTGATAGGCGAGGGCGGAAGCGGCGGGGCGCTCGCCATAGGCGTGGCCGACAAGGTCTTTATGATGGAGTTCGCAACCTACTCGGTCATATCCCCTGAGGGATGCGCTGCAATACTCTGGAAAGACGCGGGAAAGGCCGGGCTCGCGGCAAAGGCGTTGAAGGTCGGCTCGGACGACCTCTTAAGGCTCGGCATAATTGACAAGATAATCAAAGAACCCGTTGGCGGCGCGCACAGGGAACCGGAGACCGCTTATAAAAACCTCAAGACCGCCTTTTCTTCCGCAGTTAAGGAACTCAAGACGCTCAGCGTCGCGGACCTCGTGGACAAACGCTACAGAAAATTCAGGGCTATCGGCGTGTTTATAGATTAAGGAAGTAAACAAGAAAAGGAGAAGCAGTCCTCGTGAATTATCGTTCCCACGCTTAGCTTGGGAACGAGTGGTAATTCAAGCAATCAGCGCCGGCTAAACAACGGGAGGCGGCAGATGAGAAGGCAGCTAAGGCGGTTCGCCGGGGGGTTCATCGTTTTACTCTCCTTATCCCTTATCGTATCGTTCTCGGGCTGCGCGGGCGTAACCACCCCGGCGTTGATGACGCAAAACGAGGCTGATGCGCTCAATGCGCGCCTCGGCACGATCGGCGTCGTTTCGGCAGGTTTTCTCCCCAAAACCTATTTAAAGACGCCGGCCAAGGGCGCGCTCGCGGGCATGGGCAAGGGCGCCGGAGCCGGCGGGTCAATGATGTTGGAGGGCGCAAAGGACTCGACCAGCGCGGGCGCCGCGCTTTTAGGGGTAGCGCTTTTGCCCGTCGGCGCGACGGTCGGGGCGGTTGCAGGGGCCGTCATGGCCGATTCGGCCAAGGACGTGAATGACAGGGAAACGGCCATACGGGCGTCCGTGTCGGAGCTTAAGATGCAGGAGGCGATGCGCGACAAGTTCGTAGGCGGCGCAACGGCGGTTCCAATCTTTAAATTCGCATCCGTCGAGGGTTCCGGCCCAGCGTCCGCCGGAGCGCCCGCCGATTACCGTCCCCTCGTTGAAAAGGGCGTCAAGACCGTTCAGGAGATGACGGTTGAGGAGTTCGGCCTGGACGGCAAGGGCGAGATACAGCCCGACCTCTCGATGTACATGAAGCTCAAGGTAAGGCTTGTAAACGCGGCCGACAATAAGGAACTATTCTCCCGCGCCTTT
>JACRCC010000099.1 GCA_016234405.1 Deltaproteobacteria bacterium | reverse complement strand
CCCGCCCCCTACCCATCATCCCCAAACGCATCTTTAATCAGCTCCACGGCAAGCCCCGTGCCCTTGCGTCCGATGCTAACCACGTCGTAGCGAACCGCCCTGTCTGAGATATTGTTTTCGCTCATATAAAATTCGGAGACCGCTATGATGCGTCTTTGCTTTCTCGCGTCAACGGATTCGACCCCTTCGCCGAATCCATCCCCTCCCCGCGTCTCGACCCCGCCGTCCTCTCTGTGTTAGAAGACCCGGAGGCCAGCCCGCTTACCGGAGAGACCCTGCGGCGCGAGGGAGACATGGTCTGCCATGTAGAACCGGACGGAGATAATTAAGGGAACACCATGCACGGCAGCGCAGGCCGGGGAGGCCTGAATTTATCAAGCCTTAGCGGTCATTGCCTCCTCTTTCATCGCGGAGATGGTCTTTTTATAATCAGGCGTCGAGAAGACCCCTGAGCCTGATACGAACACGTCCGCGCCCGCGGCCGCGGCGGCCTTGATGTTCGAGGTCTTTATCCCGCCGTCCACCTCAAGCTCGATGGAGCGGCCGGTCGCGTTTATCATTGCACGGACCGCGCTAATCTTTTTCAAACTTGCCTGTATGAAGCCCTGACCGGAAAAACCCGGGTTTACCGACATCACGAGCGCGAGGTCCACGTCCCCCATCACCTCTTCGAGCGTGGAGACGGGGGTTGCCGGGTTGAGCGTTACCCCGGCTTTTTTGCCGGATTCCTTTATCATCTGAACGGCCTTGTGGAGATGCCTCGCGGCCTCGACGTGGACGGTTATTATATCGCTCCCGGCATCAGCAAAATCAGCAATGTATCTCTCCGGCTCTTCTATCATCAGGTGGACGTCGAGCGGGAGCCGCGTCGCCCTTTTTATCGCCTCGACTATAAAAGGCCCTATGGTGATGTTCGGGACGAACCTCCCGTCCATCACGTCCACGTGGATGTAATCGGCCCCGGCGTCTTCGAGGGCCTTCAATTCCGCGCCGAGCCTCGTGAAATCCGCTGACAGGATGGATGGGGATATCTTCATGGGCGATGTTATTCCTTGCGTCTATTATTTACTCGCGGCCTTTTTGTTTTATCAGATATCCGCTTATCTGTCCATAGGCGGAAATATAATTAACAGTATAGCGTATTTTTTGCAATTCAGCGCCGTCCCTCCAGCGTCCCGCTTCCGTAATCACAATGAATTCAGGCCTGAACTGCGACGGATTTTATCAGAATTGTTGGGGGTGCGCAACTGATGCGTTTGACGCCTGTTTCTCTTTAATGCTGCCCGTGAATGCGGGCCTCTGTAACGGCGCGTGTTCCGTTGGAAGGACGAATCCGGCCAAGCGGTATCTCTTCTTTAAACAAAAGATAGCTTGACCCGGATGTAATCTTGAACGCCTCTTTGAGTTCAGTCTTTTTCATGGACGGATCATCGTCCTTGACGGCGCTTTCAAAAAAACGATTGTAAAATTCATCCGGAAAGACCCATACCTCAAATACAAGCGTCTCGCCCTTAACCGCGGCCTTGACCGCGTAGTCGAATTCGTATTTTTTAAACGGCGGGATCCTCGTATCGAATATCTCCTTTGACAGATCAAGGGTTATCTTCCTCCCTATCGCCGCCTCTTTCAACGTGCCCTTCAATACGTTCCCTTTTGCGCCGGTCAAATAACCTTTTATAACCACAAGCGGCGTCGCATATGTGGGGAAGTAATGGCCCGCGCCTGTGTTCGTTATCTTCAGCTTGGCGCTTACGCGGCCGGCTTGGGTCATCTTTTCAACCTCGACCTTAACCCCGCTTTTGACCATTTCAGGGTCGTGGATGCCTCTGAAGAGGTGCCTTTGTCCCGGCATGTGGCAACTCTGGCATGTGATGCGGTTCTTTCCGTAGTCGCTCTCCTTCCACTCCGCGAAGGTGTTTACGAGCAGCTTCCCGTTTAAATCAAATCCCTCGTCAAGCTGATGACACGCGGCGCAGAACTCGGCGTCTTTAAAAAATTCTTTTTGGATGGAGGCGTGCCCGGCCTTGAGTTCTCCCTTGGGGGCGTCAGGCGGCGCAAGAGGGCCAAAGACGCCGCTTTCCCTCAGATGACATGCCGCGCAGCTTACACCCGACATTTTCAGCTTTTCATCAAAGGAGCCGTTAGGCAGATACGTTTTATCGCCTGAACCATCTTCGCGTGTTATTACTTCGCTCTGAATGGCAAGAGGCGCATGACAATAATAACAAGAAACAACGGTCTGCGGGTCGGACTTGGGGTCAAGCTGGGCAACAAGCCCATGCCCCGTGCTTTTGCTGTGAAGCGCCCCCTTCCAGTCCTCATACTCGGCATTGTGGCACTTCGCGCAGGACTCCGGATAAAGGCCTTCAACCGGTATCGAAGGGCCGGTATTTACCGGCCTTTTCCAGTGTTCATGCGCATTGTTTTCTCCCCCGGCGGCAAACGGGGGGAAAATCAATGAAGTGAAAAACATGATAAAAGCGATTGCCTTCAACACATGTATTCGCCCCTACTTCATCCCGCAAGGATTCTTTGCCCCGCACGGGTTCTTCATCGAGCAGGGGTTCTTTGCGGCGCATGGATTTACGGGCGCCGCAACGCTCTCCTTTGCATTTGCCGACACATAAGCGGCAAGGGCTGTCATCTCCCGAGAGTTCCATGCAAGCGGCTTGCCTTTCATGGGATTGAGCATACAGAAGTTTATCATCTGGTCAACGGTCACGATATCATCGGGCATCTTTATGTACTTCGGGAATGGCTCCTTTTTAAGCCCCGCTCCGTCAGGATGACAGGTGGAGCATGACGCCCCTGACGTGCCCAGCGCGACGGAGAGCCATAATTTTTCACCCGTCTCCTTGAGCGCGGCAGGGTCTTTTACGGGGTTTTTTCTGATAGGGATGTTTTTTGCAGCGCACGGGTTTTTGGCCATGCACGGGTTTTTATCCTTTGCAGCCGCCCCATCGGCAAAACCTAAGGTTATAAGCAAAGGCGCAATCAACATAGCCTTTAAAAGAAACCTCCCGTAGACTGTTCGCATACATGACCTCCTTGCCGAGATTTTAATGCCCCTTTTAAGCGGCTCCCATGAAAGGGAGCCGCTTAAAAGGGGGCTACGCATCAAGAAGCTTCTTTACTTTGCCGCGCACGGGTTTTTGGCCGCGCAGGGATTCTTTGCGGCGCACGGGTTCTTCGCCGCGCAGGGGTTAACCGCCTTCTTCGTTTTCATACCCTTTTTCTTGCTCATTTTCTTGTCCTTTTTTGAACACGGGTTTTTCGCGGCGCACGGGTTTTTAACCGTACACGGGTTCTTTGCCGCGCAGGGGTTTTTTACCGCGCACGGGTTGCCTTCCTTTGCCAACAGGACGCCCTCGGCCGGTTCAACGGCAAAGGCCATTGCCGTGAAGGCAAAAAAGGTTATCACGGCCAGCAAAACTCCCAATCTCTTTTTCATCATGTTCATCATGGTTAAACTCTCCTTTTAGTTTGAATGCCCTCTGCTCTCGTTCCCAAGCTCAGCTTGGGAACGAGTTGAAAAGGAACCCCGGCAATCATCCCGGGGCCCGTTTTCATAATACGACCTCAGCAGCTTTTGCCGGCCGGCTTGTAACAGCACTCCGACGCCTTCTTGCCTGAGCCGCACGAACACTTCTCGTTTTTTCCGCAACACTCGCCGTACTTCTTTCCCGACCCGCATGAACACTTCTCGTTAAGTTTCTTGGCCATCGCTCTCACCTCCTTTGCGCCCGCAAAGCCGCCTGTTCATACTTGACAAGGTCTGTTTTTGAGAGTATAGTTTTAGGTGAAGGGATGGTTCCCTCTATTGGCATCGGTTGATAAAACTGTAGCCCGGCGGACTGGAACCATCCCTTTGCTCTTTTCTCATCCCAATAGCGTAACAATCTCTTTTCGAGAAAACTTCTTATCTCCCCTATTTCTTTGCCATGAACACTTGCAACCCTGTTTACCGCATAGCGGCCCTCAATCTTATCAAGATGTAACGCGGCAATAACGGGTTTTCCTTTATGCTCTATCCCCAGAAGGACTACGAGGGCATTCTTTTCCATTGCCGAGTCAAAAATCATCAGCGGGTCGCGGATTGCGACTGGCAGGGCTTTTATCGCTTCAAGCGGCAATTTATGCTTACCTTGTCCCGCCTTTTCTATAACCTCCGGGGCGATGGTAAGCGGTAAGTCTTTAGCGCCGAGCATTTTGAGGACTTCCGGGGTGCGCCCAACGGCGATAACATCCCTCGATTTTCTTGTCCCCGTCCATACATCCCCTGCCACCTTTGCAAATGCGGCGTCGGTCTTTATAGTTGCATCTATTTGCCCCGCCTGTTCAAAGGTTTGCGGTATGCCCTTGCGATAATCCCTTTCGGCTCTTGCTTCCTTCCCCCGTCCGTGTTTCTCATCTGCCGCCAATTCCCTCGCTTTTTCATCAGTCCATAACTGGCGGTCTGTTCCATTTTTGTAAATATTTCTTCCCTTCCGTGTCGTTACAACCCCCGCTTCAAGAGGTTGAATTCCCGATGATGCCAAGACCGCCGAGCAATTTCACGGTCATGGATTTGCCTTCAACGTATCCGGTCACTTCCTCGTCAACGTGTCCTTTGCCGTTATAAAACGTGCATGTGCGTCTGTCGCCCAAACCGCACGCCTTATCGCCGCTGAGAACCGATTTCTCAACCATCGGATGGAAAATGTGGACATTGCCGAAATCGGAAAGTTTCTCCCATACGGCTTTTTGCGGGGCATTTATCACCTTTTGAATCGTAAACTCGGGCATAATCCCTCCTTATGCAATATATTGACATCTGCAATCAATCGAGTTTACAACAAACATCCTCCTCTATTTGCTTTCCTTGCTGCAATTCTTTATAGACTCGGAAGGCCTTTAATGCCCATTGCTCGCCCGGACATCCGCCCTCGGTCATGGCGACATTTAAAAATTCCAGCAATTCATCTTGGGTCGCCCCTTTCTGATACGCCATTTTAGCATATGCCTTTATGCACGGTTCGCATTTTGTAACCACCACAATCGCAAGCGCGGAAAGGGCCTTGTATTTCGCGGGAACAGCGGCGTCTTTAAACGTCTCCTCCCGCATCCTTACGAGACCGCCGGTCACCTTAGGACTAAGTCTTCTTAATTCCGCATAAATGTTTTCAGTCATTTTATCCTCCTTTTTTTATTTTTCTTCTCTTTTTCCATATAAGGAAGCTCTGATTTATTCTGTCATTGCGAAGAGCGAAGCGGTTGCGAGGCGCAACCGAAGCAAACCCGAAGCCGGAGTAGCGCAACTGGATTTCTCGCTGCGCTCGAAACAGGCTCCGCAATCTCTAAGCGCTTGATTTATCGAAAGACGAGATTGCTTCGCTTCCCGCCACGCTCCGCTCGCGGCTTCGGCTCATCGCAAAGACGGAAAAAGGAATTAATCAGAGGTTCCATAAGTAACTCAGGGTTTTAAAGCGCTACATCCCCCTCCCTTCAGCCATCGCAACGAACTCAGGGTTTGGCTTGGCTTTTGCGAGATGGTTGCAATAATTAGAAAGGGTCTTAAGGGCTATCCCCATAACCAATTCAAAGACCTGCCCCTTGGTGTACCCGGCGTTCAAGAAGGCCAAGACCTTATCATCCGATACAAAACCCTTCTCCTTTACCATCGAAGAGGTAAAGTCCATAAGCGCGTTTAACTTGTCGTCAGGGAGCCTCTCAAGCCGGAGGGCCGCCTTGACAGTCGCGTCGTCGAGCCCGGCCATCCTGCCCATGCCCGTATGGGCGGTACGGCAATAATCGCAGCCGTTCATCACGCTTACTATCAGGAGTATGAGCTGTTGCTCTTTTGGCGCGAATGCAGTCTTGTCGAATGAGGACGAAAGGGCCATAACCGCGTCGAGCGCCTGCGGCGCCTCCGCTACGTAAGCGGCCAGATTCGGTATGAAGCCGTAGCGCTCCATAACCTTGGCAAGGACCTCAGCGGCCCCCTTTGGCGCAGTCTTGTCGGTGTGCTTTGTAAAAATGCTCATGTACTTCCTCCTTTTTTTGGCGACGAGAACGCCTTTTAAAATGAACGTTCTAAAATACGGCAAAAAAATTAACCCTTGAGCGCGGATTTTTTCAAGAGATAAACCCGGCTTTTCCGCCTGAGGCATTCACCTTTCTTAAGGGTAATACAAACGCCCTCTCCAGCCTTTCCGGTCTTAACGGGTTTAGGGAAGGCCGCGCCTTTTTCTTTTTTCATGCCATGAAGTATAGCAGACAAACCGGGGAAAGTTTGTAATGGCGCTCACAAACGCGGGAATATTTTAGGATAGATGCCTTTGATGCAGGATAAGATATTTGCCGTCCGTCAGGATGTCGCCGCTTCTTTTAAGGTTGTTCAACTCAAGCGTGACCGTCTCCCTTGAAGCCCCTATAAGGCCGGCTATCTCCTTATGCGACAACCGTATCGTTATTTTTCTTCCGTTGCCGTCGGGCGCGCCGTATCTTTGCGCTAATTCCTTAAAGATAATAATCAGCCTGCTGCGCGCGTCCTGAAAGATCATATCCTCAAAACGGCTCTCTATCCTTCTCAACCTGAGGCCCATCCACTTTGTTATGGTAAGGGAGAGGTTCGGCATCTTGGCGATGAACCCTTCAAGGTCGTTGCGTTTAATGGCGCATATAAAGGAATCTTCCATGGCCACCGCGTCCGTTTCCCGCTCTTGCTCTCCGGCCACGGTCAATTCGCCGAATATGTCCCCCGGCTCAAGGATGTCAACCGTAAGCTCCCTTCCGTCCTCCGAGCATCTGACTATCTTGATCCGCCCTTCCTTCAGCATATAGGCGGTTGCGGACTTATCCCCTGCGCTGAAGACGAAATCCTTTCTCTTGACGCTCATCTCGGTAAATTTGGACGCTATCTCGTCCTTCTCATTTTCCGAGAGTCCGGAGAATATCTTATTTGTGTTTATATACCAAAGTTTGGTCTTGTCCATTATAGACCCCGCGCGTTCCTAAGACGCCCTTGCGGTCTTCTTGGCCGGTTTGCCGTCACGAGCGGCGTTATCTATGGGAGTATATGAGGGAAGAAGTTTTGCGATCTCTTTTACTAATTTCTCTTCGTTGACAATGCCCATTCGCGTGTAACTTATGTATCCGTCGGCGCCGATGACATAAGTCTGGGGTATGATATTCGCCCCGTAAGCGGCCACTATGTTTCCGTTTTCATCGAGGCCCACGGGAAATGTAAGATTGTGACGGTTTACGAATTTCTGGACATCCTTTTGCGTGTCGTCAACCGCTATGGCGATGAACTCAACCCCCCTGCCCTTGTGCTGCCTGTATATCCTCTCAAGGACGGGGGCCTCTATCGCGCAAGGGGTGCACCATGACGCCCAAAAGTTGACTACGACGGGACTTCCCCTTTTCGAGGCAAGCGAAAAAACCTTGTTGCCGAGCGTCTTTACGGTGAACGGGGGCGCAAGCTGCTTGGACCTCTCGGCCTTCACGGGCGCGGCAGTGGTCTTCTCGCCGCAGCCGGCAAGGGCAAAGACGCATAATGCGAGAAAAAAAAACGCCGCTTTCCCAAGCGGGTTTTTGTAAGACGCAGGGATCATATTGTAAGAATTTTACCTTAAAAGGACTGCGGTTACAAGAGATAAAAACAGTTACAAGACAAAACAGGGGGAAAAAGGGGAGGCATCCAGCGCAGCCTTCAATCACAACCATCCGTGTATGAAATAAAACTACAACAATCCTTTCCCATCCAATAACTTCGTTGATTCCTCGACAAATTCCCGGATTGACTTTCTGCCAACGGCAAACGTATGACCATCGGGATTTTCAAAGGGGCGGCAGTGGTATCTTCCTCCTTCTGAATCATACCCATATAGCCGACGCTGTTTGAAAACGAGGGTCAGATTCAGTTTGTCTTTAACGGAATTCCCGTATATTTGCACAAAAATTTCAGCATCAATGACCGGTTTCAGGCTTACCGCGTTATCGGTCCTGTCCACCTCGACAAACTCAAGACCAAAGGAGTCCGCAACGACATACGCTTCCTCAACGATGCCGTTGATTTCCACCGGAAAGTTCCTTGAGCTTTTTCTCCACCGTTACAATACCGTCTATGGCAAGTTCCCATTCTTGAGCGTCGGATTCAACCTCAAAAGCGCGCCCTCGCTTTACAACGATATTGTCTTTTTCAAAACTCACAAAATCCATGCCGTATTTTTTTGCGTAAAAAACATCGGTCATCCGGTATCGAGCAAGTCTTCGCACATAATCCCGCCGAAGCGCCTCTTTCAACTCGTCATCGTTCATTTCCTTGATTTGTTTTTTGAGAACGGCTTGCATGACGGAACACCTCGTGGGAGATACGGCTCCACTTCCCGTGTTTTCTCAAAGGACTGCGGTTACAAGAGAAATAAAATGAACAAATGAAGACGAACCTTAAAGAGCCTTTTCGAGAAGTTCCTTTATCTGATTTTTGGGAACCGCGCCCACGAGTTGGTCTACTATCTTGCCGTCTTTGAACAGGATGAGCGTCGGTATCCCGCGCACCCCGTATTTACCGGGCGTTGCCGGGTTCTCGTCCACGTTCATCTTCGTCACCCGAATTTTACCGTTGTAGGTCTGGGCCATCTCTTCGACTATCGGGGCTATAGCCCTGCACGGGGCGCACCAACTCGCCCAAAAGTCCACAAGCGCCGGGATGCCGGATTTCAGCACTACGCTCTCGAAACTCGAATCCGTTACGTTAACGATGTTCTCTGACATTTCCGCTCCTTTCGATAAAACTCCATCTCGTTAAAATATAATCCAAGGCGTCTTGCCTGTCAACTCCTAATTGCGCGGTGCATTAACAAACCTTGACACGGACGCTCGGAATAAGCAAAATATAGACATGAACAACGAGACCTTCCTTCAAACGCTTGAAGAGACCGCCAAGAAGCTCTCCATTAGGCTGTCCTACGAAGACCTCAGAAAGGGAGAGGTCAACACCCACGGCGGCATGGTTAGTCTTCGCGGGGAAAAACGCATCCTCATACACAAGGGACTTTCCACGGACGAAAAGATTGACGTCCTGACCGAGATACTCGCCGCGCTCGACACCGAAGGCGTGCACGTGGCCCCTGAGGTCAGGGACAGGATTACCGCGGTGAAAAAACCCGCATAAGGACGAGCAAGAAGCATATCCTTCGCTTCGCAACGACAAGAAGAAGCATATCCTTCGCGGAGTTTACACTGAAGCGTTGCGAATGTGCTCAGGAGCTACAGATGCGTATCCGTAAATATATCTCCCTTGCCGCCATGGTCTGCGCCGTCGTCTTACATCCGGACGGGGCGCTCTCCAGAGAGAACGCAAACGCGGCGAAAGAGAGCGCCGGGGCAAGGTCCATGTATTACTTCAGCGCGGCCCAGATGCTCAAAAAGACGGGCAACCCGCAGGCGGCTGCCGAGTTCTACGAGAAGGCGCTCCTCTTAGACCCTGACTCCGCGGTCCTGCACGCGGACCTCGGCCAGATATATTTCCACTCCGGCAGCACGGAAGAAGCGTTAAAGCACCTCACTAAATCCATTGAACTCGACCCCAAGTATGCAACCGCGCGCGTGATGCTCGCCGAGCTTTATTCGGCGATGAAGCGGGATGCTAACGCCGCCGAGCAGTATGGCGCGGCAATAGAACTCGACCCTAAGAACGTAAAAAACTACCTCCTCCTCGGCATCCTGCACGCGCGCCTCAAGGAATACGACAAGGCGTCCGCCGTCCTTACGAGGCTCCTCGAAACGTCTCCCGATTCGGTGATGGCGAACTACTACCTCGGCAAGATCGAGGTGGAACGCTCCGACTTCAAGAAGGCCGCCGAATACTACCGGAAGGTCATCGCGTCAAGCCCTCATTTCGCATCCGCGTATCTCGAACTCGGGGCCGCCCATGAACTCGACAAAAAGCCGGAAGACGCGCTTGAGGCCTATAAAAACGGCCTTCAAAACGCGCCGGACGACACTGCCCTCTTAACGAGGCTCGGCTCGCTCTACCTGCAAATGAACAGGATTGACGACGCCGTCGCGCTCTATAAAATCCTTGAGAAGAACGAAGAGACGCGCACGGAGGCCATGATAAGGGTCGGGCTCATATACTTCGAGCAAAAAAAATACGACGACGCGATAGCAAAGTTTAGGGGCATACTCTCGGTAAGCCCGCTCATATACAGGGTGCGCTACTACCTCGGGGCATCTTACGAACAGAAGGAAGACTACGCCGCGGCCGCCAAAGAGTTTACGATGATACCCGCCGATGACGCGAGCTTCGTGGACGCCAAGATCCACCTCGCCTACATATACGAACGCCAGGGCAAATTAGAAAACTCCATAAAAGAGATTGAAAACGCAATAAAGGCCAAACCCGGCAACGTGGAACTCCTGCGCCTTCTCGCCTCCCTTTACAGGTCGTCGAGTAAATACGCCGAGGCTATGGTCGCCGTCGAGGAGGCTATCAAGCTCGACCCGAAAGACCCTGCCTTATATTTCTTCCTCGGCGTCGTATACGACGACGCTAAACTGCCCGACAGGATGATCGAGGCCATGTACAAAACCCTCGAACTCGACCCCAAACACGCGGACGCCCTCAACTACATAGGGTATTCTTATGCCGAAAAGGGCGTCAAACTCGACGAGGCCGAGGCCCTCGTCAAGCGGGCGCTTGCGATAAAACCCGAAAGCGGCCACATCTTGGACAGCCTCGGCTGGGTCTATTACAAAAAAGGGGCGTTTAACAAGGCGGTTGCCGAGCTTGAGAAGGCGATAAAATACATGCCCGACGACCCGGTTGTTTTAGAGCACCTCGGGGACGCATACCTAAAGGCCAAGACGCCGAAAAAGGCCCTTGCGGCCTACGAAGGCGCGTTTAAAAAAGACCCGAAAAATACGACGCTCAGCGGCAAGATTGAAGACCTTAAAAAAGAGACCAAGGACAAAAAATAGTGAGGACTTCGGCCATTATCGCCGTTGCCCTCGCCGCCTTATCCATATACGGATGCGGTCTGCAAAAGACCGTCGCGCCCGCGTCCAAACCCCTCCCTCTGCGCTCGCTCCGGTCCGCCGCGGTTATCACGCTTAAAAATAACGGCGCGGAAATATCGGGCAGGGCGTCCGTCATTGTAAAGTCGCCAGACTTTTTAAGGATAGAGGTCTACGGGCCGCTGGGCGGCATTGCCGCGCTCTTCATTTACGACGGGGTATCTTTATATATCCATTCTGACGATGGCGCCGCGCTGTATAACGGGCATAACGTGGACACTGCCCTGCCGTTGCCCGCGCAAATCCTCGTCTTGGCCCTTACCGGAGACACCTTGAGGCTCAAAGACCTCGCCGGGGTAGACTTAAACACGTCCGGCATGGATGTCACCAAACACGAGTTCGGATTGCAAACGGGCTCTGTCCGCCTCTTTGACTTCAGGGACGTTGACGGGTTCTTCGTCCCCTTCTCCATAGTAATAAGAGAAATCAAGACCGGCAGGGTGATAACCATCGAACACTCCCGAGTGGAGATAAACCCCGATGTGCCGCCTTCGGCCTTCGAGCCTCCCAACCTTATTCCATAGCAGCCAAACAATTTGACTATTCCAGTTTTTTGTGGTATAAATTCATATAATCAATATAAGTTTCTCCTCTTTTTCCAATCCCGGACAAACACCATTAAATAAGGACTGCCATGCCAAGAACCGTTACAAAGTCATTTAAGCAGGGTGAACTCGCCGTTTATCCGGCGCACGGGGTCGGGACGATCGTAGGGGTGGAATCCCGCAAAGTGGCGGGCGCAAATCAGCACTTCTACATGCTCAAGATACTCGACACCGAGGCCACCATCATGGTGCCCATAGATTCCGCGGCTGCCGTGGGCCTCAGAAAGATAACCAAAAAGAGCATGCTCCCCAAGATATACGCCGTCCTCAAGAACAAAAACGACATCATAATGGACAACCAGACGTGGAACAGGCGCTACCGCGAGTATACGGATAAGATAAAAAGCGGCTGCGTCATGGAGATAGCCCGCGTGATGCGGGACCTCTATCTCCTTAAATTCGACAAAGAGCTCTCCTTCGGCGAAAGGAGGATGCTCGACACCGCCAAAGGCCTCCTTGTCAAGGAACTCTCGATAGCCAGAAACACCAAAGAAGAAAAGGTGGAGGAAGAGCTTCTCAGGATAATGCAGGGCTGACGTGCGGTTATCGGTTATCGGTGAACGGTTTTCGGTATAGACAAAACCGCTATCCTTGACCGATACCGGCCGTTATCGGCGGAAATAATCCCCAACCGATAACCGAAACAAGAAGCGGATTCTTCGCTTCGCTCAGAAGGTTTTCAACGAGTGTTTCTTTTAATGCGCATACTGCTTGTCATATTCGCGTCCGTAAGCGGATATGTCATCTTCTTGTCCATCGCGGGGAAAGGCCTCGCCTACGTCGGCCTGATTTGCGGCATCCTTATAGCCGCGATCGCGCTCGTCTTCGAGGAAAGGGTAAAGAGGACGCCTCTGCGCATCGTGGCAGGCGGGGCAATGGGGCTTATAACCGGCCTTATCGCCGGCAACCTGCTTGCCTATCCGCTGGCCCTGAACTTCACCGGCAACCATTACCTCGAACTTACCGCCTATCTGCTCATCAACCTCGTCATCGGATATTTGGGTCTGTCCGTGGGCATGAAAAAAGGGGACGAACTCGACACCGCGGCCATCACAAGGATATTTTCTAAAGACCACCCTGAGAACAAACAACCCACGCAGCCTCAGGGCAAACCCCTTCAGGCGATAGTCATAGACACGAGCGTGATAATTGACGGACGCATCGCGGACATTTGCGAGACCGGGTTCGTCGAGGGAGAAATCATCGTGCCGCAGTTCGTCTTGCAGGAACTCCAATACATCGCCGACTCCCCGGATTCCATAAAGAGGGTGCGCGGCAGGCGCGGGCTCGACATCTTGAAGACCCTGCAAAAAAACGAAAAGGTTACGGTGAAGATACTCGACAAGGACTACCCTGAGATAAAAGAGGTTGACAGTAAACTCGTGGCCCTCTCGATGGAGCTTCAAGGCCGCGTGCTCACCAACGACGCCAACCTCACGAAGATTGCGGAACTCAGAGGCGTAAAGGTCCTCAACATAAACAGGCTCGCAACGGCCTTGAAACCGGTGGCCATGCCCGGCGAGGTCATGAACATACTCGTCTTGAAGGAAGGCAAGGAACACGGACAGGGCGTCGGATACCTCGAAGACGGCACTATGGTCGTCATTGACAACGCAAAAGAGCACCTCGGCAAAAACGTTGACGTCTCCATCACAAGCGTCCTGCAGACCGCCGGCGGCAGGATGATATTCTCCCGCTTGAAAGACGAGATAAAGAACGCGGTATACCAGTAGCTCAGGGCTTTAGCCCTGAAATATCTGATAATTGCAGCTCAGGGCTTTAGCCCTGAAATATCAGGCCTGAAGGCCTGAGCTACGGTCTAACGGCTACGGTTCCCTCCCTTCCCCCCCTCTATCCAAAAAATCCCTTTTAAAAGAAGCAATTTTTTATTAGACTGGATAAGTGTTGAAGACGGTCGCCATAATCCCATCCGCCGGCATGGGCACGAGGATGGGGTCGAGGAGGAAAAACTATTTAAAACTCCTCGGCATCCCCGTGCTCGCGCATACGCTCGCGGCCTTTGAGTCCGCTAAAAACGTGGAGTCCGTCATACTCGTCGCGCCGGCGGCGGACATGGAATTCTGCCGCAAGAATATCGTCGAGAAGTACCGCCTCAAAAAGGTTTTAAAGATAATCGCCGGCGGAAAAGAACGGCAAGACTCGGTGGCACGGGGGCTTGCGGCCATTGAAATAACCCCTGACATAATACTCGTCCATGACGGCGCAAGGCCGCTCGTTACTCCAGAACTTATCGAGGCCGTCATAAAGGCCGCTGCCGATTACGGCGGAGCGGCCGCAGCCGTGCCCGTAAAAGACACCATAAAAGAAACACGCGGCGCATTCATCAAAAAGACCGTGCCGAGGGAAAAAATATGGGCAGTGCAGACCCCGCAGGCGTTCAGGACGGCGTTACTCATAAAGGCGCGCGCTGCGGCGGTAAAAAGCGGCTTTACCGGAACGGATGAAAGCTCACTCGTTGAAAGACTCAACAAAAAAGTCGCGCTTGTGCCCGGCCTTTACGAAAACATAAAGATAACAACCCCGGAAGACCTGATTGCGGCAAAGGCTTTTTTTGAAAAACGGATGGGAAGGGGCAAACGTGGAAAATGACAAGGAAACAAGTCTAAGGGAGGGTTATGCCCCCTTCGTCGGCTGCGGATACGACGCCCACAGGCTCGTTGAAGGCAGGCCCCTCGTGCTCGGAGGCGTGGTCATACCTCACGCAAAGGGGCTCCTCGGCCATTCCGACGCCGACGTGCTCACGCACGCGGTCATAGACGCCCTCATCGGCGCAGCGGGCCTCGGAGACATCGGGCGTCTTTTTCCGCCAACGGATGCGGCCTACAAAGACATATCGAGCATCGAGCTGCTGGCAAAAATTCGCGGGCTGTTGGATGCTCAAGGTTTTACGACGGTAAACGTGGACTCCACAATCGTATGCGAATCCCCCCGCCTCTCCAATCATACTCCCGCAATGATAAAAAATATCTCAGGCGCGCTCAAGATCGCCTCCGGGCGCGTCAACGTCAAGGCAAAGACCGAAGAGGGCATGGGGTTTACCGGAAGCGGGGAAGGCATATCCGCGCACGCCGTTGCCCTCATTGGGGTTTTGAAATGACCGTGCGCGCGCGCTTTGCCCCAAGCCCCACGGGACGGCTCCACGCCGGAAATCTGAGGACCGCGCTGTTTAACTGGCTCTTTGCGCGTAAAAATTCCGGCAAGTTCGTCCTGCGCATCGAAGACACGGACGCCGCGCGCTCGACCAAGGCATTTGAACAAGCCATAATCGCGGACCTCAAATGGGCGGGCCTCGACTGGGACATAGGCCCGATAAGACAATCCGAAAGGCTCGGCGTCTACAGGGAGGCCGCCGAAAAACTCGTTGAACGCGGGCTGGCCTACAGGTGTTGGTGCTCCAAAGAACGCCTCGAAGAACTTAAAAAAGAGCAGCTCGCAAAAGGCATGGCGCCGAGATACGACGGCAGATGCAGAAGCGGTAAAACCGGAGCCGCCGAAATACAACCCGTAATCAGGTTCCTCGTCTTAGACGGGAAAATCTCATTTACCGACTTGGTTCACGGCGAGATGAGCTTTGACGCAAACTCATTCGGAGACTTTATAATCATAGGCTCGGACGGGGTGGCGGGGTACAACTTCGCGGTGGTGGTAGACGACGCCGAGGAGGGCATAACCCACGTAATCAGGGGCGACGACCACCTGTCGAATACCCCCCGGCAGATGCTCCTTTTCAACGCCATCGGCGCGGCCTTGCCGCGATTCGCGCACTTACCGCTCGTGCTCGGAGGCGACAAAGCGCCGCTGGGCAAGAGAAAAACCTGGGCTTCGATAGAAGAGTTGAGAAGAGACGGATTTTTGCCATTGGCGATATTGAACTCAACAGTCCGCCTCGGCTGGAGTCCTAAGGGAGGCGACAAGCTCCTCGAACTATTGGAATTAATTGAGGAATTCGACCTTGAGAGGCTCTCGAAAAGCCCCTCGGTATTCGATATCCAAAGGCTCAGAGGCTACAACAAGGAGGCTGTCGGAGGAACCTCCGCCCATGCCCTTACCGGGATTTTGGATATCAAATGCACGGATGCCGTTTTTTTGGAAAAAGCCGTCGAGGCCGCCAAGCATTGCGCGCATACGCTAACCGGGTTAAAGACGGCGATTCTTCCGCTCATCACCGAGCCTGAAATAAGCATCGAAGCCGCCGCGGTTCTGAAAGAGCCGTATTCAAAGGCAGTTTTAAAGGCGGCAATCGCCGCGTTGAGCGGGACAGATGCGATTGACGAGGCCGGGTATAAGACGATAATCGAGGCAATAAAAAAAACCTCCGGAGAAAACGGCAAAAGGCTCTTTTCTCCGCTCCGTGCCGCTCTCACCGGGTCGTTAGAGGGCATGGAACTTGTTAAAATCTTCTCCCTGCTCCGCGGAAAAAAGATTACTGAGCGGCTAAAAAGACGGTTGTAGCTCAGGCCTTCAGCCCTGAGAGTCGCGTAGCTCAGGCCTTCAGGCCTGAGAGTCGTGTAGCTCAGGCCTGAGAGTCGTGTAGCT
>JACRCC010000020.1 GCA_016234405.1 Deltaproteobacteria bacterium | reverse complement strand
GTTATCGCGGCGGTAAGAGAAGTCTTGCCGTGGTCAACGTGGCCGATGGTGCCGACGTTTACGTGCGTCTTAGTCCTCTCGAATTTGGCCTTGCTCATAAAAAAATCCCCCTTCTGTTAATTTTAAAAATTTATCTCGATTATTCCAATTACCGTAAGACTTATTTGGAGCCCATGAGCGGGATCGAACCGCTGACCTCTTCCTTACCAAGGAAGTGCTCTACCAACTGAGCTACATGGGCGCTCGGCGGCCGTTCGATTCCCATGCTGCTTATTACAAAATATCTGGAGCGGGTGATGGGAATCGAACCCACGCATCCAGCTTGGAAGGCTGGAGTTCTACCATTGAACTACACCCGCAGATCGTCCGTTGGAGGTATCTCCCCCGCCGTCAATAACGGCATGGTGTATATTCACGCCCTTTGCAAGACTTCCAAACGCCCGGGTCATCCTGTCTTCTCTTCAAAATCTTGGTGGAGAGGGGAGGATTCGAACCTCCGTAGGCTGAGCCAGCAGATTTACAGTCTGCCCCCTTTGGCCCCTCGGGTACCTCTCCGTGTCCCTTCCCCGCTTTCACATCGGACAAGTTTAAGAACGCAAAAAACGCTTTTGGGTTTTTTAAACGTCTTGCCGGACTTGGACTGAATCTCCGTTGAATAAGGGATTTTATTTATAGAGGCGCAATGGAGTCTAAAAAATTTCTTTTAAACTAAACAGAAGCAATCAGGCGTCCCTCCGGGCAACGCGCCTTGACCCTTTAGTCGGAATAGCCTTCTAAAGCGCCGTGAGTGGAGCTGGCGATGGGATTCGAACCCGCAACCTGCTGATTACAAATCAGCTGCTCTACCGTTGAGCTACGCCAGCGGAAACCGAACCTATCCCAAAAAATACCCATCCCGCGCAGTCTTCTTTTAGACTGCATAAGGTAATTTAAATTTATAAAACAAAACCATATAGTTTGTCAAGGTATTTTTAGCGGGTTGAATCTTGTAGGGAGGGGGTGTGCAAAAAAACGGGATTAACGCCTAAGACTCCATATTCCGATGCGTCTACTCTTGGCCTCGGACTCTAACCTTGCGTAGTCCTTTTTCTTCTTAAGCCCGCAAGGCGGTATCATGAGGGTCTTTGCAAGACCTTCTTTCAGTAAGACCTCGTTGACCGGGACCGCGTCCGCCCAAACCCAGCCAAGCGTCCTGCCGTATTTGTCCTTTGGCTGCTCGGCGCAAACGACGAGGGTAATCGTCTTGCCCTTGACAAGTTCGATGTTGCGCCTTCGCGCCTCTTTATAAAAAGGCTCGCCCCTTTCAGGGGTGTCCATCCCGACGTAGCGCACATGCTCATTGTTGCCGAGTACAATCGTATCGCCGTCAACGACCCAACGGACAAACCCCTTCCGGACATTGCCGGAGGCCGAGAGGGAATCCTCTCCTACAGAATGGCGCTGCAAGGATATTAAAAGAAAAAACACGAGGAGGCTGAAAAACACGCGGCAGGTATGCGCCTTCGCGGCTACCATCTCTTCCTGACATCCTGCATCTCTTTTTGAAGGCTCAATATCTCGGCCTTGAGCCTTTCGCAATCGAAACCTTCTTTGGACAACTCGGCGCGTATTTTTTCAAGCGACGCCGAGACGGCGGCGGTTAACTTGTCGTACTCCGCGCTTCCGGCCTCGAAACTCCCGATGAACTCGTTTACGTATCTCACGAAATTTCTCACGTGCAGGTCGTCGTTGCCTCGCGCCGAGAGCCTCCTTGAGAGCTCCCCGGCTGCCACGAGTTTCATTTCATATTCTATCCTTTTGAAAGGCCCGATGAACCTGTGGGTAAAAAAAACCGCGACGAGCACGACTATCACGGCGTATCCGGTGATGAGGAATATGCCGAGAAAGGCCGAGTGCAGGGCGTAGTAGCTGACGAGGAAACCGGCAAACGACTGAAGGAATATTCCGGCAAGGAGAGATATGACCGTAATGAAGGCGAGCGTAAACTGCAGCTCCTTCGACGCAAAGCAACTCTGCTTCCTCACTCCGGCGGCATGACCCCCAACGGATTTTCCTGCGGCTGAAACGGGTTTGTTTTTCATTTGCCCATGTGAAGTCCAATTTTATTTTTACATTCGCGCCGTCTTTTGTCAAGCCTCGCTCATTAACTAAATTTACACAAGTGCGTTCCCAATAAAAACCCTGCGGCATTCTATGCCGCAGGGTCTGATTACGTCGAAAGATAACTACTCTCCCTCAGTGACAGCAGCCGCTGTTGGTGAGGTCTTTAAGGTCGAGAACGTCCTCGTTCATCGCTTTCCTCTGCGCGGCCGCGAGCATCTGGGCCTCGGTCCTTACCGTCCTACTGCCCGCGGGCTCCCTTACGAATTCACGCTCAACCTTATTCATGCCGTCAACGAGCCTCTTTTTCGTCTCCTCATCGAGACCCTTTTCAACGAGGGAGAAAAACTCGTTGTCTTCCTTGCGGATGTGCCCCCTGAGGCTCACTATCATTGACCCGATGATCCCGTCGTTTATGTCGCCGTCCTGCATGGCGCTCCTGAAGGCGTACAAAAGAGAAAGTATCTCCCTGTGGTCTTCCCTTATTATCATTACAAGCCCCTCGCCCAGCGGCATCATCTCGCAGAGAACCGGCAGCACGACCTCCTCTTCCTTCCGCCCCGAATGGAGGTTCACTTCATTTTCTATCTCCTTGGTGGCAGCCCAGAGGGCGTCAATGTCCCTTTTGCGCAGGTGTTCTTCCACCCTGTCGAGGATTTTCAATATCTGCCTGTGCTCGTTCATCAGGATGGCGATAGGGTCGCCCAGAAGGTCAGGCTGCTCTACGCCCTCGGCCGCGTCTTTGCGCGCGGCCTCTCTGACCTCGACCTTGACGGCCTTGAAGGGCTGCCTAAAACCCATGCGGCATATCCCGCGCGGACTTCTGAAGGCGTCTTTTTCGCCGTTGTAACCCAAAGATGAGTTAAAGGCGTCCGAGTCCATCCATAGGTAGCCCTCCCTGCAGTTTACGCAGCATGAGGGATGAAGACACCTGTATTTTATTTCAAGCCTGTTTACTGACGGCATGGCGCGCCTCCGTGTCTAACAGGCTGCTCAAAAACGCCCATCTGCTTCGTTGTCATCGTCGCTCCTCACTGCGACGCACAAAAAAGTGCGTCTCATTCGTCTCTCCTCGACGCCTCGCATCTGGCAGGGCTCCCATTGCGTCTTTTTATTTTTGCAATGGGAAGATTTGAGCAGCCTGTCCAGATTTCGAGTTTTTCAGCAACCTGCTAAAGGGGGCATCCCCTTGATGTTAAGCGTTGCCCACGGTCTCCTGCTCCTTAGGCATCGCCGGAACACCGAAGGTGTCGTTGAACTTGTGGATGATGTACAGGAGCGTCCTGTGGTTGAGTAAAAGCCCCTCGTATATCTTTGTCTTCGTGAGGGCGTCGTAGTAAAACTCGTAGGAGAACTGCGCTTGGCGCGCAACGCCCATCTCGTCAATGTTGAAGTCGTAGCTGTTTGGGAGGAATATCAGGGCGTTTCTTATCTCGGCGTAGAACGCGTCTTTTTCCTCGTGGTTCCATGCCTTGAGCCTTTCCGTGTGCTCTGGGGCGATGGAGACCCCGTTCAATATGACTACAAGCCCTGGATATTCCTTGGGTTGTATTATCCTCTGCTTTTTCATGGAACCGAGCGGATAGTCTATCTCGAAGTGGAACATCGCGTTTTCATCCGGCACCTCGGTTATCTTATGATTATTCTCCTCCAACCACTTCTTTATGACTTGCTTGGCCTGCTCTAAGGTGGTAATCTCCATCTTGTGACTCTCCTCTTCTTTGTGATTTCACCGATTGGGGAATTACCCGCAACGCAGGTGTATTTTTAATGTTACTATAAATTACCGCGGTTGTCCAGATTTTTATAAGGCTATTTTTATAAGGCTAAAAATCTCCGGAAAAATGGAATTATTTTCCGCGGCAAGCGGGTAAAACCCCGCTTTTCCCTAAGACCTGCGCCTTAAAATCTGCGCCTAAAACCTGCGTTAACGGAATGGGAACGCCAATTGACCTCATTGAGGCGCGTGTCCGACATAGCGCCGTCCGAGAAATATGTCCTGTCCGTGCCGCGCGAAGTTTTGAATTTGAGATAATCGAGACCCGCGTAAACGCCCCAGTTTCTCTTGAGACGATAGTCCGCGCCTATTGCCGCGACATAGCCCGTTCCGTTTGCGTTATGCTCAAAGCTCTTAGGGTGCGCAAAGTCCGCGCGCAAATTCCAATCCGCCTCGGCGTGATAGCTGACGACGTGGTACTCGAATGTCCCTGTCAAGGCTAATCCTCTCCCCTCGGATGAATAGCCAATATCAAGCCCGGCCCACGGCCCTCTCCAGCGCGCCTTGTATGAACTATTAAGCCCCCCGAATGCGCCCGTTGCAGGGATAGTCTGATAACCGTCGGTTATCTTCAAATTCTGATTGTGCTGCGAAAATCCTATGAGCGGGATGACGGTGAAAACGCCGTTCTTTAAGGCGACTGTGTTTTTAAAACCGCCGCCAAAGGTAAAGTCCCGCACCGAGCCGGTATCCGCTTTATTGTCGGACCTCGAAAACTCGCACCTCCTGTCGTCGCATGAGTAGTCCGAATCCTGATTTTTACCGTCGTAGATGAACCCGATGCCAAATGCCCCCCTTAAAAAAAAGACCTCTTTAATCGTCCCCCTGCCTGCGGCCTTAATCTGGAATATGGAAAGGTCTTTCCATTTTAACTCGGATAAGACATTCGGATTCGTCCCTGAGAGATTCCCGGCGATGTTCCAATCGAGGTTGTCCGTCCTCTTGCCGACGGTGAGTGTAAACGCGGCTTTTTCTCCCGATATTTTGGGGGCATCTTGCGTTTTTTTTTGCGTGGGTTTTTCTCCGTCCTTTTGGGGCGCCTTTTCAGCGACGGTTTCTCTCGCCCTTATGGCGGCCTTTTCGGCGTCAGTTACAACGGACTTATCCTCCGCGCCGGACGGATGCGCAAAAACGGCTGAGATGAATATCAAGGAGAGCGCTATTGTTTTTTTCATTAGTTGTTTTTGACCGCTCTTCCACTAAACTAATTTTACGCCTCCAAAAACAAAGACGAGCAGAGAAGCCCTTTTTATTTTTTGGATTATTATACGGTGATATACGGAATGCGGATAATACAGGGTAATGCTCGATGACGTTTTGTGATTGACAAAAAAAACGGGCCGCGCTTGGCCGGCCCGCGGCAAGCAGTCATCGAAAAAATGCTCGTAAAACGGCGGCATAAATCCCGCCGGTCAGTCCTTTTTATCGTCTTTCATCTTATCCGTTGACTCGTCCTTTGTCTCGTCTTTCGACTTGCCTTTCGCCTCACCTGCCTTTTCTATACGCTCCCCTCTTTTTTCAACGCGTTCGCCGCGCTTCTCCACGCGCTCGCCGCGCTTCTCAAGACGAGCGCCCCTTTTCGTGCGCCGCTCACCCTTCTTCCTTACTTGCTCGGCTGCCTTAGGATGCCCTTCCTCGTCGAGCTTATCGGCCTTTTCATTGAGCCGCTCGCCTTGTTTTTCCATCTGCTCGCCGCGCTTTTCCATGTGCTCACCGCGTTTTTCCATGTGCTCACCGCGCCGTTCGACGCGTTCGCCCCTTTTCTCAGCCCTCTTTTCCTTCGCGCCCTCTGCCATCACTAACGACGCCGAGGCCAAAAATATCCCCACTGCCAAAATTGCCGCAAACCTTTTCATCGCGCTAACCTCCTTATATTTATCCCCTGAAAAAATGGTCGGGGCGACAGGATTCGAACCTGCGGCCCTTAGCACCCCATGCTAATGCGCTACCAGACTGCGCTACGCCCCGATTTGATAAAGACCGTGTTCGTGATGAGCAAAAGTGAAAACCGCGCTTGGTAATATTATTTTGATTATACGGGACGGCCTACGAATTGACAAGTATCTTTTTTATGGAATCAAGCTCTTTTTTTATCGCCCGCAGCGCGTTTTTGTAGCGCTCCTCGGAGTAAGGGAGTTTCATCTGGGGGCTTTTCTCTTTGCTCAACCGCATGTCCAGTATCTTTTTCTTCGCGCCTTCGAGCGTGTATTTTTCCTTATATAAAAGCCTTTTAATCTCAAGCACCAACTCCACGTCCCTGCGCGAGTAAACCCTTTGGCGGCTCCGGGATTTTTTCGGATTTACAATCTTGAATTCGCTCTCCCAGTACCTAAGGACGTGCGGCTTGACCTTCGTGATATTGGCGGCTTCGCCGATCTTGAAATAGAGTTTATCCGGTATCAGCCGGGACGTTGTCATTATGGCCACCGTGAAGGGATAGAGCCCCTTGAGGTTATCGCCGGCGGGACTCTCCTACGCTGCGGGACTTCCGTTTATGGCCTTTTTAAGGAGCTGCGAGGCCTTAAAGGTCAACACCCGTCTCTGCCCTATCGTTATCTCGGAGCCGGTCTGTGGGTTTCTGCCGCGCCGGGAACGTTTCTGCCTTACGCTGAAATTCCCGAAGCCTGACACCTTGACCTTATCGCCCTTCACAAGGTTGCCTTTGATGCACTCAAAGACCTCCTCGACCACGGCGGAGACGTCTTTTTTCGAGTATCCGACCTTTTCAAATACGGTCTCTACTATATCAGCCTTCGTCATTGCCTCCTCCGCGTTTAACTGCATTGCAACCGTAAAGGGGGTAATTCCCCCTGTCAAACCCTCAACTCCGCGCCGAACCTTCCGGTCAACTCGGCGCCGACCTTAGCGTGCAGCGCCGAAACCTCATCGTAAGTGAGCGTCTTGTCCTTTGACCTGTAAGTTACGCGAAGCGCCACGCTCTTTTTGCCCGCCGGGATATTTTCGCCATAGTATACATCAAACACTTCAGCGCTTTCAATAAGTTTCGTATCTATTTTGATGATGGCCGAAAAGATATCTCCGTACGCCGCGTCCTTGTCTATCAAAAACGCCACGTCCCTTGAGGATTCGGGGAACCGCGCAAGGGCGGAGTATTTTTTACCCGCGCCGAGATTTGCGCCGAGCGCGTCCATATCGAGTTCAAAAATATATGCCGGCCTTTTAAGCCCGAACCTCTCCTGAATATCCGGGTGCGTCTCGCCTAAGACGGCAATGGCCTCGCCGTTTATCTCAAATGCCGCGGATTTGCCCGGGTGCATTAGAGCTGAACCCTTAGCCGATGTCTCAAACCCCTGCGCGCCGACTCCTTCAATGACCCGCTCCATTGCCCCCTTTACGTCGTAAAAATCGGCCCAGTCCTTGGGCGTATTCCACGCAAGTCCGTTTCTCGCGCCGTAGATAAGACCGGCGCATATCCATTTCTCAGCAGGCAATTTTTCCCCCCGCATAAAAACCGGCGCAATCTCGAAAATCCTCACCTCTTCGTTTTTGCGGTCGAGGTTATATCTCAGATTTTCAAGGAGAGACGGCGCGAGGGACGCCCTCATCACGGAATTCTCCTCGCTCAAGGGGTTGAGGATTTTAACCGCGTCCTCCCGCTTAAAACCCGACGACTCAAAGGCTGCGGGGGACACGAAGCTCAAATTCATCACCTCGAAAAATCCGGCATTCACCAATATCTCTCTTATCTTATCCCTTATGCCGTTAACGCCGCGCTCCGCGCTTGCCGAGGACGCGAGCGGAGCAACCGGCGCGCCGCATGGTATCTTATCGTAACCCCTCACCCTTGCAACCTCTTCGATGATGTCGCTCTCATTTTTAATATCGTGCCTGAAAGACGGCGGCGTAACCGTGAAAAAACCCTCGGAGACCTTCCTCGACGTTATGCCGAGGCGCGTGAGTATCTCAAGACATTCATTATCGCGCAACTCCGCTCCGACGCCGAGGAGCGAGAGCGCCTTTTTTATCCTGAAGGTTATGTCGGCTGGTTTGAACCTTACCGGGTAAACGTCAACAACCCCCTTTGCGACCTGACCTCCGCACGTCTCGGCTATCATTGCAGCAACCCTATCAATGGCCTTTACAACGCCCTCCACGTCAACACCGCGCTCGAACCTGTAAGAGGACTCGCTTGTCAGTCCGAGCCTCTTTGAAGTCCTCCTCACGCTTGCAGGCTCGAACCATGCGGACTCAATGATGATATTCTCGGTCTGAGCCCCAACCTCGCTGAACTTTGCGCCCATGACGCCCGCTATTGCAACCGGATTATCAGCATCCGCAATGACGAGCATATCAGGGTCGAGTTTACGGGTATGACCGTCGAGCGTGTCAATGGTCTCGCCGGTGACGGCGAGACGCACGTTTATTTTTCTCTCTTGTATCTTGTCGAGATCGAACGCGTGCAGGGGTTGGCCCGTCTCCAACATGACGTAGTTAGTCGCGTCAACGACGTTATTTACCGCCCTGACGCCGGACGCCTCGAGCCTCTTGCGTATATATTCCGGCGTTGGGGCGACCTTCACGCCCGTTATTACCCTTGCGGAATATCTCCTGCACGGCGCGCCGTCGGCTATGGTTACCGAGATTATTGTCTCCACAAGCGCGCCGCCGTCAACGGGTTTTACGTCTTTTAGCTTCAAACCCGCGCCGGTTATGACCGAGGCCTCCCTCGCAAGACCTACGACGCTCAAAAGGTCGGCCCTGTTAGGGGTGACGTTGACGTTCAAAATATAATCGTTAAGATTCAGATACTCATTTAGAAGAACGCCGAGCGGCGCGTCTTTAGGGAGGAGCATTATTCCGTCGGATGATTCTTTTATTCCAAGCTCGACCTCGGAGCACATCATGCCATGAGATTCCACGCCGCGTATCTTGGACTTTTTTATCTTGACCCCGCCGTGAAGCTCCGCGCCGATTACGGCGAGCGCGACCTTGTCTCCGGGGACCATGTTTTTTGCGCCGCATACGATTGACAATTTTTCTTTACCCGTATTCACCTCGCAAAGGGAGAGCCTGTCTGCGTTGGGGTGCTGCGCGACGGAGAGCACCTCGGCCGTGAATACGTCTTTAATGGCGGGGCCTGACGCAGCTACGCCCTCGACCTCGGCGCCGGACATGGTGAGCCTTTCGGCAAGCTCATGCGCCGGCGGCAGGTTGTCAACGTATTCTTTTAACCAATTGTAGCTGTAGAGCATTTAAGACCCGCCTTTGAATGACGGCCCCCCCTAAAACTGCCTCAAAAACCTTAAATCGTTCTCGAAGAAAAGCCTTATATCGTCTATGCCGAATTTCAACATGGCCACCCTCTCTATGCCGAGGCCGAATGCAAAACCTGAATATTTTTCAGGGTCGTATTTGACCGCCTTGAAGACCTCCGGGTGTATCATGCCGCAGCCTAATATCTCAATCCAGCCGCTCCCCTTGCAAACGCGGCATCCCAAGCCCGCGCATATCACGCAGGCAATGTCCACCTCGGCGCTCGGCTCGGTGAACGGAAAAAAACTCGGCCTGAAGCGCACCCCTATCGAGCCTCCGAAAAGCGCCTTCAAAAATATCGTGAGCACGCCCTTTAAGTCCGCGAAGCTCACCTTCTCGTCCACCATGAAGCCCTCGACCTGATGGAACATGGGCGTGTGCGTGATGTCGGAATCCCTCCGGTAAACCGTTCCCGGTGCGATTATCCTGATGGGCGGCGGGGTCTTTTCCATGACCCTGATTTGAACTGGAGACGTGTGCGTGCGCAGGATAACTTCTTCGGACACGTAAAAGGTGTCCTGCATGTCGCGGGCGGGATGGTCTTTTGAGATGTTCAGCGCCTCGAAGTTGTAATAATCAAGCTCCACCTCCGGGCCTTCGGCGGTCTCGAACCCGAGACCAGTGAATATCGCCGAAACTTCGCGCATCACCTGAGTAACCGGGTGGAGCCGTCCCAAAGGCTGGGTTCTACCCGGCAGCGTTACGTCAATGCGCTCCATCGCGAGCCTCCCTGACTTAAGCGCGTCCTCGATGGATTTAAGGCGGCCTTCTATCTCCCGCTCTATGCGGTCTTTGACGGAATTAATGGCCGCGCCCGCGGCCTTTTTTCCATCCGCGGGCAGGCTTGACAGGTCTTTCAGAAAAGAGGCGAACAACCCCTTTCTCCCAAGATATAAAACCCGTATGGCATGGATTTCGTCTTTTGTTCCGGCCTCGGAGAGGGACGAGACGGCCTGCCGTAAAAGGTGGGTCAGTCTTTCGTTCATGCGCGATTACGCCGCGAGGCTTGTCTTCGCGATTTGAATGACCTTCGTAAACCCGGCAGGGTCCTTTACCGCCATGTCCGCGAGCGTCTTCCTGTCAAGGGCGACTTTGGCCTTCAAGAGTCCGTTTATGAGACGGGAATAGGTTATCCCGTTTTGCCTCGCGGCCGCGTTGATGCGCGCAACCCAGACGTTCCTTATCACCCTCTTTTTGGTGCGCCTGTGCGCGTAGGCGTAAGCCATGGCCCTGTCAACGGCCTCCGTGGCTATCCTGTAGAGTTTACCCTTACCGGCCCTGAAACCCTTTGCGGCCTTCATGACCTTTCTTCTGTGTTTTTTTGCGTTTACGCTTCTTTTAACCCTCGGCATAATCCCCCCAGCCCCCCTTTAGAAAAGGGGGGTTCTTTATAAAATGCTCTCCTTCTTTTGTTTACAAGTGTTAAGGACGGGATGTCGGAAGTGGAAAGCGGTAAAGTCTTTCCCACACCCTACCCTCCTATCCGTACGGCAAAAGCTTCTTTATGGAAGCCTCGTGGGTCTTCGATATAGTGGTTGATTTTCCGAGCGCCCTCTTGTTGGCCTTTGACTTGGAGGTAAGCATATGACGAAGTCCCGCCTTCCTCCTGCTAACCTTGCCCGAACCCGTTATCTTGAACCTCTTTGCCGCGCCTTTATTGGTCTTGATTTTTGGCATCTTGATTCTCCCGTGTATTTGCTTGGACGTTTGCCGGCGGACGAGACGACTCGGCGGGCTTTACCTTGGTCTGCGCGGGCGAGACGACCATCATCATGGTTCGGCCCTCGAACTTAGGCGGGGTCTCTATCACGGACGCATCCTTTATCTCCGCGACGACCCTGTTAAGCATGGTTCTGCCCTGCTCCGTGTGCGTTATCTCTCTGCCCTTGAAGACTATGGTTATTTTAACCTTGTCGCCTTCGCCCAAAAACTTCTTTATGCTCTTGAGCTTAAACTGGAAGTCGTGCTCTTCGGTCTTTCCGCGAAGTTTTATCTCCTTGAGATGTATTACGGTCTGCTTTTTCTTCGCGTCCTTGGCCTTCTTGCTCTGCTGGTATTTGAACTTCCCGTAGTCCATTATCCGGCATACCGGCGGCGCCGCCGTGGCGGCCACCTCCACGAGGTCAAGCCCCGCGGCCTCAGCCGCCTCGATGGCCTGTCTTACGGCCATTACTCCAAGTTGATTTCCGTCTGCGTCAAGCACCCTCACCTGCGGGCCGCGGATCATCCTGTTGATCCTAACCGTGTCTCTTGCTATGTAAGCTCACCCCCCGTTCTATTGTTTGGTATTATTTACGGCTGAGACGCCTAAGACCGTTTTCAGCGCTCAAGCCCGTAGCTCAGGCCTTCAGTAGCTCAGGCCGTAGCTCAGACCTTTAGGTCTGAGGTTTTCAGCCCGTAGCTCAGGCCTTCAGGCCTGAGATTGTCAGCGCTCAAGCCCTGAGCTACAAGGGGCCGCCTCACTTGATAAAACTCTTATGAACTCTTCAACGGGCATGGGGGTTAACGTCTCCCCGCCCCTTTTCCTCGGGGCAACTAACGCTTGGCTCTGCTCGGAATCCCCTATGACAAGCTGATATGGGATCTTCCTGAGTTGCGCCTCGCGTATCTTGAACCCGAGCTTTTCGTTCCTCGTGTCGCTCTCGGCCCTAAAGCCTTCCTTTCTGAGGGTCTCGGCAACGGCCTGGGCGTAGCCGTTATTCCTGTCCGTCACCGTGAGCGTTACGACTTGGACCGGCGAGAGCCACAGGGGAAACGCCCCGGCGTAGTGCTCGATAAGACAGCCGAAGAACCTTTCAAGGGAACCCATAAGCGCCCTGTGTATCATTATTGGTCTGACCTCGGCGCCCGCGTCGTCCCTGTATGTTACGTCGAAACGTTCAGGGAGGTTGAAGTCCACCTGAACCGTGGAGCACTGCCAACTCCTGCCGAGCACGTCTTTTATCTTTATGTCAATCTTGGGCCCGTAGAAAACGCCCTCTCCCGGGTCTATGCCGTATTTGACTCCTGCGGCCTCAAGGCCGGACTTCAACGCGGCCTCGGCCTTGTCCCAGTTCGCAATCTCACCCACGAATTTTTCCGGCCGAGTGCTCAAGTATATATCAAAATCATTAAAACCGAAAGACTTTAGTATGTAAAGGGTAAATTTGAGCACGCCGGTTATCTCGTCTTTCAATTGCTCGGGGGTCATGAATATGTGCGCGTCGTCCTGCGTGAAACCCCTAACCCTCAAAAGCCCGTGCAGCACGCCCGACCTTTCATACCTGTAGACCGTCCCGAGTTCCGCGTATCTTACGGGCAGGTCTCTGTAACTCCTCAAACGGCTCTTATATATCTGGATGTGAAAAGGGCAGTTCATGGGCTTTACGATATAGTCGCGCCCCTCGACGTCCATCGGAGAAAATAAATTTTCCCTGTAAAAATCCCAGTGCCCGCTCGTCTTCCAAAGTTCAACCGATGCGATATGCGGGGTGTATATAATCCGGTACCCGCCCCTGACGTGCTCGGCCTTCCAAAAATCTTCTATGATCCCCCTAACTATCGCGCCGTTAGGGTGCCAAAGGACAAGCCCCGCGCCTATGTCTTCGCTTGTCGAAAAAAGGTCAAGCTCGCGCCCGAGTTTTCTGTGGTCGCGTTTTTTCGCCTCTTCGAGCCTTACAAGGTAATCATCGAGCATGGCCTTCGTGGGAAACGCCGCGCCGTATATCCTCTGGAGCATCTTGTTCTTTTCCGAACCCCTCCAGTATGCCCCGGCCGAACTCGTGAGTTTGACGGCCTTTATCCATCCGGTGGAAGGCAGGTGCGGCCCGCGGCAGAGGTCCACGAATTCGCCTTGCCTGTAAACGCCAACGAGACCGTCGGAAAGCCCGTTTATTATCTCTTCCTTATATATCTCGCCCATGCCCTTGAAGAGGGCAAGGGCGTCGCTGCGAGGCATCTCCTCTCCGACGAAGGGATAATCCGCCTTGATTATCTCCTTCATCTTGGCCTCGATATTATCCAAGTCCTGCGGCCCAAAGGGCAATTCAACGTCAAAATCGTAGTAAAACCCGTCCTCGATGGCAGGGCCTATTGCGAGCTTAATATTTTTATAAAGCGCCTTTACTGCTTGGGCCATGACGTGCGAGGCCGAGTGCCTGTATATCTCAAGCCCTTCTTTGGAATCGAGCGTTACAGGGGTAACGGCCACGGTCTCGCCGTCAAACCCAACGCGGCTCTTGAAGGCGCGCACAGCGCCGTTGGCCTTCACGGCAACGGCCTTTTTTAAAATGCCTTTGTCATGCGCCTTGTAGACGTCAAGGAACGTGGCGGTTTCAGGGACTTCGAGCTCGACTCCATCCTGAAGGATTATCTTTACCATGGCGACAATAAAAGATTATCGGTGGACGGTTATCGGTGACTGTAGCTCAGGGCTTTAGCCCTGAAAACCGATAACCGGCAACCATGTTTAAATATGGTAGGCACGGGCGGTTTCGAACCGCCGACCTCTACCGTGTCAAGGTAGCGCTCTACCCCTGAGCTACGCGCCTGTCTGTCCTGCCGCGATAATCTCCCCAGCCCCTATTAAGAAAGAGGGGTATTCCCCCCCCCCCTAAAAAAAACCGTTCGCCTGCGCAGAGTGTCTGCAGGCAAAACGGCTTCGCATCAAATATTATCATATCAAGACACACTGTCAAGCAAAATTACCCCTAAAATCGCCGATGCCGGCGGCACAGAGGGCGCGGCAAAGAAAACTGGACTTTTCAAATCCAATGCTATAGACTTATGAATATCCATGCCGCAATGCCGCAAAAAAATCCATTACCCGCATGTAAATTACCCCCACAGGGGATAATTCCCCTTTTTTTCACCGGAGGTTGGACGTGACCGATATTGATTCCAAAGACGGTAACACCCTCAAGGAGGGCAATACCCCGGCCTTATATGCGATAATCCTTGCCGTTTGTCTCATCTCCTTGACCCCTTCCCATTCGACGGCGGAAGAAACCCAACCGCCCCAACAGCCTGCCGTTCAGAAAATCGCGGCAGACCAGACACAAACTCCGGCGCAACCCCAGACCGAAACTCCCAAAACGCCCGAAGAAAAACCGCAGTCTCAGCCCGCGCCCTCAGCCGTTGAAACGCCCGAGCAGAAAGAACAGAAAGAGGCGTCCGTAAATAAAAGACTCTCCGAGACCATAGACGCCTTTGCCGCCGGCAACTGGGTCCTCGTCATCCAAAACGTCCCGATGATTATCGAGGCCAAGCCAAATCTCGCATTGAAGCTCATCCCGCTTTTAGCTTATGCGCACGATAAAACCGGGGACAAGGCCAAGGCCTTGTCCGTTCTCAAAGATTCCGAAGACACATACGGCGCGCTCATCCGCGCCATCGTGACCGGCGGGAAGGTAACGCTGCCCGGCTTCAAGGACGAAGTGCTCGGGCCTGACTTATCCGTCGTCGAGATAGGCGTGCCCGCGACAACGGAGACGGACAGCCTCGTATACAAGAAAACCCTGTCAAAGGGCTTAAAAGAAGCCTTCATAAAGGCGCTCCATAGGGAGGCGTCCAAGGGAGATATAGAAACGTTCAACGAGCGGATACTCCCTCTCTCGGAGAAATTTTACCTGAGCCACTTTGTCCTATCGCAGGAGGACGGCTCCGGGTACACCACCATCAAGGCCGCGTTTTTCTGGGACGCGACGCGCCTGAAAGAGACGCTCGACGACATGAACCTCACGGGCGCCCACGACGCAAACAGGTTAAAGACCGTACTCCTGACGAAACGCGGGTCAGACACGGTGAAAAAGGCGCTCCTTCAAGACCTCATGGATTCAGGGTATCCGGTTGAAGACATCGGCTCCGGCGACATCTCCCCGGAGGTAAGCCCCAAGCTCAAAGGTTCCATCGTAATACAGATAACCGAAAACCCCGCCGTCAACGGCAAGGTCATGGGGTCCAACTTCAGGAGCATCAGGGGCAGCCTCACCTTCACGATACTGAACGGGAATAACGGGGTGGTGATTGCAAAGATAGAAAAGACGCACACGCTCGTGCACTTGAACGAAGAGGCCGGAAAGGAACTCGCCCTTAAAAAGGCCTACGAAAAGGCATTGAAACCCCTCAAGGAGACGATAACCGACATAGAGGTCAGGATGGGAAGGGAACTCGCCTCCGGGCTTCTCCCTTCGGTGGAGGCCTCGTTTGCCGACGCCAAAGAGATATTCTCCAACATCTACAAATTCTACGCAAACGAACCCGTGGGCACGGTTCAGGTGAAAAACAACACCAATAACGTCTACAGGAACGTGAAGGTCTCTTTCTCCGTGAAGGGCTACATGGATTACCCTGCCGAGACCGTAGTAGAAAGGCTCGGCCCCAAGGAATCAAAGTCCGTTCCCGTCAAGGCGGTCTTCAACAACAGACTCCTCGATCTGACGGACAACACGCTCCTGCAATCCGAGGTCGAGGTCTCATACGCCGAGCCGGGCGGGACGGATAAGACTTTAAAACTCAGGCAGCCCATGCAGGTCTACGAAAAACAGGCCCTTATATGGGACGACAAGGGCAAGGTTGCGTCATTTCTCACCTATAAAGACCCGGTGGTCGTGGACTTCGCCACAAAGTCCGTCAGGGAGTTCAACTACCCGTACCTCAACCAGAGCATCGTCATGGCGCGGGCCGTCTTCGGCGCAATGGGCGTGCTCGGAATAACCTACGTGCCGGACCCGACGCCCTACTCAGCGGTGGCGAGCGTTACCACGATGATAGACCGCGTGCAGTATCCGAGACAGACCTTGGCGCGCAAGGCCGGAGACTGCGACGACCTCGTTAGCCTCTTGGGCGCGGCGCTTGAATCCGTCGGGATAAAGGTCATGCCCATTGACGCGCCCGGACATCTGTTCATAATGTTCGACACCGGCATCCCGGAAGACAACTTGAAAGAGGCGGGGTTCAGGGAGGACATGTTCGTAAAAAATTCCGGCACGCTCTGGATACCCTTTGAGACCACGCTCGTGGGCCAGTCGTTTTTCCTCGCGTGGGAAAAGGGGGTCGAGAATTACAAGAAGTGGCCGGATAAAATCAAACCCATAGATCTCCGCAAATCATGGGCCGTCTTCGCCCCGGCAACGCTCCCTCCGGACGAGTTCACGCAGAGCGTAAGCATGGCGTCCATAGAAAAAAAATTCCCCGGAGAGCTCGACAACCTCAGAAAACGCAAGGTCGAGAGCGTGATGAAAAAGGGTTCAAAGGAAACGACGCATGACGCCAAAAAAGAGGCTATACTTACTTACGGAAAGAACGGGATGCCGGATGAGGGATTAAAGGCCGCCAACGAGCTTTTAAAGACGGTCAAGAACGACCCTGACCTCTACAACAACGCCGGCAACCTTTACTTCATGAAGGCGGAATTCGACGCGGCGCTCAAGAGCTACAAGGAAGCGTCTGTGCTTGCCCCGGACGACGCAGGGATATGGATAAACATCGCGCGCGCTCACCTGAGGCTCAAACAGGCGGACAAGGCATCGGAGGCATTCAAAAAGGCGTTAGAGCTTAACCCTGAAGTCAAAGAGACTTATCTAAAACTGCAAACCGAGATAGGCAGATAAACACTAAACTAAACGGAGGCGGGATATGAGACTCAAACGGATTGCCGCGGCCATACTTGCCGTTGCCCTCATAAGCGGCGGGGCATTTGCGGCGGAGGCAAAGGGGCTTTCATACTGGATGAAATCCACAGGCTCCAAGATTCAGGGGATACAAAAAAAACAAAAGAAAGACACGGCGACCGCCGGAGTGAAGGGCGCGGCTGAAAAGGCAAGCGACGACCTCTACTGGAAAGAGGCCGGGGCGATAAAAGAAGAAGAGGTAAAGGCCCTCGACGCGGCAATCGCGCTCATCAACGACGGCAAGAACAACGAGGCCTTTGCGGCCCTCGAAAAATTCATAAGCGATTATCCAAAAAGTCAGTTGAAGGCCGATGCTCAAGAGGGGCTGAAACTCCTCAAGGCCGAGAAGAAACCCTGAGGGCCGTGATTCGTGAAACGTAATTACGGCCGTTATCGTTCCCACGCTCCGGCGTGGGAACGCCGTCTTAGACGCTCTGCGTCGGGCATCGAAACGGTCTTTGACGTTTTACACGGTTCACGGTTCACGGCCGTTACAAGGACTCACACCATTGGCGACAAAAGCACTCCGTAGCGCCGTTTTCGCCCTTATCCTCACCCTCCCGTCCCTTGCCTTCGCGGATGAAATAAAAATCATCTGTGTCGGCGACGTGATGCTATCCCGCCACATCGGAAAGGTCATTGCCGCGCGAGGCGATAAATTCCCGTTCGAGCGTATAAAGACAACCCTCGCGCAGGGCGACGTCGTCTTCGGAAATTTGGAGAGCGTGCTCGGGGACAAAGACGATAAAATCCAATTCCCGGACAAACCATTCAACTTCATCGCGCCTCTCTCTATGGCAAAGACGCTAAAGGACGCGGGCTTTACCGTCATGGGCCTCGCCAACAACCACGCGATGGACTACGGCGGGGGTGCCCTTGCGAAAACTAAAATTGCCCTTGACGCCAAAGGCATAAAATCGTTCGGGGCAGGTGCGGACATAGATGCCGCTCGAACGCCCGCCATCGTAGAGATTAAAGGGGTAAAGTTCGCATTCCTCGGCTACGGCATAGGTCATTCATCCGATATCTACGCCGCTGCGAAAAGGCCCGGAGTCGCGCCGGTCAACTCGCCCATTATCGCAAAAGACGTAAAGGCCGCGCGGGCAAAGGCCGACGTCGTGATAGTATCCCTCCACTGGGGCGCGGAATACGAAAATACGCCGACCGACAAACAGCGCGAAACGGCGCACAAGATAATTGACGCCGGCGCGGACTTGCTCATCGGCCACCACCCCCACGTCATGCAGGGCATCGAAATATACAAGGACAAAATAATAGCCTACAGCCTCGGTAATTTCCTCTTTGACCAGAAGGGCAAAGGCACGGACAGGGGTTTTATACTTGTCATTAACTACGACGGGAAAAATCTCAAATCTGCTTCCGTGATTCCCCTCGACAGGTTTTTATCGTTTTACCCCAAACCCGCCGAGGGGGAGATAAAAAAAGAAATCTTGGATGAATTGAAACGAATAACCGGAACGGTAAATTCAGACGCGGGGTTTTTAAAGAAGTTGGGTCTCGATTAACTCAAAAGGAGGCAATACCATGACTCCACGCGCCGTAATCTCGATTCTACCGTTGTGCGTCTTGACGCCTCGTTCCCAAGCTCCGGCATGGGAACGAGGGGAACAAGCCCCCGCCACTACCCCCTTCCCCTCTCCACGAACGCATACGCGCTGTGGTTGTGAATGGACTCTGAGTTCTCGGCCTCGACGCGGAACCACTTAATCTTTTTCTCCCTGCCGAGATTCACCGCCACCTCCCGCACCACGTCCTCCACGAACATAGGTTTGTCGAATGATTTTTCGGTTATGTACTTCTCGTCAACCCTCTTTAAAAGCGAATAGACCGGGCTGGAGGCGGACTTCTCGACGGTCTTTATGATGTCCTCTATCCAGACAAAGCCGTCAAAGCGCATGGACACGGTTACAAGCCCCCGCTGGTTGTGCGCGCCGCGCTCGCTTATCTCCTTGGAGCATGGACAGACCGTGAGCACCGGAACCGACACGTCGAGAACAAAGTCCTGCCTGTCGGAGAGCGTCCCCAAATACCTGCACCTGTACTCCATCAGCCCCTTAGACTTCGACACGGGCGCGGCCTTTTCGATGAAGTACGGGAACTCCACCTCAAGGTGCGCTGTCCCTGCGCTGAACCTCCTTTTCATCTCCTCGAGGATGCCGGGGAAGTTCCTGACGGTTATCTCGCCGCGATGTTCGTTCAATATCTCGACGAACCTGCTCATGTGCGTGCCCTTGAAATGGTGCGGCAGGTCCACGTACATGTTTATGGAGGCGATGGTGTGCTGCGTCTTGTTCTTCTTGTCGAGGACTACGATGGGATAGGTGATCCCCTTAACGCCGACCTTGTCTATGTCAATGCGCCGGGTGTCGGGCGAGCCTTGTATGTCTTTGAGCTTTTTCTTGGTCATCTATTATTCGCGGTAAACGGCGCTTGCGTTGTCGGATTCCCAAACCCTGACCCTCGCAACCTTGACGCCGAGGCCTTTAGCGGTCTTTGACAATTCAACGTATATGAACCGGGAGATATTTTCGGCCGTCGGGTTTTCCTTGTCAAAGGGCGGAACCTCGTTTATGTATTTATGGTCGAGTCCGTCGAGGATGCCCTTTAGCGCGGCCTTGAGTTTCCTAAAATCCAGCGCCATGCCGAAACCATCGAGCTTATCCGAAGCCACGGCCGCCTCCACCCTCCAATTGTGTCCGTGCAAGTTTTCGCACGCGCCCTCGTAACCCCTCAGGTTATGGGCAGCCGAAAAAGACGCCTCTACGATGAGTTCATACATGAGAAAAGTCTACCACAATCGTCGCCGGGTATTAAACATATTTCAACGGCCCCTTTGCAGCGGCAGACCTTCAGGTCTGCCTTCCTGTAATCCCATTTTAATTGACATGGACGGCGCATAAAGTTTATCCTTAAATGTCCCGCGGCCGCCAATAATCCCCCAGCCCCCCGACCCGCGCCCCTTGGCGCGGGTGCCCCGAAAGGGGGGGGGTATTAAAAAATAACGCCGCGCGCAATCGAATGAAAAGAATCTGGGCATTTTTCGCATCGGTCAAACTAACCGTCGGCCTTGCGGCAATCATCTGCGTTGTGGCGGCTTATGGCTCGATTGCAGCCGTCAGACACCCCGAATTCTACGGGGCCCTCGACCGGCTCGTATTATTTCCGTGGCTCTTCAGAAGCGGTTTTACATACCTCAATCTCACGCTCTGGTTGTATGCGCTTATTATGTTAACCACCCTCTTTGCCATTAACACCGCAGTGTGCACGGTTGACAAGATATACAATATCGTCAAGACCAAACTCCCCATCCAATCTTTCTACCCGCAAATCGTTCACGTAGGTTTTCTCGTGGCCATCCTCGGGCATCTCGCCGGAAGCGTGTGGGGGTTCAAGACTTACGGCAACGTCCTCATAAAGGGCGCGGTCGCGCCCGTGCCCCGGATGGAGGGCTTATCAATGCGCCTTGACGGGCTTGAGACAAGTCAAACGCCCAACGGCGAGTTGACGTCCGTCAAGACCCGGATAACGCTCATAAAAGACTCCAAAGAAATTTTAACGGATGATATAGGCATAAACAGCCCGCTCCTATACAAAGGCGCGGCGTTCTATCATGCCGGACAGGGCTTAACCCCGACGGGCATTGCGCTCGAAGCAGACGGGGTAAAATTCGAGACCGCCTTCTACGCTAAATTCAAGACCCGCGCGGGGGCCGAATACACCCTCGGCGAGATATTCCCGGACTTCAGGCTTGATGAAAAGGGCAACCCGTATTCCGCGTCAAAGGAATTCGTAAACCCGCATGTAGAGATAATCCCGGCGGGGGCGAAGAAGAAATCCCCCTCTTCACGAACATACCTCGACATGTCAAGGCCCGGCAATTCCGTAACGATTGACGGGCGCGCTATAAGGCTTGCCGGTTACGTCGAAACGGAATACGTATCCCTGAACATCGCCAAAGACCCGGGCATCCGGCTAATAATTTCAGGCTCCGCCATACTCGTAATCGGGATGCTCCTTCTTCTATTCCTGCGAGGAGAGCGGACGGAACTTATGGCGCAGGAAAAATTCTCATAAGGCGCATGGAAATCAATGACCCCTGAAATTGGAATTGAATCCCTGACGCTCGTCTTTTATCTCATCGTAATAATCGCGGCGGCTGAGATATTCACGAACGCGATTGAAACGCTCGGCTCGAAACTCAAATTCTCGGAAGGCGTAACCGGGAGCATATTCGCGGCGGTCGGCACGGCCCTGCCCGAAACCATGGTGCCGCTCGTGGCCATATTCGCCGGAAATTCCGCGAAGGTAAGCGAAGAGGTGGGCGTCGGCGCAATACTCGGCGCGCCCTTCATGCTCTCGACCCTTGCGATGTGCCTCATGGGCGCGGCCGCTTGGAGATGGAGGGGACGGCGGGGGGAAAACCACGTCGCGCCGGAGCGAAGCGGTTTTAGGCGTGACCTCGAATTTTTCCTCTTTGCCTTTACCCTCGCCTTTTTGGTGGCCTTCACCCCGCGCCACTGGCGGACGTTCAGGATATTCGTCGCTATCCTGTTAGCGCTGACCTATTTTTACTACGTCCTCGAGACCATCAGGGCAAGCTCGGCGCTCGTTAAAGACGGACACGGGGCCGAGGGCGGCAAAACGCTTTACCTATCTTACATCTTCAAGGACCACATGTTCTTCGTCGCGGCGCAGGCCGTCTTCGCCCTCGCGCTCATAGTCGTAGGGGCAAAGGGTTTCGTGCACGGGGTTGAAACGCTCGCGCGCGTCATTGGCATCCCGGTCATGGCGCTCTCCCTCTTAATCGTCCCGATTGCAACGGAGCTTCCCGAAAAGGTCAACAGCATCATCTGGATACGGGGCGGTAAGGACACGATGGCGGCCGGGAATCTCACCGGCGCAATGGTCTTTCAGGGCAGCCTCCTGCCCGCTATAGGAATATTCCTCACCCCGTGGACGATAAACCTCACTGTCATGGCAAGCTCTATCCTCACGCTCGCGGCCTCTGCATGGCTTTATTATCTTGTGAGGACTAACACAAAGCTCTCCTCCGGCTGCTTTATGCTCAACGGGGCCATGTACCTCGCTTTTCTTATAATAGTTATATATATTACATTTTAGATACTTGCTCAAATATACCAAAAGCTACATCAGGATACCAAAAGGTATACCAAATTTTACAAACAGAACGAGGACAACCATTCAACCTATTGTTTTTTAAACATTTTACTGCGTGGCATAAATTGTGCATATTAACAGCACAGCAATAAAATCTTACTCAGGAGGTAGCACAGATGAAAAGGTCATTCATAGCAATAGTTGCCCTTATGGCAACCGTAGCATTCGGCGCCGCGTCAATCGCGTCCGCTGAGGAAAAGGCGGCAGCCCCTGCGCCTGCGGCAGCCCCGGCAGCCGAGAAGAAGGCTGACAAGAAGGAAGAGAAGAAGGCCGACAAGAAGGCAAAGAAGG
>JACRCC010000019.1 GCA_016234405.1 Deltaproteobacteria bacterium | reverse complement strand
TCAAATCGCCTCTTCCTGATGCTCATCGAACAGGCGTTTGAACTCGTCCCTGCAATCCACGAAGGCCTTGTAGACCGTGGGGTCGAATCTGTATATTTCGGCCTCCATGATGCTGCAGGTGATTTCGTGGTCAAAGGGTTCCTTGTAGGGGCGTTTGCTCCTGAGCGCGTCGTAGACGTCGGCTACATGCACTATCCTGCCTGATATGGGTATCTCCGTGCCCTTCAACCCGAGCGGATAGCCCGCGCCGTTCCACGACTCGTGGTGCGTGAGCGCTATCTCCTGCGCGGTCTTCAAAATCTCGGAATCCGAATCGCGCAAGATGGCCCCGCCGATGGTCGTGTGCGTCTTCATGACGTCAAATTCCTCAATCGTGTGCCTGCCCTTCTTCAAAAGGATGGCGTCCGGGATGCCGATTTTCCCGACGTCGTGCATGGGGGACGCGAAAAAAATGGACTCGACCTTTGATTCAGGAAGCCCTAAATACCTTGCGAGTATCTGCGAATAGAGGCTTATCCTTTTTATGTGGCCTCCGGTCTCCTTGTCCCTGTACTCGGCCGCGAGCGTGAGGCGGTAGACCGTCTCCACGTAGCCGTTCCGTATCTTCTCGAAGGCATCGTGAAGCTGCGCGTCCTTATTCAAAACCTCTCCCTCGAGACGCTTGCCGTGCTCAACCAAGAAGTTCTCGTACCTCTTTACCTTGAGCATGTTCTTTATCCTGATGCGGAACTCGGACTCGTCAATGGGCTTGGAGAGCAACTCGTCGGCCCCGATGTCGAGGCCCTTGACCTTGGATTCCCTGTCGGTGAGGGACGTGATGATGAGGACCGGGATGTACATGGTGAGCGGGTCGTGTTTAAGCCGTTTGGTCAGCTCAAACCCGTCCATGCCGGGCATGACGACGTCGCTTATGACGAGGTCGGGCCTGTAGTCCTTGACCTTTTCAAGGGCCTCGAGGCCGTTTTCAACGGTGAGGGAATCGTGCCCAAGCTCGGCGATGAGGTCGGAGAATATCTTGAGGTAGAACTTGTCGTCGTCGGCAACGAGTATCCTTGCCCTTCTGGACCAAGAAAGGATCGGCGCCGGATCTTCTTTTTCTTTCGCAACGCTCATGGGTTTATCCGTAAATAAAGATATTACGAAGCGCGGCGCAAGTCAAGGCCGTTGGCGTATTCCTTGCCCGCGTTGCCGCGATGGACGCGCCAATAGCTCAAACTGAACCGGAGAGGTATTATAACATTTTTTGCCCGAAGTTATAACGCGCGCTTATAGTTTCTCAAACCTATTGACACGCGCCCTCCGTTGAATTATGATTATCGCAAGTTGACAAGGTGGGCGATATTGACCGGCCTTTCAAACAACAACCGCGGTTTTAACGGACGCATACTGACGGCAACGGGCATAGCCGTTGTCCTCGCCCTCCTTTTCTTTTTCGTCATCAGCCCTCTCGCTTTTTCCGAAAAAAACGAGACCAGCCCTATCCCGGCCGCGCCTGATAAACCCTCGACAACAGCCTCTATCGCGCCTCAACCGAAAAGATACGACTTCAGGCTGACCGGCAGCGAGACCTTTTTCGGCGTCATGGCTCTTTTCGCGCCCGGCCCGGAGATAAACGAAATAGTAAGGCAAGCGCTGCCGGTCTACGACTTGAAGCTCCTCAAAAAAGACTCGGTGCTCAGGGTCTACGCGGCCGATGAGAAGTGGAAGACCGTCGAGTACGCATTCAACGACTACGACTTGCTCACGGTCTCAAAGGACTCGACCGGAGTCATAAAGGCCGCAAAGACCGAACTCCCCCACGAGACAAGGGCCGTGGCCGCGTCCGGCTCGATAGAAAATTCGCTCTATGAAGGCGGCGTTAAGGCCGGGATTGACCCGCACGTGCTGCTCGACCTCTCGGACATATTCGCTTGGGACGTTGACTTCGCCTCGGACATACGAAAGGGGGATTCCTTCAGCGTCATCTATGAGGAACTCTACGTGGAAGGCGCCCCGGTTAAGGCAGGCCGGGTCCTTGCGGCGGAGATGGTCAACGGCGGCAAAAGATTCGCCGCCGTCTGGTTTTACAGCGCTGGCACTGGCGCATACTACGACGAGGACGGCAGGTCTTTACGAAGAACGCTCCTCAAATCCCCCCTGCGCTTCAGGCGCATAACGAGTTATTTCACCAACAGGCGCTTTCACCCGATACATAAAAATTACAGACCCCATCACGGGATAGACTACGCGGCGCCGATGGGCACGCCCGTTGAAGGCGCGGGGACGGGCCGTGTCGTCTACGCCGGATGGAAGGGCGGATACGGCAACTTCGTGGAGATAAAACACACAAACGGTTATTCGACCGCCTATGGACACCTCTCCCGCATCAAAAAAGGGCTGCGGCCGGGTATGAAGATAGAGCAGGGCGACGTGGTGGGCTACGTGGGGTCAACGGGCATATCAACGGGCCCGCACCTCCACTACGAGGTAAAACTCAACGGCAAGCTCATAAACCCATTGGGACTGAAGTCCGCGCCCAATAAGAGCGTTGACAAGGCCGCGATGGCGCGGTTCGTCTCAATGAGGGATGAGCTTAAAAGACGCCTCACCGATGTGAGCGCCGCCGTTGCAACGGGCGGGTCAATGAAGACGCGGCTGGCGGGGGGTTAGGGCTGCAGGAATAACCTTTTAACGACAGGAGTTCTTCTTGACCCGCAACCAAGCCCTCAAATTCGACGAGATAGGTTACTGGACGGAAATAAAACTCGACATTATCAGAGACTATGCTGCCGCATATTCAAAAATTTTGAACGGCAGATTTCATCATGTCTATATTGACGCATTTTCCGGCGCAGGCAAGCATATAAAAAAGAATACGAACGAATGGGTTCTTGGCATCCCGCTAAACGCCCTCCTCATTAAGCCGCCATTCAAAGAATTTCACTTCATAGACCTCGACAGCGCAAAAGCAGACCATCTGAAGAAACTGATAGGCGAAAGACCGGACGTAAAAGCGCATCAAGGTGATTGCAACCGCATCTTGCTTGAAAAAGTTTTCCCGTTAGTTCAATATAAAGACTATCGTAGAGGGCTTTGTCTGCTCGACCCATATGGGCTGCACCTTGACTGGGATGTCATGGCTGCGGCAGGCAAAATGAAATCCATTGAAATATTTCTGAATTTCCCCGTTGCAGATATGAACAGAAACGTTTTATGGCGTAATCCGGATGGTGTCGCTCCGGCAGACATACAAAGGATGAACGGCTTCTGGGGTGATGACAGTTGGCGAAAAATCGCTTATACTAAAGACAGTAATCTATATGGCTGGGAGGAAAAAACCGATAATGAAAGCATAGCCAAAGGATTTAGAGAGAGGCTTAAAAAGATAGGTGGATTTGCTTATGTCCCGGAGCCTCTTCCAATGAGAAACAACACTGGCGCGATAGTCTACTATCTTTTCTTCGCATCTCCAAACGCAACCGCAAATAGAATAGTCACTCATATATTTACCAAATACCGCAACAAAGGGATTAGATAATGGGCGTTAATTCAGCTATAGAATGGACAGGTTCGACTTGGAACCCCGTAACAGGCTGCACAAAACTCAGTCCCGGCTGCAAAAACTGTTACGCGGAACGCATAGCCGCGCGTCTTAAAGCTATGGGACAGCCGAATTACAAAAATGGGTTTAAACCCACAACCCACGAGCATATGTTGGGGAGGCCTCTTGCATGGAAAAAGCCTCAAACCGTTTTTGTCAACTCCATGGGGGATCTATTTCACGAAGACGTCCCTGATGAATTTATTGTAAAGGTGTTCGGCGTCATGGTTCAGGCGGATTGGCATTGCTTTCAGGTGCTCACGAAGAGGGCGGAACGGCTTGCGGAACTGAGTCCGCATTTGCCGTGGAAACCGCATATCTGGATGGGGGTAAGCGTCGAAAACGAGGACTATGCTTTTCGTATTGAGTTACTGCGAAAGACCGGAGCGAACATAAAATTTCTGTCTTTAGAGCCTCTCCTCGGCCCGATATGCCGTCTGGATTTGAGCGGGATTGACTGGGTAATAGTGGGCGGGGAGTCCGGCCCCAAGTCGCGGCCAATCGCCCCCTCATGGGTAATAAATATCCGAAACCTTTGCATAAGCGCAGGGACGCCGTTTTTCTTCAAACAGTGGGGCGGGGTAAACAAGAAAAAGGCGGGCAGGATTTTGGAAGGGGAAACATGGGACGAGATGCCTTGCCCACAGCCTCTTTGCGCTCAAGCTTGATTTAAGCGTCAACGGCTACTTTCCGCCCTTCTCCATAGGCCCGTCCCAATTCCTCATGCCGCCCTTGACGTTGTAGACCTTCGCGTAGCCGTTTGCCGTGAGTATTTCGGACAACTCGTCGCCCATGGGCCCGCCGTGGCAGATGAATACGATGCGGTCTTTGCGAGAGAGTTTCAGGATGCGGGTCTTGGCGTTGTCATAGTAATCAATGTTGAGCGCGCCCGGGACATGCCCCGCTGCGAACAGCTCCGGCTCCCTCACGTCAACCACCGTCATCTGCGTCCCGTCCTTCATCATGGCCTGAAGTTCATCGCCGGTTATCCTCTTGTGGGTCTCTGAAAGCGCGGTCTGCGCCGAAAAAAACAGGGTTGCGACCGTCAAAAAAACCAAAAAACCGTATCTTCTCATAATAAAAACCCCCTTACCCGTCTTGCATTCAAGATACTATAATATCCGTTTTAAGTCAAAAAACCGGGCTGGTTTCCGGTTGAAAAAAACCCTTCACAAGGGTATCCTTATCACCATGAATCAACCATTGTTTTACTCCTCTTGTGCCTCCCCCATCGGACGCATATTCGCGGCAGCCTCGGACGACGGCATAACCCACGTGTGCATCGGAAAAGTTGGGCTTCTAAAAAGGGTTTCTTCGTGCGGAGCGAGATTGCATGAAGATAGAGGGCGTTTTGCTGAGGTTTTTGAATTATTAGAAAAATACTTCTCAGGCCATCGCGTGGTCTTCAAGATAACGCTCGACATCACAGGAAGCGCGTTTCAAAAAAACGTCTGGGCAGAAATAAAAAAAATCCCTTACGGCATGACAATCAATTACGGCGAGATTGCCGCGAGGCTCGGCATTCCAAAAGGGGCAAGGGCAATCGGCAACGCCTGCGGGACAAACCCCGTGCCCATAATCATACCGTGCCACAGGGTCTTGAAAGGCGACGGCTCAATCGGCGGGTATGCCGGCGGGGTTGAGATAAAAAAGAGGCTCCTTGAGGTAGAAGGGATACGGCCGTGAACCGTGTCCGTGTAAAAACGAAGCCTTTACGGTCAACGGTCACGATTCACGGCCGTTAGTAATCCCTCGGCACCCTCAACATCTTGTCCAAAGCCTCTTTAGCCTTCACGCGCACGGCGTCGTCCACCCTCACCACGTTTTTCATGTCCTTCAAACTCTCTATCACGTCTTCGAGGGTCGTAAGTTTCATGTTCGGGCATATCAGCGACTTGGACGGCAGGATGAAGTTCTTATCCGGGTTTTCCTTTTTGAGCTTATAAAGTATGCCCATTTCCGTGCCGACGATTACCGTCTTTGCCTGCGTGGTCTTTGCGAACTTATACATGCCGGAAGTCGAGCATACGTGGTCCGCGAGCTTAATCACTTCCGGCGAGCACTCCGGGTGGCAGACAAATACCGCCCCGGGATTATCTCCCTTTGCCTTTACGACCTCCGAGGGTTTTAGCCTCTCGTGCGTCGGGCAGTGCCCTTCCCACCACTCCATCTTTTTTTTCGTGGACAAAGACACGAAGTGCGAAAGGTTCTTGTCGGGTATCATGTAGACCCTGTCGGACGAGAGCGAGTTCACAACCGCCGCTGCGTTGGCGGACGTGCAGCATATATCGGAGAGCGCCTTCACGGCCGCGCTCGTGTTTACGTAGGCCACCACGGGCACGCCCGGCCTCTTCTCTTTTTCTTTTATGAGGTCTTCCGGCGTTATCATGTCGGCCATCGGACACCCTGCGTCCATGCGAGGCAGTATCACGGTCTTCTGGGGCGAGAGGATGGCCGCGCTCTCGGCCATGAAGCGCACGCCGCAAAAGACTATCACGTCTGACTTGGCGTCCATTGCCGCCGCCTGACTGAGCGCGAGCGAATCTCCCGTTACGTCCGCGGCCTCCTGCACCTCGTCCCGTTGGTAGTTGTGGCTGAGCATGATGGCCTTTCTCACCTTGAGAAGCGCCTTCAACTCTCTTTTGAGGACTACGTTGTCCGTCATCGCAAAAGTTCTCCCGCTGAAAAACATTATATGATATTATATTATATATCAGCGCTCTTTAATTTACAAACACATCCGACTTGCTGAAAATGACGCTCACGAAAGAAGAAAAAGGCGCCTTATTGAAAGTTGCGAGAGCGTCAATCGCCGCCCTCGTGAAGGAGGCCCCCTGCGTAGAGATTGACGAGACCCCGGCCCTTGCCGCGGACTCCGGCGCGTTCGTGTCGCTGCACAAGGACGGCGCGCTCAGAGGCTGCATCGGGACGTTCGCTTCACCGGCGCCTTTACACAGAACGGTTGCTGACATGGCCGTTGCCGCGGCCTCCAAAGACCCGAGGTTCTCTCCGGTCGCCATAAACGAACTTCCCCGTATCAAGATAGAAATCTCCGTCATCTCGCCTTTGCGCGAAATAAAAGACGTGGAAGAAATAGAGGTCGGCAGGCACGGCATCTATATCACAAAAGGCAGGAATAGAGGCGTGCTGCTCCCGCAGGTCGCGGTCGAGCACGGGTTTGACAAATATGAATTTTTAAATCAGACCTGCGTAAAGGCCGGACTTTCCGAGGGAAGTTGGAGGCAGGGGGCCACGGTCTTCGTATTCGAGGCCGAGATATTTTGTGAGGAACATGAGGCATAGGCCCCGGCCTTCAGGCAACCACCCGAAGGCGACAAGGGGCAACGGAGTGCTGGAAAACTTCCTCGCGGCCCAGCGCGTTAATGCCGCGAACGCCTTAATCCCACAGCAACATCGCAAAGGCAAGATCCTCGACGTCGGATGCGGCACGCATCCGTTTTTTCTCCTCAACACCGAATTCCGCGAAAAATACGGCCTCGACAAGGTATCTCGCGGGAAAGAGCCGCATCATGAGATCGAGATAAAGGGCTTTGACATAGAGCGGGGCGCAGGGATACCCTTCCCGGACGCCTTCTTCGACGTTGTAACCATGCTCGCGGTCATAGAGCACGTGGAGCCGGAAAAGTGCGTGGACATACTCAAAGGCATTCGCAGGGTCTTGAAACCCGGAGGATGCTGCATCATCACGACCCCGGCGTTCTGGACTGACGGGCTTCTTTGGTTTTTATCGAGGATACGGCTTTTAAGCGCCGAGGAGATTGACGAGCACAAGGGGAGTTTTTCGCGGCAGAAGCTGCACGCGCTTCTTCAAGAGGCGGGGTACATGGCCGGGGACATAAGCTCCGGCTACTTCGAGGCGTTCATGAACATCTGGGTTAGGGCGAAAAAGGAATAGGGCTGCGCGCTCGACTTTAGCCGAGCCTGTCCGCTGCCTCCCGTATCCTCCTGACGCCTTCCGCCACGTTTGCCATCGAGGTTGCGTAGGAAAGCCTTACGTAGTCGTCGTCCCCGAAGGGTTCCCCGGGCACGACCGCTACGCCTGCGGAATCCAAAAGATAATTCGTGAAGGCGATGGAGCCTTTTATTATTTTGCCCTCGAACTTTTTTCCGTACAGCCCAGATACGTTTGCAAAGACGTAAAACGCGCCGTTGGGCCTCGAGCACTTTACGCCCGCTATCGCGTTCAAACCGTGGACAATCGCGTTTCTCCTCTTCTCGAACTCGGCAACCATCGCGCCGATGAAGTCTTGCGGCCCGTTTAACGCCTCAACGGCCGCCCATTGGCTGATGGACGCGGGGTTGGACGTTGACTGGCTCTGGATGTTGGTCATGGCTTGAATTATCTCCTTAGTCCCCGCCGCGTACCCTATCCTCCAGCCGGTCATCGAATACGCCTTTGACACGCCGTTCAAGACAACCGTGTTTTTCCTGACCTCATCCGACAGCGACGCGATTGATATTACCTTAAACCCGTCATAGGAGATTTTTTCGTAAATCTCGTCGCTTATAATCAGGAGGTTGTTCTTGAGCGCCACTTGCGCGATTGCCTTGAGTTCATCGGGCGTATACGCCGCGCCCGTCGGGTTTGAAGGGCTGTTTATGATTACGGCCTTCGTGGCCTTCGTTATTGCCGCGGCAAAGGCCGTATGCCCCATCTTAAACCCTTCGGACTCTTTCGCGCCGACTATCCGGGGCAAGCCTCCGGCCATGCGCGCCATCACCGGATACGATACCCAGTATGGGGAAGGGATTATCACCTCGTGGCCCGGGCCGATAACCGCCTGAAGGAGATTGTATATCGAGTGTTTGCCTCCGCAGGAGACGATAATCTCTTCTCTTGAATAGATAAGGCCGTTGTCGCGTTTGAACTTCGATATGACCGCGTCTTTTAGCTCCGGTATGCCGCCTACGGGCGTATATTTGGTTTGTCCTTCTTTTATGGCCTTGATGGCGGCATTTTTAATATTCTCAGGCGTGTCGAAGTCAGGCTCTCCGGCGCCAAAACCGATTATGTCGCGGCCTTGCGCCTTCAACGCCTTTGCCTTTGCGGTTATGGCGAGCGTAACGGACTCCCCAATTCCGTTCATGCGTGAAGCGAGTTTAATCATGTTGATATATGCCCCAAATCATGCGGTCTTATGCCCCGTACTTTTGTTTAAGCCTTTTTGTCACGTTAGGCGTAACGAAGGGAGAGACGTCCCCTCCGAGTTTTGCTATCTCCTTTATGAAACGCGAGGAGACCGGCGCGTAGTTCTCCGCCGTCATCATGAAGACGGTCTCGATGTCCGGCGCCATCTTGCGGTTCGTCAAGGCCATCTGAAACTCGTGTTCAAAGTCCGATATCACGCGCAGGCCGCGCAGAATCGTCCGCGCCTTTTTCTTTTTTATGTAATCAATGAGCAGGCAATCGAAGCTCTCCACGCGGACGTTTTTTTGTTTTTTCGTCTCCGCCCTTATTATCGCCATCCGCTCCTCCACGTCGAAGAGCGGGGACTTCGATTTGGACGCCGCGACCGCAACGACAAGCTCGTCAAAAAGGGTCAGCCCCCTCTCGATTATGTCGAGGTGGCCTCTGGTTATAGGGTCAAACGTCCCCGGATAAACCCCGATGTGTTTCATCGTCTATTACCCCTTCTTGCGCGTAAAAAAATATACGAGTGTGCCGCCGTACCTGCGTTCATCCGTCAACTCAAGATTTTTTAGCCCCGCTGCCTTGACGGGCGCTTTTATCGAAGCCTCAACCACCACGACTCCATCCGTGCCGGCTATCCCGGATGCGTCGAGTTCCGCAAGCGTCTTTTCCGCGAGGCCTGCTTCGTAGGGAGGGTCAATAAATATGAGGTCGAAAACGGAATGTCTCAGTGAAAGGACGCTTATCGCATCAGAGACGTTTTTTTTGAGTATCGTTGCGGTCTTGATGCCGAGGCCGGAGAGGTTTTTTTCGATTACTTCAACGGAGGCCGGGTCGCTCTCGACGAAGACTGATTCCTGCGCGCCCCTGCTCAATGCCTCGATGCCGAGCGCGCCCGTGCCGGCAAAAAGGTCGAGCGCAGCGCCTAAGCGGTGGGTTATTCCCCCGCCGGAGCCGAGGATGTTGAATATCGCCTCCCTGACCCTGTCTGAGGTGGGCCTGATGGAGCGCCCCTTGAACTCGGCCAAGCGTCTGCCGCGGTATAACCCTCCTACAACCCTCATGGGAACAGTCCATCACCTGCCCTCGGCCTTGCCGAAGACCTTGACGGAGATGAGACGCGCCCTCGGGCCGTCGAACTCGGAGAAGTATATCGCCTGCCATTGGCCGAAAGAGAGCCTGCCCTTTGTAATGGGGACAGTAACGCTGTTTCCGACAAATACGGCCTTCAGGTGCGCGTCCGCGTTCCTGCCGTAATCGCCCTTATTGTGCTTGAACGTCGTCTTATTGGGTATCATCTCGCTCAAGAGTTCATGCAAGTCGTCTTCAAGCGCCTTGTCCGCGTTGTTAAGATGTATGCTTGCGGTGGTGTGTCCGGTGAAGACGAGCGCCATGCCTTCCGTAATCCCGCTCTCAAGGACGACCGCCTCGACCTGATTGGTGATATTCACCTCTTGGGTCTTTGCGGTTGACTTTATCCTCACTGCGCTGGTGTAGACCTTCATCCGTCCTCCGTGCCTTAATCGTTTTAGCGGGAAACACCCGTATTATACTTTAATCACCCGGAAGATTGCCAGACCATTTTCTTTGACGTCAGGTTTTTACCGGAGAGGGGTTTTTAATATCTGAACTTACCCTCTTTTGAAAGCATACCGCTTCTTATGGCCTCATTTATAATCTTACGGACGTTTTCCGCCTTTTCCTGCTCGACCGAAACGAGCCTTTCGCGGTATTCAATCGAATCCGCCTTTATATGCGGGGCGCCGAACGTGCGTATGGAATAGCAGATGTTCTGCCCGTCCATCATCGAGGTGATAAGGGTGCCGTCCATGTCGTTGTAGAATGAATATAGGTCCACGAAACTTATCCTGTTGGCCATCGTGAATGAAGTATAGTGAAAAACGATTGCCCTTGTCAACAGTTCTATTGTGCAGCTCAGGGCTAAAGCCCTGAGCTGCAGCCCTGACAATCTCAGGCCTGAAGGCCTGAGCTGCAGGCGTCGTGTAATAATCAGAAGTTGTGGCTGCTCTTCATGAGCATGCTCACGCCCATGTAAGTGAAGATGACCACGAAAAATCCGCCTGCCAGAGCGCCGCAAAGCCCCTGCCCCCTCCACTCCTTCACGTAATAGGCGTGCATCGCGCCCGCGTAGTAAAACCAGACGATGAAAGACCATATCACCTTAGGCTCCCACATCCAATACATCCCCCACGCGAGATACCCCCAAACCGCGCCCGCGAACATCGAGGCCGAGAAAAAGAAAAACCCCCAGAGGACGGCCCTGCCGGCTATTGCCTGATACTTTTTAAGACCGGCCTCATCTCCCCCCGAAAAACCCCGTAACAAATAAAGCGCTGCGCCCGCGAATGAAAGCGTAAAGAGCGCGTAGGCCGCAAAGGAAGCGGCAACGTGCGTCTCGAACCACCGTGTCCGCAATATAAGCGCGAGTTGTTTGCCCGGCGTTTCGTTGTAGACCGCAAATATGAGCGCAAAGAGCGCAAAGGGGACGGTTACAAGCTCAACCGTCCTCTCGCGGTACCTGTATATCACAAGGAGGGTCACGAGCACGGTCGTCCATGAATAAAAAACGAGCGTCTCATACATGCTGGCCATTGGCGCGTGTCCGGTCGCGTACATGCGGCCGGCAAGCCATACGGTCTGAGACGCAAGACCCGCGAGGACAAAGACGACCGGGACTCTTTCGCAGTGAGGCCGTTTGGCAACGACGCAGTAAAGGGACGCAAGAAAGCCGACGGCGTAGAGCAGCAAGGTTGCAAACAGAAGATACTTCATGAAATACCCCTTAACGGTTATCGGTTATCAGTTATCGGTTTAAGGATATTATTTACCTTCACTGATAACCGATAACCGTCCACCGATAACTGCCTTCACCGATAACCGTCTTTATCACCTGCCCCGCTCGTTGCCCCAGATATATTTATGAAGCTGCAATTGAAGCCTCACGGGCAGCCCGTCCTTCAATATCCACTGCGCAAGCTTCTTTGGGTTCAAACCCGGCGTCACCGGCGCGAAGAGGATGTTTTGCGTCGAGTCCCTTAGAACTTCTCCCAAAAACCTCTTTGCGAATTCGTAATCCTCCCTGTCGGATATCACGAACTTTACCTCGTCTTCAGGGGTGATGTATCCGAGGTTCTCCATAAGGAACGTCCCGGCCTGCCCGCTCGAGGGACACTTGACGTCAACGATTTTTACGACCCTTTTATCGAGTCCCGTAAGCGGCGCGCTGCCGTTGGTCTCGACGAGCGTCGTATAACCCGCGTCGAGAAACCTTTGCGCCGTCTCCGCGGTCTCAGACTGCATGAGCGGCTCGCCGCCTGTTATCTCGCAGAGGCGGCAGCCGTATTTCGCGGCCTCGGACAACACCTCGTCGCCGGTCATCTCAAAGCCGTCTGAGGCCGCCCTTGCGTAAGGCGTGTCGCACCACGCGCACTTCAAGTTGCATCCCGCGAGCCTTATGAATACGCACGGAAGCCCGGCGTAAGTGGACTCGCCCTGAATGCTGTAGAATATTTCGCTGATTAGCATTATTGCGATGCCTTGAGGCTACGCCCAGCAGGCTGCTCAAAGGAAGGCGTCGGAGAAGCATTCTCCGCAAGACGATGCCGCGGGTTAGGATGAAAAATGGTTGTCAGTTGCCGGTTATCGGTAAACAGTTATGGTAATTTTCCCCTCTTTTAATCAGCAGAAAGCAATCTATATGTTTTATTGCTTACAAATCCGTTTTGTTTTATTCCCTCTATCAGTTTTTGTATCTCAAGAGGCTTTTTCCAGTTTTTATGTATCATCCTGTGGCAATTTGAACAAACGGGCATTAGGTTTTTTACCGCATTTTTTATAGTCTTAATAATATTTTCGTTTTCATATTGAAAGATAGGTCGAATGTGGTGTGTTTCTATAAATCCGTTGCCGATGTCCTCACCATAAAAATCTGCAAAGTTAAAAGCACAACAATTGCAGTATATTTTCCCCTCCACCGTAAAACATCCTATGGCATAATCTCTCAATTGTTTGGAGCGTTCATATACAGTTTCTTCCGTTATACGCTTTAGTCCTTCCCGAATTATCACGTTTTCATCAAACGTCTCTATTCTCTTTTTGTCTTTGTTTGCCTCTATCTTCTTGAGGTTTGCCATTAAATCCGGATAAGTAAAATCATTAATCAAAAGGTAAGTAAGAACATCTTGGTTCTGCTTAAGATGTTTTTTTCCTTCTTCCGTAATCTCAACGCGTCCTGTTTTTGCGTCGCCTTTGTATTCAGCATAGCCAAAACGCTCAAAAGTGCTGTGTGCCCGTAAGTTTCTAACCTTCTGAGAAAATTTATCATCAGCTCTCCCTGACAAAATCTGCAAATCTTCTCCCGTTGGTTTCATTATATATCTGAGTTTCTCGATTAGCTCAGACGTCGCGATAGAGCCGTCATTCAAACTCATTAGATACAATGAGGGCAATATCAACTCTGTCTCGGTTATTCTTTTCCCTCTGGTCAATGGTTGCATATTAAAAGATGTTCGCTGTTTTTATCATTTCTGTTCATAAAACTAACTAAGTAGGTTTTATCAAATGTCTCAATCTTTAGATTTTTCTTGTTATATAGACTTCTAATAAATTCCGTGTGCTTAATTACGAGCATCCACTTGCTCTTACATCTGAGAAGATATTTTGCAAGGCGCATTTGATCCCGCTTAGTAAACTCATTTTTTGTATAGGTGCTGAATTCGCTATCATATGGAGGGTCAAGAAATATAAAATCATTTTTTTTTGGGTGATGTTTTTTTAAGAAATCCTCAAAGTCGAGATTTTCAACGGTCGTCCGGTCAAGTAATGCTTTCAATTCCTGTGATTTTAAGTAATCAATTTTTTTTTGAAAGTTTTTCCTATTGTAACCTATTCCACCGTAAGGCACGTTGAAATGTCCATTTGAATTGTATCTAAACATTGCGGCATACGCAAAGTTCCTAATATATAAGAAAATAGCAGATTTTACGGGTTTGCTTATTTTATATTTTTCGCTGTGATTGTGAATATGCCTGAAGTGCATATAGAAGGCGCTCTTTAATGCCGTCTCAATGTTATCAGCAATTTCATTATCTGGAAGCGGTTGTTTTAATTGTTCAAGGTGTTTCATCCTCTTTATTTTACGGATAAGATTTATTTGCAATTCCCTAATGAAATTAGCGGTGTTAAAATTGAATATCGGGGAGAACATTCCGTTAAATTGTTTTGAATGATCAACTATGAACTGAAACATAATCTGCTTGATTTTTTCATCGTCGATTTTATCCGTAGAGAACTTTTTGTATGTTCCTACAAAAAAACCCATGTTGTTTTCCACAACCGCGGTCAGCATATCCCAATTATGGATTATTTCCTCGACAGCTTCAAACAATATATCTCTTTTCTCACTGCCGATACTTTTGTATAACAAAATTAAATCTTCTGATTTATCATTGATAAAGTATTGATTAGATTTTACAGCCGTATAAACTGCCCCGCCTCCTACAAAGGGTTCATAATAATTTGCAAAAGTGGGCGGAAGTTTAGGAAGAATGAACTTCAATTCATGTTTTTTCCCACCTGCCCACTTCAATATCGGATGTAGTCTTCCGTTTATCATTAGGCAAAAACCACCCTCCCTATTTGCGTTGGCTCAAAAAGATCACTCATATTACTTAGAAGAGGACTTAACCCTCCTTTTCCTTTTTGACCTCGACGTTTTTCGTCTTCTTGCCGGATGGAGGGTTATCCCCTCTTCGAGGACGGCCGAACTCCTTGAGGGTCTTTGCAAGGCCCAAGAGCCTTTTCTCGGCAAGGTAATTGACGCTGCCCTCCGGGAAATTGCCGTCCTCTCCCCTTTCCCCGACGACCGCGCCCGTCAATATTTCAAGCCCCTCGTCCACGTGTTCTATGGCCCAGATGCGGAACTTGCCCTGCGCGGCGGCCTCTACGACCTCTTTTTTGAGCATCAAATTCCTCGCGTTGCGCTTGGGTATTATGACGCCCTGAGTCCCTGTCAGCCCCTTTGCAACGCACACGTCGAAAAAGCCCTCTATCTTTTCGTTCACCCCGCCGATGGGCTGCACCGCGCCGAACTGGTTCATTGACCCCGTTACTGCGATGCCCTGATCTATCGGCATGTCCGAGAGGCTTGAGATGAGCGCGTAGACCTCGGCGCAGGTCGCGCTGTCGCCTTCTATCTCGTCGTAGAGCTGCTCGAAACAGACGGTCGCGGAGAAGGCAAGCGGGAACTTCCTTGCGAACCTCTCGCCCATGAAGGACGTGAGTATCATAAGCGCCTTGTTGTGGATCTTGCCGGACAACTTTACCTCGCGCTCGATGTTTACCACGCCGGCCTCTCCCATATAAGTCCTTGCGGTTATGCGCGACGGTTTGCCGAAGGCGTAGTCCCCGGGGTCGAGCACGGCGATCCCGTTTATCTGCCCGGCCACGCGCCCAACGGTGTCCACCATGATGGTATCTTCGGTTATGTAATCTCTCAACTTGTCCTCTATCTTGGAGTGCCTGTAAATCTTCTCGCTTTGCGCCTTGTCCACGTGGCCTGCGGCCACGGTCTTTGCGTTGTCCTGCCCTGCCCAATAGGACGCCTCGACGATGAGGTTTTTTATCTCGTTGAACCGCGCGGTGAGCTTTTCCCTGTCGCCCGCGAGCCGGCTCCCAAGCTCCGCCACCCTTGCCGCGCCGCTCCTGTCAAAAGGAAGGAGTCCCTCTTCCTTGCAGCGCGCGGCGATGAAGCAGGCGTATTTGAAGATGTTACCGGCGTCCCTCGGCATGACGTTGTCAAAATCCGATTTGACCTTGAAAAGTTTCCTGTACTCGGAGTCGAGGTTGTAAAGGAGATAATAGATAAACGGCTCTCCGAGTATCACGAGCTTTATCCTGCCCGGTATGGGGGCGGGTTTGAGCGGAGAGGAAGAGACGGGTCTATACTGCTCCCAAACGTCTTCTATCCTTATCTCCCTATTTTTTATCATCCGTTTGAGAGAATCATAGACGAAGATATTACGGAGGATATCCAAGGCGTTGACGATGAGATACCCGCCGTTGGCCTTGTGCACGGCCCCGGCCTTTATCATCGTAAAGTCGGTCGTAGCCACGCCGAACTGCACCTTGTACTCGGTCCTCCCGAAGAGGTTGTAATAGGTCGGGTTGGTCTCGAAGATGACCGGCGCGCCGACCGTCTCCTTGTTGCTTACGAGGAGGTTCACCCTGTAGCGCTCGAAGGACGGCTCCTGCCTCGGGAGTCTTATCGGCCCAAGGGCAAGCTGCATCTCCTCTTTGGGCCTGAAGTCGTCAATGTTTTCGAGGATGTCTTCCTTGACGCGATTTAAATATTCGATGACCGCCATGAAGCCCTTGAAGTTTTCGAGAAGCTCGTTTATGAGCGGGTTCACGACGTACTGGACGACCTCCCTGTCGAGGGCCGTAATCCTGTCCTTAGTCTCCTTCTCCATGACTCTGGCGTCCCTTATGGCGTCCGAAAGTTTGTCCTGAAGTATTCTTATTGCATCTTCCAATGCGGCCTTTTTCGCCTTAGGAAGGGATTCGAACTCGTCCACCGGCATGGCCTTGCCGTCTTTGGCCGGCACGACCGAGAGGCCGCTCACGGATTTTTTGAGGAGAAGCCCTTTTTCCACGGCCTTCTGCTCGAGCCTTAAAAATATCGCCCGCGTCCTCTCCTGCTGGCCTTCGAGTATCTCGTCCCTGTGTTTTTCGTAGTCCTTGCTCTCGAAGACCTTGGGGATGTCGCGGCGGAGCGACCCGACAAGCTCTGCCATCTCGGAGGTCAGATCTAAACCCTTGCCCGGGGGCAGATTCATGGCCGCCGGGCAATCGGGGTTGGCGAAGTTGTAGACGTAACACCAATCGTCCGGGACAGGCTCTTTTTTAGCCTTCTCCTCGACGATCCCCTTTATGGTCGTCTCTTTTCCGGTGCCCCCTTCTCCGAGGACGAATATATTGTAATTGTGGTTTCCGATGCCAAGCCCGAACTGGATGGAGTCGAGCGCCCGGTCTTGTCCGATTATCTCCTGCAGGACAGGAAGTTCCTCGGTGGAATTGAATGTGAATTGGGCCGCGTCGCACTTCCATGAAAGCTCGGCGGGTTTAAGGGGTTTTGTCTTTGGAACGTGAGGCATGTTTGACATGGGCAAACTCCATTAGGGATTTTGGCTGAAGCCCTGACAATCTCAGACCTACGAGGTCTGAGCTACTTGTGCGCTATCCTTCCGAAGATGTCGTTGGTGTCGCACCGCGAGCATTCAGCCTGTAGAGTAGTATAAAAGATGTGGTGCCTTTGGGCAAGTCTTTCATTGACTTCGGCGAATATCTCGCCCGTCCTCCACCTCTCGGTTGGCTCTATGTCAAGGTGCGCGCTCAGGGCGTAGACATTATGGCAGATTGACCAAACGTGGAGGCTGTGTACGCTCAGGACGCCTTTAGAGGCCCTCATCTCCGAGACCACCGTATTCAGCTCTATCTCCTTTGGCACGCCCTCGAGGAGGATATGCGAGGCATCGGCCATTATCCTTATCGCCCCGGCGAGGATGGTTAGACCGATGGCCGCGCTTATGAGAGGGTCGGCCGCATACCACCCCGTCGTCTCGATTATCACGGCAACGGCTATCACGCCGACCGAGGCCGCGGCGTCTCCGATGACGTGGAAATATGCGCTCTTGACGTTGAGGTCGGTCTTTGCGGGGCTTTTAAGCCACCATGCCACGATGAGGTTGGCAATAAGGCCGACCATTGCAACGCCCATCATCCCCCATCCCGCGATTGGCACGGGATGAAAAAACCTTTGGTAGGCCTCGTAAAAAATAAAACCGGTTATAACTATGAGGACGAAGCTGTTGACCCATGAAACAAAAACCTCCACCCTGTGAAGACCGTAGGTGCGCGTCTCGGTGGGCGGGAGCGCGGAGATATGGATGGCAAAGAGGGACAAAGAAAGCGCGAAGACGTCCATAAAGACGTGCCCCGCGTCGCTCAAGAGCGCGAGGCTTCCCGTATAGTAACCGCCGACGACCTCCGCTACTAAAACCGCGGCGGTGAGGACTATCGAGAGCCGGAGCCTGTCCTTCGCCTTTCCGTCGGCAACGGTATCAATATGTGTGTGCTCGTGCGGCATGTTCAGCTTTTTATCCGCAAGGCGCATTGATTCGGCCTCACGCTATTACGCGGATGCTTTCCTTTTTCAGGAGAACCCTTATCTTCATGCCTGCGCAAAGTCCTAATTTTCTCACGACGAAGTTCGGCAATTCCGCCTTAATGGACGCGCCCCTCTCTCCGGCAACGTGGGAATAACCCACCTTGAGGAATAGCATCTGCGTGGACCCCTTGCCTGTGATTGACTCGACGTATGCGTCAAAGACGTTAGATGGCGATGATAAGACCGCCGTCTTGTCGGGCCTTACCACGACTATGTCTTCGGGCCTAATGCAGAACGTAACGCGGCCGCCGACGGCAACGCCCCCCCCGGACGGCGCATCGGCCCTTACTGCCCCCATATCTGAATTATGGATGATTAACCCGTTGGCGTCAATGCCCGCGACAACGCCGTCAAAGATGTTTTTGAATCCGATGAACCTTGCGACGTTTCGCGTAACAGGCCTGTAGAAGACCTCCTCGCGCGGCCCCACCTGCTCGATGCGGCCGTGGTTTATGACCGCGATCCGGGCGCCAAGCATAAAGGCCTCTTCAAGGTCGTGCGTAACGAGGAGCGTGGTCACAGGGTAGACCTCATGTATCCTCAGTAAATCCGCCCTCAGCTTTTCCCTCACCTGATAATCGAGGGCAGAGAAAGGCTCGTCAAGAAGTAAAATGCCCGGCTTTGCCGCAAGGGTGCGCGCAAGCGCGGCCCTCTGCCTTTGTCCGCCTGATATCTCGCGCGGGTATCTCTGCTCAAGCCCCGTAAGCCTCATGAGGTCAACGAGTCCCCTTACCGCCTCCGCGGCAAGGGCGTCCTTTTTTTCCGGTATCCCATAAGCGATATTCTCCCCGATGGTCATGTGCGGAAAGAGCGCGTAGTCCTGAAATACGAAACCCACCCTCCTCCCTCTCATGGGCACGTCAATCCTTTCGCCGGAATCAAAGACCTTATCTCCCCGGATTGCAACCGTCCCTTTATCGGGTTTTATTATCCCGGCTATAAGTTTGAGGAGGAGGGTTTTGCCCGCCCCCGAAGGGCCAAAGAGCACCATAAGCTCTTCCTCGAGGGAGAGAGACGCGTCAATGTCAAATCCTGCGATTGACTTTTTGAGGTCGAACCTGATGCTCACTTTAATCCCTGCCTTTAAGAAATCTGCCGGCAACATAAAGCACGGTCAGGGAAAATACGGTGATGATCCCGACGAGGATATTAGCGGTGAAACCGTCCCCGGATTGGGCGGCGTCGTAGATGGCTATTGGGAGCGTCTGCGTAACCCCGGGGATGTTGCCCGCCACCATGAGCGTTGCGCCAAATTCCCCGGTTGCGCGCGCGAATGCCATGACCGCGCCCGCGGCAATCCCGCGTTTTGCCAAAGGCAGCGTAATGGAGCGCACAACGGCGAACTCCGACTTGCCGAGAAGCCGCGCGCTGTCCTCAAGCTCAACGCTTACGCCTTCGAATGCCGCCTTTGCGGGCTTTACGAACAGCGGCAGCGACGAGACGACCGAGGCTATAACCGCCCCCTTCCACGTAAAGACAATGTCAATGCCGAGAGTATCCGAGAGAAAACCGCCGAGCGCGCTTCCCCTGCCTAAGGCCGAAAGCAGATAATATCCGAGCACGGTCGGCGGCATGACAAGCGGCTGCATGATGACCGCGTCGAGAAGGGTTTTACCGAAAAAATCCTTCTTCGCAAGCAGCCACGACAGGACAAGCCCGGCGGCTGCCGTGATGACGGTGGCAGTGAAGGAGACCTTGATTGTGAGGTACAAAGGAAAAAAATCCATAATCTCCCCACACCACCCTTTAGAAAAGGAGGGTGCATTGCCCGCCGTCAATCCTTTTTTGTCTTCGTGGAAGGGGCGGGAGGGGGCAATCTAAAACCGTATTTCAACAGAACCTCCCTGCCCTTGCTTGATGCGAGATAGTCCAAAAATCTCCCGGCGATGGCGACGTTTTTCGAGCCTCTCAAGACCGCCCCTGTCTGGACTATCGGCTTGTGCATGCCCTCGTCAACCGGATAGACCTTAACGCCCTCAATGTTTGCTATGGAGACCGCGACTATCCCAGCCTGCGCGTCGCCTGTCTCAACGAACTGGAGGGCGTGTCTGACGTTTTCGCCGTATACGAGCTTGTCTTTAACGCCGTCCCACACCCCCGCCTTTTTCATGGCCTCGACCGTTGCCCTGCCGTAGGGCGCGTGCCCGGGGTTTGCAATGGCTATCTTTTTAATGCCCGGCTGCGCGAGCCCCATTAGGTTGAAGTCTTTGATTTCCATGACGGATGCGTTGCTCGTTACAATGGCGAGCCTGCCATAAGCGTAAACGCGGATTGACTCGGCCATCACGAACCCGCCCTTGTTGAGGTCGCCCACATAACCCTCGTCAGCCGAGAGGAAGACGTCGAAGGGCGCGCCTTCTTTAATTTGCCTTGCGAGCATGCCCGTTGACCCAAAGGACAATACGGCCTTTACGCCAGTTTCAGCCTCAAAGGCAAAGGCGATTTCACGCAGCGCCCCGCTCAAGTCCGACGCGGCGGCAATCGTAAGACCCTCGTGCGCCCACGATGGAGACGCTGGAATAGCAGCAACTGCGGCGGCTAAAAAAAGGGTTGCCGTAAAAAACCCGGCCAATCGTTTCAATGCCTTACGCATAACCGCCCCCTTAATCCCCTCAACCCCCGTTGCAATGCTTCGCGGCAACCGCTGCGGGTTCAAGTTGAACCCAATAGTTCGTGTGAGGTAAATACGAAGTTTATGGAGCAGTTTGCAAACCTGCTCCCGCGAAAGGCGCATCGGATTTAACCCTTACTGAACGCCCTGAGCCTGCCCCCCTCCCGCTCGGCGAACCTCATAAATTCCAAATCCATGCGCCTGAATATTGTGACGGCCTCATCTCCCGCCTCCGTAAGGCTCGCCCCGCCGCCGCCGCGCCCGCCGGTTGCGGCTACGACAAGCGGAGAGGCGGATTGTCCGTTCATGGACTCAACGAGCTCCCATGCCCTCCTGTATGACATCCGTATCGAGGCCGCGGCGCGCCTTATGGAGCCGAGAGACCTTATGCGCTCAAGGAGGATTATCCTGCCAAGCCCCAAAAACGTCCCATCTGCGCCTTCTATCCATATATGCCCGCGGACGCGGTAGGCCCGGCGCGGCAAAGGGGCGCGCCTTTTACCCTCAAGCTTCTTCTTAGCAGTAAGTCTCACAAGCGTAATATACAGAAATGAATAACGGTTGTCAAATAAAAAGCCGTGAGTCGCTTCACGTCTCACGGCCGTTAGACCGGTATCGAGAACCCAAACGTGGCGCCGTTGCCGGAGCCGGGGTCAACCCAAATCTTGCCCCCGTGCGCCTCGACGAAACTCTTGACGATGTTGAGCCCCAACCCGGCCCCGCCGCTCCTCACCCCGTCGTCGGTCTGATAGAATATCTCGAATATGTGCGCGGCGTCCTTCTCGGATAAGCCTTTGCCGTCGTCCGAGACCGTAAAGGTCATGCCTGTTTTTCCCAATTCGTAATTCACCTTCACCGTGTCTGCCGCGTTCTTAAAGGCGTTGGAGAGGAGGTTGAATATAATCCTTTGCAGCTTGTCCGGGTCCGCGACCATCTCCATGCCGTCGTCTGCTTTGTCTCCGCGAAGAGGGTAATTCCCTCCGTACAAAAATCCGTTGACGAAAAGTTTTTTTTCGGAGTTTTCAAAGGGCATTGCCGCGTCCTTCAGGGTGCGCCCGATGTTTATCCTCTCTTTTCTCAGGATGAGGCTCCCGCTTTGCGCCCTGCTGTAATCCAATATGTCAGAGGTCATGGAGGAGAGCTTCAAGGCGCACGACAGTATCACGCCTAACTTTTTCCGCGCCTTTTCAAGAGATGGATCGGTAATTTGCATCTCAAGGAGTTCCGAGTTCGTAACGATGGTCGTGAGCGGGCCCCTCATGTCGTGCACGATGTAGTCTATATACATCTTGTTGAGCCTGTCGAGTTCCTTTTCGCGGCTCATGTTGAGCGTTATGCCGAGAAAATTCCGTATCTCCCCCTCGGAGTCCTTGACGGCGTTTATCGTAAGGAGCGCCGGCACCTCAGCGCCATCCTTGGCCTTGTTTATTATCTCGCCCCTCCAAAAACCCTTATTCGGGTCGAGGATGTCCCTCCACATCCTCGCGTAGAGGTCTTTCGTGGAATGAACGGATTTGAGTATGCGCGGGTTCTTGCCGATGACCTCGTCTTTGTCGTATCCATACACGTCCAAAAATGCCTGATTCGCGTCAATGATGCCCCCGAGTCTGTCGGTTACGACCGCGCCCTCGTTCATGAACTTGAACATGCGCTGAAATTCCTCGGAGAGTATCGCCGGTATCTCGACGTTCTTGTCGGCCGTGATGGTGAGGATATAGGAGTAGACGGCGCCGCCGGGGTCACGGAGGGGATATACGGACATGAAGATATCAATTATCTCGGAGTCGTTCCTAATGAGGCGCGTCTTGTATCCGGTAATTGCCCCGGCCTTCGCGTCTTCAAGCAGCCTTGCGTGCTCGGCCTCGCGCCCCGCCGGAGAAAAGACGCTGAAATTCCTTCCGATGACCTCTTCGGAGCTATAGCCGAGTATGAACTCGAGCCCGTAGCCGAACCTCTGGATCACGCCGTCCGCCGAAAGACTGAGACTTCCTTCTTTTACGCCCGTTGACATAATTCCGTGGTTGCCGAAGAACATTTCCGTTAGTTGAAAAACGCCGCAGTTACGATCTTTGCAAAATCGCTCTTGCCTAAACCGTTAAAGCGCGCGCCTGCCTTAATCCAAGTCCCTCCACCGGCGTCCGTGGCCGTCCACACAACCTCGGAGGCGGCGCATATCCCCTCTTTAAGCCTGCGGGGACGTGTTTCGCAGTCAAAGGAAATCTTGAGCTTCTCTCCGGCGGTAAAGGACTCTTCACTCTTAAACATAAACCCGCCGATGCTTATGTCCTCGCAAAGACCAATGCAACCCGTTTCGCACTTTCCGCAGCCAACCGCCGAGAATATCCGTATCGGAAAACGCAGCGGTATCCTCCGGCAGGTTCTATTTTCAGACGGGCTCAATTTGGAGAAGAGCGCTGCGAGCGCTTTTCTTGCCATGCCGTTTGGTCTTGTCTTCCCGGCCTCCCACCTATTGACCGTTGAGAAACTCACATTCAATTCCCTTGCAAGCCTCTCCTGTGACCAGCCGAGCAGCCTTCGGTATCTCCTGATATCTACTCCGTTCATTGTAATCATTATATCTCCTTATAAAGAGACTAAGCCAGTCCTTGCTATAGCATTCGCCATAGCGCAGGGTAAATATAACCTATGGCCATGATGCCTTGCAATGTTTTTATTGATAAATCTTCAAGTTTTTTATGCGGCTATAAAACGCTTTAATATCGCATGGTTATACGTGGAGTTCAACGGATTGGCGGGAATAAACAAGATAAAAAAGTCCTAATAAGCTGCGCTTGTGGGTTTACATCAATATCTCACTAAAAAAAGATTTGCCCGCCTTAAATCCTTTGATGGAAAAAACCTCGGCTAAAGTCGCGCCGACATCGGCAAAGCTCAGCCTCGTGCCGAGATTGACGCCGGGTTTTAGTCCCTTTCCATAGACAAGGAGCGGCACGTACTCCCGCGAGTGGTCCGTGGACTGGGTAGTCGGGTCGCACCCGTGGTCCCCGGTGATAATGAAGACGTCCCTCTCATCAAGCGCGGCAATTATCTCAGGGAGCCTCGCATCCGCCTCGAAGAGCGCATTGGCATAACCGACCGCGTCGTTCCTGTGGCCGTAGAGGGTGTCGAAATCGCCGAGGTTCGTAAATATCAGGCCTGTTTTAGACTCCTTCAACGCGGCAATCGTCTTGTCTATCCCGTCCATGTTATTTTTTGTGTGCGCCTCAAAGGTCAACCCGCGATGCGCGAATATATCGCCTATCTTTCCTATGCCTACTACGTTTTGCCCCGCTGCCTTTATCTTCTCAATTATTGTCTCGGAGCACGGGGCAAGGGAGTAGTCCCGCCTCCCATCCGTCCTCCTGAAGTCCCCCGGATGGCCCGCGAAAGGCCGCGCTATCACGCGCCCGATGTTATATTCATAGAGCAGCTCCCGCGCTATTTCGCAGACCCTGTAGAGTTCCTCGACCGGGATAACGTCAACGTGACCCGCAATCTGAAAGACGCTGTCAGCGGAGGTGTAGACGATAAGCCTACCCGTCCTAATATGCTCTGCCCCGAGCGCTTCTATTATCTTGGTGCCCGAAGCCGCGCAGTTGCCGAGCCATCCGTATCCCGTGGCCTTCGTAAATCTTTCCATTATCTCCGGCGGAAAACCCCCGGGATATGTCGGAAAGGGTTTATCCAATATGACGCCGGACATCTCCCAGTGGCCTGTCTCCGTGTCCTTACCCGGAGAGACCTCCCTCATGCGCCCGTATGAGGCTATCGGGGTTAGTGTCTTTTCAACGGCGTTTATCCCTTCGATGAGTCCAAGCCCGAACCCGACGAGGTTGGGGATATGGAGTTTGCCGACGGCTCTGGACACGTTGTCTATGGTGTGGCTGCCCGCGTCACCGTAGGAAGGCGCATCCGGAAGCGCGCCCGCGCCGAAACCGTCGAAGACCATGATAACTGCGCGCTTGACGGCGCTCATACGCCTTTATAGCCCCTCGGCGTTATCATCCTGTGCTCATGCGTAAACGTAGTCGAGTTGCCCACGATAACGATAGTCAACATGTCAATCTTGTCGTAATAAAGATGAAAGCCGGAGAGCGTGGTGATTACCGCGTCCTCACCCTCGCGCGTTGCGTTTCTCACGATGCCAACCGGAGTATTGCCCTCCCTGTGGGCCGCGATGATGGAAACCGCTTTTTTCAACCCCTCTGTCCTCTTCCCGCTTTTGGGGTTGTAGAGGACTATGACAAAATCCGCCTTTGCGGCCGCGAGTAGGCGGCCCTCGATCTTTTCCCAATCGGTCAAGAGGTCTGATAACGAAATGGAGGCAAAATCGTGCATGAGCGGGGCCCCGAGTATGGCCGCCGCGCTCACAAAAGACGGCACGCCGGGTATGACCTCAATTGGAACAGGCTCGCCGCGCCGCATGGCCACCTGCATGACAAGCCCCGCCATGCCGTAGATGCCCGCGTCGCCTGACGAAACCATTGCAACGGTTTTGCCCTCACGCGCCAACGCAATGGCCTTCTCGCACCGCTCAATCTCGCGGGTCATGCCGGTTGAAAAAATTTCCTTATCCGCTGTAAGCGGGGCGATAAGTTCCACGTACCGCGTGTACCCGACTATCGCGTCGGCGGCCTTCAGGACTTCCATAGCCCTGAGCGTCAGATGGGGGAGGCCGCCGGGGCCCATGCCTACGACGTAAACGGCGCCCAAGCCATTGCCGCCGTTACGCGGCCTACCTTTATCTTTTTTAGCCATATCTTTTTAACCCTCGCGGATACAAGCGCCGCGCACTCGGCTACGCCGGCCGCGCCCGTTGCGGCTAACGCGGCCTTTGAAACCCCGGATGGCGCAGGCGCGGCGTTTAGCGTGTCTTTATCGAAATATTCAATTACGAAACCATTTTTTCTTACAAAGGCGTTCAATCCCCTCTCGCGCCTTTTTACGTCAATCGTGGCGACGTTTCTCACCGCCCGGGCCGCAACCCCTGATCTTTTGAGCGCGGCGTTAAATGCAGCCTCCACTTCTTTAAGACCGACGCCCTTCATGCAGCCCGTCCCGAATACGAATTCCTTTGGCCGCAAGATGAGCGTCCTTGAGACGAAACGAGGGGGAATATTCACCTTTGTAAAAGGCGAGACGCAAACAAAAACGCTTCGCGGCAACGGGATGGCCGGAAACGCGCTCCTGAAATCGAACGCCCGACGGGGGTAATTCCCCCCGCTTTTTCCGAAGGATTTTTTTATCAGGGCGGCCCGCGTTGCAATCGCGTCAATGACATAGACCTTTCTATTGTCGAGGACGGCCGAATTTATAATCTTTATCTTTTTGACGTCTTCGATTGCGAGCGTAAATTTTTTTGCAATATCTTCAACGCACGGGAGGCCGTGTATATCCGTTGCCGTTGAAATGACCGCTTTGGCGCCGCAGATGCGGGCTATGTCTTTGGTAAGGGCGTTCGCGCCGCCGAGGTGTCCGGAGAGGAGACTGATTGCAAACCGCGCCGAATCATCCATTACGACTACGGCTGGGTCTGTCTCCTTTCCTTTAAGAAACGGGGCGACAGCCCTCACGGCTATGCCTGCGGCGCAGACAAAGACGAGCGCGTCGCCGCCTTTCATGGCATTTCTTACAAGCCCCTTCAGTCGTCCGCCTTTTATCTCTTCCGGGCGATGAACGATCGCGTCCTTGAAATGCGCCTTTACCTTGCCTGCCGCCTTGCCGCCCCTGTCCGTTACCTGAAAGACCTCGAGCCTCATGCCCCTTTCTCCAGCAACCGGACAAGGGCAACGGTCTTTTTTACCATCAGGTTAAAAAGCCTGCTGCCCTTTTCGGCAGTCGCCTTGGACGGGTCTCCCCAGACCGCGCCGGGCCAGTGTTTCAACTTATCCCGCGCAATAACGGGCCTTTGAAATTTGGGATACTCCTCTTTAGAACTTCCCTTTACGAGACCCGGCGCAAGATGCAATACCAACGAAGTTTCTCCTTCGCCCGCGTGCGAGTCGTTGGGGGTTTCGATAATGCTTGAGGATTCATTATTGACGAGTTCGTATATGCAGCAGACGGCAATCTTAATGGGACTGAGTTCCTGAGTGAGCGTCTCCCCGGCCTCTTTCATCGCGGACATGTGCAGCCCGCCGCCGTGCCCGGAGATGAGTATAAAATTGCGAAGACCTTTTTTATGACAATCCCGGACGATGTCGCTTGCGACCATCCTTACGGTATCCGCCCGTATCGTGATAGTCCCCGGATGGTCTCCGGTTGAGGTGCACACGCCGTATTGAAACAACGGAGACATGAAGACCCCGGCCATTGCTGCGGCCTTTTTTGCAACCTCGCGCATTATCAGGGTATCGGTATTGAGAGGCAGGTGCGCCCCGTGCGCCTCGACGCTCCCAAAGGGGATAATGATGGTCTTCGTTTTTTTGAGCGCCTTTTTGAATTCAGGCATCGTCATCTCGCCAAGCGTCATATCAAGCCTCCCCTGCGGGTTTCACTCTTGCTTTGAATATCTTAAACGCATACGCGCCGATAACGGCCCCAATCCCGTTTGCAACGGCGTCCAACACGCTCGCGTCTCTCGGAGGCGCATACGACTGCAGGGCCTCGACGAGCGCGCCGAAGACGAAACTTATCGCCATCGAGGCCGCGAGCGCCCTGCCTGCGGTCGTTCTTACAATAAGCGTCCTCATCCAGAGGGCTGACATCACCGCGTAAGCCGCAAGGTGATTGAGCTTGTCCGCGTGCGGGAAAAGCACCGGCTCTATCGGCTCGGAACGCAGCGACAGATATAAGATACCCGCCATGTACGCGGCAGGAGGGATGTAGTGTTGAAAAATCCTCCTCATCTTTTTCTTTTCGCGCCTCTCGGTTTTTTCGCGCCCAGCGCCACTTTCGCCGCAACGGCCTTTATTGACCGAAAAAGGTTTCGCTGAAAAGTGGCGCTGGGCGCGGCCCTGCAGCCGTGCGTAAATCCCTTTGAGTAGAGTTTAGAGGCGTCCCTCAAGGCCGCGTCCCCGATTGCGGCGCCTGCTATGATCATCGCGTGCTGAGTTATCCCGGCCGCCTTGACCCTGCCCGCGATATCCGACAAAACGCCCTTGATTATCACCTGGTCTTTCCACGTTGCCCTGTAAACAACGGCAACGGGCGTGCCGGGCGCATAGCCTTTTTTCAATTCCGCAACGACCTTATCCATCATGCCCGCGCTCAGAAAAACGCAGATGGTCGCCCTGTGGGCCGCTAAAGACGCGAGGCCTTCGGACTCCGGCACCGGAGTCCTCCCGTTGAGCCGGGTGAAAATCACGGTCTGCGTGCCCATTGGCGCGGTCAACTCCCTTTTGAGAGCGGCAGCAGAGGCAAAGGCAGAGGACACGCCCGGGACTATCTCGTAGGGCACGCCGTTTTCCTCAAGGACTTGCGTCTGCTCCCGCAATGCCCCATACAGGCACGGGTCGCCGCTGTGAACACGGACGGTTTTTTTGCCGGATGACGCGGCCCTGACGAGCGCGCCCGTTATCTCGCCGAGGTGCATCCGCGAGCTGTCGCGGAGTTTGACGCCCTTGCGGCAAAACTTGAGTATGGATTTCTCGACGAGCGAACCGGCGTAGACAACCACGTCCGCCTTTTTAAGAAGCCTCATGGCCTTTACGGTCAAAAGCTCGGGGTCCCCGGGCCCAGCGCCGACGAAATAAACAACGGAGGTTTTTTTGGGCTTCACGGCGTTTGTCATATCGAACCCTTCTTCACGATAATGAGCGAGAAGTAACCCGCGTCCCTTCCCTTCAAAGTCTTTAGGTCGGTTACAATCTCCGCATCGGAACAACTTGCCCTTGAGACAAACACGGCATTATTCAGGAGCGACTCCTCTTCAAGCAATTTGATAATCCCGTCGAGCGCTTTATTTACCTTCAAGAGTATCACGGTATCCGAAGTCTTAAGCGCTCGTCTTACGTCTTCGAGTTTATATGCGCAAGGCTCGATGGCGACACTCTCGCTGCCCTCGGCGAGCGGGAGCATAGCTGCCGACGCGGCCGCGCAAAAAGACGTTACTCCGGCAACTGCCTCCACCCGCGCATGGGGCAGCCTTTCTCTCACTAACGGAACGAGATAACTAAAGGTTGAATACAACATGGGGTCGCCGAGCGTTATGAAAGCGACGTCCAGACCCTTTTCGAGCATCCCCGCCAATTCCGCCGCCGCCTTGTCGCGTCCGGCCTTGAGGACGGCCCTGTCCTTTGTCATGGGCAATCCAAGTTCCAAGATTACCTTGCCCTCAACGCCGATTGAGCCTTTGATTATCTCGAGGGCATTGCTGTCCGCGTCAATATTGGAGGATTTAGGCGCGGCGATGACCGGCGCGTCTTTGAGCACGCGAAGGGCCTTGAGGGTCATGAGTTCCGGGTCTCCGGGCCCCACGCCTACGCCGTAGAGTTTGCCAGTCTTAGAAACGTTGCTCATGATTGTGGTTTGACCGCCGATATTATGAATACCGGGTTCTCGGCGGAAAGGAAATTCCTGCCGCCCAATCCTTTTGTCTTGGTAACGCCGATAAGCGCGCCTTCATGCCCCCACTTCTTCTTTTTGAAAAATCCAACGGACGAGCCGGCGGTCTCAAGGGTTATCGCGTTCACCACGACCCTGCCGCCTGGCAGGAGCCGCCTTGAGACCAACCCGAGAATGGATATCAATCCAACTCCGCCGCCGCCGACAAAGACCGCGTCGGGCGCAAGGAGTCTTGCTGAGTTTATGCACGCGGGGGCATTGCCGTTTATTATCTTGATATTTTTCACCCCGAAGACGGCCTTGTTTTTCTTTATATGCGCAACCCGCGCCCTGTTTTTTTCTATGGCCCAGACCTTGCCCTTTGGACAGAGCCTTGCCGCCTCTATGGCGACCGAGCCGCTCCCTGACCCGATGTCCCAAACGACGCTGTCGTCTTTTATGTCAAGCTTTGAAAGCGCAATGACGCGCAGCTCTTCTTTGGTTATCATGTTGCCGGAATGGATGAAGAGCTTATCCTGTATGCCGAAACGCCTCACGTTGTCAACGGCCTTTCCCTCCCCCTTGTCTTTAATGAGTATCAAAACGTTCAAGGGCGCAAAGCGCCTAATCGCGGCAATGGTTTTAAGCCTGCCCTTTGTAATCCGCTCCTCCTTTGTCCCAATCGCCTCGCAGACGTAAGCCGTAAACCCGTCAACCCCGCCTTCAATCAACGCCTTGGCGATAACGGCAGGAGAACCTTGCGCGTCGGTGAAGACCGCGAGTTTGCCGTTTACCGCAGCTTCCGCTGCGATGTCCTTGACCCCCGCGCCCCTGCCGTGAACGCTTAGAACCTTGACGCCGTTAGCGGACTCCTTTATCCTCGCAAACGCCTCCTGCGCCACGCTCACGTTCGGGATGACCGTTATTTGTTTTTTGCCAAATTCTTTTATCAACGCCGCGCCTATACCGAAGAGAAGCGGGTCTCCGGTTGCAAGAACGGCAACATCGCCCTTGCCCGCGGCGCGCCTTATCGCCCCGAAAACTCTATCGAGGCCGCCCGCTATTACGAGACGGCGCGCCTTAAACCCGCTGAATTCCTCAAGGAGCCGCCTGCCTCCTGCGATTAGAGAGGCGCGCCCGATTATTTCAAGCGTCTTCTTTGAGAGGCCATCCTTTCCTTCAACGCCTATGCCGATAACGTATATCATCGGATTCCCTCAACACTCCCTCAACACCAATAGACGACCTTGCCCTCGTATCCGGCGAGGAGCGCCCTTACCTCAACGCCCTTTCTTACGAACCGCCGGGCGTTGTCCTTGACCCGGCGGCATATCTTTTTGAACACCGCATCCATACCCTTTTCCTTCAGGATAAAATAGACCTCGCGCGCGGTATTCGCGGTCTTCACCTTCCGTATAATCTCATCGGTTGCGCCGGATTTTTTGCAGATACCTGCGAGAAAACCCAACTCCACCTCGGAATCCGAGCAGTGGGTCTCGAAGTGGCCTGCGCCGAGTTTGCTCATCTTGCCGAACTGGCCGCAGACCACGACGCGCTTGACGCCTCTTTTTTTACCGGCGTCTTTAAGGGCATAGCCCATGTGGTCGCCGGTCAAGACAAAAGACTCCTGCGGCAAACTCAAATAACCCTCGGCGACCCTTTCACTGCTCCTGCCCGTTGAAAAAACTATCGTATCCGCCCCGTTTGCAAGCGCGACGTCCACGGCGCACGAGATGGAATGGGTATACGCGAGCGTTGACATAGGCTCGACTATTCCAGTGGTGCCCAAGATGGATATCCCGCCGATTATCCCGAGCCGCTGGTTCATCGTTTTTTTCGCAAGTTCCGCGCCCTTGGGGACCGAGACGATGACGGACACGCGGGCCTTTATCCCGTGCCCCTTTAAAACCCCGAGGACCGCGCCTCTAATCATCTTCATGGGGACCGGGTTTATCGCATGGAGTCCCGGCTTGACCTTAAGCCCGGGTTTTGTAACGACGCCCACGCCCGCGCCGCCCTTGACCATTATGGAATTTCTCCCGGTCCTGTTCAAAAGCTCGACCTCGACGGCTATCTCGGCCTTGTCGGTAACGTCCGGGTCGTCGCCCGCGTCTTTTATTACAATTGCCCGCGCCTTTTTTCCGGCGACTGCAACCGAGGCAACGGGTATGCGCGCCGCGAAGCCGGCCGGAAGGAAAAGACTCACATACGTCGGCGGCAACAACAGCCCGCCTTTGGGGGGGGTATTGCCCCCTTCAATAGAGGCAAAAAGCGCCTGTGCCGCTGCCTTTGCTCCGGCAGCGGCACAGGCGCCAGTGGTATATCCTTTTCTCAAACCCTTTTTTGCGTTGCCTTCCAAGTTTGTTTGTTTCAATCCGCGCCCCGGCGCGGGGAGCGACTGCCGATAAGCCCCCAGATAAACCCAACGGTAACGCCGAGCGCAACAGAGAGGAACAGCCCCTGAAGCGTCTGAAGCGTTACGACGTGGAAACGCTCAGGCTCCACGGCCGACAATAACGCGCCGCCGGCCCTCAGGACGAGCCAAAAGCCCACGGAGACCAAGACCGAATTCGCAAGCGCCCCTTTAAACGGTAGCGCCCCTGACAAAAGGCGCATCGCGCCTGCGACTATAAGCCCGAAAAGCCCGCCTGCCGCCGTAAAGGCCGCCCAATTGGACACCAATGTCCCCTCAAAGGGAAACGCGCCGGTGGCCGCGTTTACCGCCATCGCCAGCCAGCCCCATAGTATCCCGGCAAAAAGCCCGGCTGCGGCAAAATTCGTAAAACTTTCTTTCATCGTCTTTAGTGGCACGGCATCCCTACAACGTGCCTGAAGTCGTGGAAGACGTCGTGCACGCCGGGCGCCATTGACTCCAATCCGTATACGATAACAACCGCCGAAAATATGATTACCCCAAGCGCGAGCGCGGGGACAATCACCCTCCAAAACGCCCCTTCACCAAAAGCCACTTTTACCATTTTCCGTATGCCTCCTTTTTTTATTGAATCCATTTAATAGGTTGCTGAAAAACTCAAAATTTGTTCAGGCTGCTCAAAAACGTCCAGATGCGAGGCGTCGAGGAGCGACGAATGAGACGCACTTTTTTGTGCGTCGCAGTGAGGAGCGACGATGACAACGAAGCAGATGGGCGTTTTTGAGCAGCCTGTTAAAAAAACGCCTGCAGCCTAATCCCGTATATATGCGCCTTACTCGCGTTAGTGTCGCCGCCGGGGTTGACTACGAACTGATAATCCGGCGAGACGTGAAAGCCCGTGGTGTCGGTCGCGTCCCCGACAGCGTAGTTGTAATACGCCTCCATATACTGCTCGTCCCCGTCTTCAAACGCGGGGTCAACGGACTTTTTGTAAGCCTTGTAGTCCTTGCCCATGAGGCTCACTGCGTAGCCCAGACCCGCCCTGTCGTTGCGCCTTCCGACGGCCGCGCCGCTGAGATGGATGCCTCCGCCTGCAAAGGCGTTGAACTGCGCCACCTTGGCCCTCTGGCGTCCGCCCCTCAGCCAGACGCCGACAGACCCGTTAATCCACTGGTCAAAACTCACGCCGACGCCCTCGTTAGTTGCACGCAACAATCGCTCGTCATTCGGGTTCGCGGTGTTTGTTACGTCAGGTCTGCCGTGCCTGTTCCAATAATACGCCCTGTAGTTTCCCTTCCTGTTGTTGGGTTTTACCTTCAAGTCGGCCTCTGCCATGTAAAAGGGGTTGTCAAACGTGTTTACGTAATCCCCGTCCCCCTCTATCGCCCCAACGGTTAAATCTAACGTCTCTTTGACCGGCGTGAGCGTGAGCCTCATGCCCGGGCCGTAGAAGTTCCCGGTGCCTCCGAATTCCACGGCCGGGTTATTGGCGAATACGTTTGCGAGAAAATGCGCCCTTTCGCTGTTGGCGAAGCTGTTGGCGTCGAAGTACGCCGTTGGGTCGAGCTGCCCTATTGACATTACCATTGACTCGGCAAGATTATGCTCATAGTAGAACTGCGCTACATGCAGCGCGTCGTCATTGAAAGACTCGATGTCGTTATTTGGGCCGGTCGCGTTCCCGTTGGGCGACGCGAAAAACTGCGGCAGCCCCTGTAAACCCGCGCCGTGCTGGAAGTCAAGGACGCCGGCCACCCTGCCGTCCTTGCCGACGGGCGTTTCGAGAGTTATGTCCGCGGAGAGCGCGCCCGCGCCCCTAACCCCCGCGTTCTTCGTATGAGACGCGCCCTGACCCGTCATAGTAACCCCGCCGCCGAATTTAAGCCCGTACATGCTGTGTATCGGGTGGAGCCTGTGTCCGAGATCGTCCGTAACCTCCGCGTCCTTCATCTTGTTCTCAAGCTCGGTGATGCGCGCCTTGACGTCTTCCATTTCATTCGAGTAGACCTTGGTCTTGCCGCCCTTCTCATCGGCGGCCTTCGACGCCGCCGGGACGAACAAAAAGACAAAAACTGCCGCCGACAAAACCGCTGCGATTGCCCTCATGGTGTTTTCTCCTCCTGATGTGTTAATCCCCCCTGTGTGCGGGCTGCGCCCCACGTCGTTGCCTCACTCATGCTCGTCATGGGTTGCGAACGGCCCGTGGCTGTGGATGTGCGTGACGTCTCCGTGCCTGTGCGTATGCTCGTGTATTATATTCGCGGCCAATAGCATGTCCTTGTCTCGGAGTATCTTGCGCGTGGCCCGTCGGCCGCGACCTCGTGGCCTTCGGCGATTACGATGACCCTATCCGTAAGGTCTTCAACGAGGCTCAAGTCGTGCGTTGCTATTATAAACGTCTTTTTCAATTCCTTCAAGCCCCGCAAAAGCTCGAAGAGCCAGACCTGGGTTCTCGGGTCAAGGCCGTTTGTCGGCTCGTCGAGCAAAAGAACGTCCGGGTTCGCGGCCAAGACCGAGGCTATGGCGACCTTTTTCTTCTCTCCGGCGCTGAGCGTGTACGGCGGTCTGTCTCTCAGGGCTGCGATGCCGAGCATATTCAGGAGTTCATTAACCCTCCTTTCAGCCTCGTCCTTTGGGAGATCGAGCTGAAGCGGCCCGAAGGCCACCTCGTCGCCGACCGTGGGGCAAAAGAGCTGCGCGTCAGGCTCCGAGAAGACAAAACCCACGCGCTCCCTGAAGCGCCTCAGAAATGCCCCGGTTAGAGTCGCCTCCGCAACCTTCCCGCCAAGACACTCGACGATGCCGGACATCGGGAAAATAAGACCGTTTAAAATCTTCAAGAGCGTGGATTTTCCGCTGCCGTTCGCGCCGAGCACCGCGACGTGCTCGCCATGCCTGATGCTGAAACTTATGTCCTTGAGCGCGGACAAGGGGGGCAAAACCCCCTGATGCCCGTAGTTGTAGCACACGCGCTCAAGCCTGTATATCTCTTTCCCTTCCATAATAGAACCCCAAGGCTAAAACCTGATTGACAGCAGAACCACGAAGACCGTAAAACCGAGCCACAAAAAATCCCCTCGGGCCATGCCCTTGCCGTCAATAACCTTTACCACCCCGTTAAAGCCGCGCGAGGCCATAGCCATGTTGACCTCTTGGGCAAGGGCGATGGATCTTTTCAACATGAAGGTCGCCCTCGATGCGAACCACCTCTGGGATTCGGACAGGGCGGCAACCCGAATCACGCGCGATTTTCTCGCAAGGGCCGCGTCCTCGGCGATCTTGACGAGGATGAACATATACCTGAACGTCATGAAAAGCGCGGTCACGAAAAAAGCCGGGATAGGCAGCCGGATCATCCCCTTGAAAAAATCGCCCTGAGTGGTCGTCTCCACCACGAGCGACGCGAGCCACACGGCCGTTGTAACCCGCGTCAGGAAAAAGGCCGCCGAAAAGAAACCTTCCCTTGTGACCGAAACCCTTAAACCGTTTATCCCTGCGCCCCCTGCTCCAAAGACCTCGGCGCCGGGCGTCATGAAACTGAAAAAGACCGGCAGGGATAAAATAAACGTAAATACGAAAGACGGCGCAACCCTTTTGGCGGCTGTTTTGAAACTGACCCTCGATGCCAGCGTAATAATGGCCGCGACAGCAACGATAAAACCGAGCATGGCCGCGTTGGCGGTCATGGCGGATGAGGCCACGAGAATAATTATTCCGGCAATCCTTACGTGAGGCGTAATGCCCTGCAACAGGCCCTGCTTGGCCGAGGCGTTTTCACCGTAGAGCGTGTCTCTAAGAAAGGACTCAAGGTTCGCAAGGGTCTTCTCCACAAAACCCCTGCGACTGCCCCTCCCGCCCGTAAGACATATATCCGGCTTGGCCTCCTTGAACCAATCCGGCAATCGCGCTACCGGCGCCATAACCTGCCCCAAAGAAATATTATAAAGACGATTAGCGCGCTGCCTGCCGCCGCCGAGACGATGTAAAAGGCAGACGAAGCAACCCTGCCGTCAAAACCCGGCGCGCCGTAGCCGGCCGGGCATCGCGCCCTTCCATAAACCCCTCATCTCCCTCATGCCTGAAGGTATGAACCCGACGATGCCGCCGAGTTCTTGCGCCCCCCACTCGCCCCACGGCGTGCCGCTTGCAAAAAGGCCCAACGGGGTCAGTATTATCAGCGCGATGAGCGCGGCCCAGAGCGGTTTCCACGAGGCGTTTTTCCCGGCCTCCAATATCGCTCCGTCGTTGAACTTGTGCGCGTAAGATACGACAAGCGCGGTGCCGAGCGCCTCCACGGGCCCGAAAAAAACAAGGTGCGTCGCCATCATCGCGGGCAGCGTGACCGATAACGGATACGGCGCATATAGCGGAGCGCCGCCCAACCCTGCCTCGAGGCCCGGCTGAACGCCGAGTTCCAGCACCACGGCAAACGCCGCGAGGTTTATCGCGACATAGGCCGCTACTGCCGAGGCTATCGCCCTGCGCTTAGGCGACGGTGCAGGCCCGGCGGCAATCACCCGGTAGACGTAATAGCCGGAAAAACTCATCACAACGCCCATGTTAAAGGAGTTTGCCGCGAGCGCGGTCAAACCCCCGTCTCCGAAGAGAAACGCCTGCAGGGTCAGCGTAAGGGTCATGGCCACGACCCCTGCCCACGGCCCGAGCGCGATGGCCACTACAACCGCCCCGACCATGTGTCCCGACGAGCCGCCCGGCACCGGGATGTTGAACATCATTATGACGAAGGTAAACGCTGCGCCGAGCGCGAGGATCGGCAGCTGTGCCGCCTTCAGGGACTTCTGCGCCCTCGACGATGCGATATACCAAACCGGCGCCATCACCGCGTAGAACGCGATGCACGTCTTGGGCCCAAGATACCCGTCCGGTATGTGCATAGAGTCCTTGTTCCGAAGGATGGTATGTGGGATAAGGATGGTTGGTAGGAGGTAGGGTGTGGGATGTAGTAAAGACTTTACCACTACCTACCACCCACTTCCCACTTCCTACCTCCCGCATCCCGTAATTATACAGCGCCGGCGGTTTTGCGCAAATCAACGGCGAGTATGATGAGCGCGTTGACTATGGCCGCAGCCACCGCGCTTCCGCCTTTTCTGCCCGTGTTGGTGATATACGGCACACCGGACTTCAAGAGTTCCTGTTTGGCCTCGATTGCCCCGACGAAACCGACCGGGATGCCAACGACGAGCGCGGGGCGGGCGGCATTGCTTTTTATGAGCCT
>JACRCC010000097.1 GCA_016234405.1 Deltaproteobacteria bacterium | reverse complement strand
TTGCTTATGACGAGCCTGCTGTGCCCTTTGGAAAACGGGTCATGGCAGGTCGCGCACCCTATCTTGCCGCCGAAGAGTTTTATCTGCTTGGGCAGCATGTCCAAATCCCGGAGCGACGCCTTGTACTTCTCTTTCGCGTCCGAATATAAACCCCCTATGGGATGGCTCAGGTTAAGGGGTGAGCCGTTATGATAATAACCCGGCGGGTTCCACGGCGTTGAAACGGCAGCGTCAAAGGCCGAGACGGAGTCGTGGCAAGAAAGACACTTTATCGAGAGCGGGTCGAGGATGTTTATGATTTCCGCGTTGCCCAAGGATGCGTTTACGGCGCTTGCCGCGTGCGCGGTTCCGAGAGAGGCGGAGTGAAGGGACGCCTCTACTTCGCCGTGGCACTGAACGCAGAGTCCGGCGCCGCCGAATTTAACTCGAATGTGCGAGCCGCCGTAGCCGTCCTTGTGCGCGAAGTGGCAGGTAATGCAAGTAACCGCACCTCTACTGTCGAGCTGCATAGCGGAAGGGACATCCATCGTGGGCTTCATGTCAACCGGGTGGGAAACCTTCAAGGCGTCTTTGTGGCATTCCGCGCACATGCCGGTCAAGTCGCGCAGGAATATACCGGGGTCTTCGCCGTCTTTGGGCACATCGAGGTGGCAATCGAGACACTTGCCATCGAAGTTATGATAGCTCGACCACTTGGAAAAGACGGCGTCCGCGCCGAGCGCAGCCCCGCAGAGGATTGCCGCCGTCAGCAGGAGTTTTTTACTCGAAGGCATATCTAATTTTTTCATCAGCCCTCTTTGACCTTTATGGTGGAGGACGCCCTTTTAAGTCCTTCGATGCCGGTCTTTATCTTTATGAGGGTCTGCGCTATTTCCTTCTCCGGCGGCGGCTCGGCCTTTAGAAGCTCGTAGAGTCTGTCTTCCGACCTCTTGATGTCTGAGAGCGCGTCGGAGCAGCTTCTTGCGGTATGATTCAGAGAGCGCACCATGGCGTTTATCTCCTCGGCAAGCGGGACCAACTGGTCTTTTTGTCTGAAAAAGGTGCCGACTGTGAGGTCTCCCTTGCCGATGGCCTCCATACTTCTTTCAAGCCTGAAGAGGGGCCCCGCTATCTTGTGTGAGAAAAACATGGATATTACCGCTATTGCGCCGGCAACGACGCCGAGTATGGCGAGTGAATAGAACGAGGCGAATATGAGCGGGAAAATCTTGATCTTGAGGGCGTATATGGCGTAGACGGACTGGGAGTAAGACCCGCTTAGGTCTTTCGACGTGAGGAAGAAGAGGAACTCTCCGGCGGCAACGACGCCGGCGATGGTGATGAGGCACAACTTCAGTCCGAACCGCAGCTTGAAGACCCTGCTTACGAGAGACGGATTTTTCATTATGGGCGTCGCGCCTCCGGTCTGTTCTGAAAAAGGGATATGTTTAAAACGGTCTTCGGGATGGGTGTCGCAGGTGAGGCGGCTTTTGACGATGCAGCGCGAGGCTTTAGCCTCGCTTGTAAGTATAGCGGAAAAAAATAAAAGGGGAAGCTGGGAGGGGGTGACACAGTCTCGTTTAAAATCTAAAAGCAGCGGCGCGTTAAACGCCCTTGAAAATCCCCGCGATTATAATATATAATACGTTTTTTCCGCTTCTTGCTCCGCAACGCACAAGACGCACGCGCTAAAAAAACAAGAAGCATATCCTTCGCGGAGTTTACGCTGAGCGAAGCGAATGTGTTCATAAGGAGATTATCATGAAAAACGAAACGTTCCTTAAGGCCTGCAGGCGCGAGCCGTCGGCGCATACCCCCGTGTGGCTCATGCGTCAGGCCGGAAGATACATGAAGGAGTACATGGCCATAAGGGAGAAATATTCCTTCCTTGAGATGTGCCGCGCGCCGGAATTGGCCTGCGAGGTCACGCTCCAGCCCATAAAGGCCTTTGAGATGGACGCGGCCATCATATTCGCCGACATCCTCCTGCCGCTTCCGGGCATGGGCATTGACTTGGAGTTCGCCAAGAACGAAGGGCCGGTCATTAAAAATCCGGTTCGCGCGAAAAAAGACGTCGCCGCGGTGCGGGTCATAAACCCCCAAGAGGACGTGCCGTTTCTCTTGGATGCGATAAAGATGGTCAAAAAGGATCTCAACGGTAAGGTCCCGCTCATAGGTTTTTCAGGTTCGCCCTTTACGCTTGCGAGTTATATCATCGAAGGCGAAGGCTCGAAGAACTACGTGCACGCAAAGTCGCTCATGTATTCTGACCCCGAGGACTGGGGTAAACTCCTCGATAAAATCTCCGACGTGATAATCGCATACCTAAACGCCCAGATTGACGCGGGCGTGGATTGCGTTCAGCTTTTCGATTCATGGGTGGGATGCCTTGGGCCCGACGATTACAAAAGGTTCGCGCTCCCGCACACCAAAAAGGTCATCGCGGGCGTCAAAAAGACCGTGCCGCTCATAAACTTCAGCGCCAACACCGGCACGTACCTGAATCTCGTGAAAGAGGCCGGCGGCGACGTGGTGGGGGTTGACTGGAGGGTCAGGCTGGATGAGGCTTGGAAGACCATCGGTTACGATAAGGGGATACAGGGCAACCTCGACCCGGTTGTGCTCTTCGGCCCGGTAAAGGAAATAAAAAAGCGCGTAAAGGAAATAATCGGGTTGTCCGGAGGCAGGCCCGGGCACATATTCAACCTCGGACACGGGATAATAGTGGGCACGCCGGTGGACAGCGTCCGGGCGGTGGTGGACGCGGTTCACGAATACAGCCGCAAGTGAGGAGATTATCAATGTTGGATAAAGAAAAGACGGCGTTTCTGCTCCTTGCGTTCGGCGGCGCGGATTCTGTCGAGAACGTCGAGCCGTTCGTAAAAAACATCCTCAAGGGCCGCACCGTTACGCGGGAGTTGGTCGAGAAGGCCAAGGACAGGTATAGGATAATAGGCGGTAAATCGCCACTCCTTGACATAACGAATGCGCAGGCAAAGGCCATTGAGGCGGCGTTGAAAAAGGACGGCGTCGGATACGCGCCGTACGTGGGTATGCGTTACTGGCATCCGTTCATCGCCGAGACGCTTGCGCGGATGAAGGCCGACGGCGTAACGCGAGCCGTCGCCGTCATCATGTCGCCCTTCATAACGCAGGCCGCGACCGGCGGGTATGAGATGGAGTCGCATATTGCGCTTAAAAACCTCGGTGGAGGGCCAAAGGTCGAGTTTACGAGCGTGTGGCATTTAAAACCCCTCTTCATTGACGCCGTGGCGGACAATCTGAACGCCCAGCTTGAATCTTTCAAAGACAAAAAAGACGCGTTGGTGATATTCAGCGTTCACAGCCTCCCCACGCAGGCGACCGAGGGCGACCCTTACGAGATGCTGATAAATCAGTCCGCGGAAAAGGTCGTTCTAAAGGCGCCGTGCGATTACAAAGTGGCGTTTCAGAGCAAGGGCGCCGCGCCGAAGGATTGGATAGGGCCTTCCACCGAAGACGTAATCGAGCAGGCAAAAAAAACCGGCAAAAAAGGGGTTATAGTAGTGCCCTTCGGTTTCGTGGCGGACCACGTCGAGACGCTCTACGACATAGACGTTCTCTTTAAGTCCTTTGCGGAGAGTAAAGGGCTTGTCTTCAAACGATGCGCGTCCCTCAATACCAACCCCAAGTTCATCGCCGCCATAGCCGACGTAGTCAAGAGACATTCAGAAGGAAGATAATGAAAAGGGTCGTTATAATCGGAGGCGGGATAGCCGGGCTTAGCGCGGCATGGAGCCTGCGCGAGCATCAGTTGGGGGTTGTCCGGACCGGGGCTTCGGAGGCGCAGGCACTCGAGGTGGTCGTGCTTGAAAGGCACGGCAGCCTCGGCGGGAACATCAAGACCGAAAAGACGGATGGTTTTTTGATAGAGGGCGGGCCGGACTGTTTCCTCTCGGAAAAACCGTGGGCATTGGCGCTTTGTAAAAGGCTCGGGCTCGAAGACGAACTCCTCGGCACCAACGAGGAGAAGAGAAAGACCTTTGTCCTCTCCAACGGGCGCCTCCACGTTCTCCCAGAAGGCGTAATCCTCATGGTGCCCACGAAGCTCCTCCCCTTTGCAGCCTCGAGCCTTATAAGCATCCCCGGGAAGATCAGGATGGCTATGGAGTTCTTCATCCCTAAAAAGAAGGACGACAAAGACGAGACCCTCGGCTCATTCGTGCGAAGGAGGCTCGGCCAAGAGGCCCTCGATAAGATAGCCGAGCCGCTTGTGGCGGGCGTGCACGCCGGTGACCCGGCGACCATGAGCGTGAGGGCGTGTTTTCCCAAGTTCGTCCAGCTCGAGGAGGAGCACGGCAGCCTCATCAGGGGAATGTTGAAGCGTTTGAGCGCGGCGAAAGGCGCGCCTACGCCCCCGGCAAGCGCGAAGAAAAAGATTACGATGTTCATGACGTTAAAGGGCGGGCTTTCCACGCTCATTGACACGCTTAACGAAAGGCTTTTATCGTCGGAGAATACGTCAATAAAGACCGGCGTGAACGTGATAGGGGTGCATAAGAAGGGGGCCGGATACGAGGCGCTCGCGCAGGACGGCTCGGCAATCGAAGCCGACGTCGTTGTCGTTGCAGCCCCCGCTTGGGCGGCCTCGGCGCTCCTCATGGCGCTCGACGATAAACTTGCCGAAAAACTCAACGCCATTCCCTACGTGTCCACGGCAACGGTGACGATTGCGTTTAAGAGGGACGCGATAAGGCATCCCCTCAACGGCTTCGGGTTCGTCGTTCCTAAGACCGAAAAAAGACGCATCATGGCAGCCACGTGGACGTCGGTAAAGTTCGATTACCGCTCTCCCGACGACGCCGTCCTCATAAGATGTTTTGTGGGAGGGTCAAAGAACGCGGAGCTTGTATCGTTGAGCGACGCGGAGATGCTCGGCATGGTGCGGGAAGAATTGAAAGACATAATGGGCATTGACGCGGAGCCGATGCTTGCGCGCGTTTTCAGGTGGTTCAACTCCATGCCCCAGTACACGGTCGGGCACGAGGAGAGGGTCGCGGCAATAGAGGCGCTCGTCTCCAAACACCCCGGCCTATACGTCACGGGCAGCGCGTATCACGGGATAGGCATAAGCGACAGCGTGCGCAACGCCGAGATAACGGCAAAGAAGGTCCTGCATCTTTTGGCGCAGTAAAGCCCCCTATTCAGACGGAATTCCAGACTATTTAATTCGGGTCAAACAAGAGGCAGATCACCCTCTTCGCTCAGGAGTGGATTCGTATTGAAACAGAAAAGCGATTATGCTTTACTGTAAAAAAGCGAGATGAGCTTATGAAAAGAGAACCATTGAGATATTTAGAGAATGCAAAGGAGATACTGAGTAAGTCTCCAATTGAAGATAATAGATATACAGATGTTAAGCATGTAAAATCCGCATGCGGTATTGCTTATCTTGGCGTATTAGAGGCTATCAATGAAGTGCTGCTTAAAAAGGGTCTTACAAAAAAGGAACTGCCAAAAAAGGTAGAGGAATACGGAAAGGCTCTACAGAAATATGTATCCGCGCATAACGGTAAACTACTGCGGGAGTTTGATGATATCTATGACGAGTTGCATATTGCCGGTTATTACAGAGGACTTCTGCATAATGCCAACGCCATCAAAGACTACCTCAAAGAAGCAAGAGACTTTATCTATAGACTGCATTGAATTGATCTAAATTAAGCGGTATTATTTCAAGGTAAAGGACTCATCAGCTATTGTTGGCGATATTGGGCCTGCGTGCGAACCGTTCCCAAAAGAAAGACAAAGGCAACACATAGAAGCGCTATTGACGCGCCTATGAATGAAAAGGCAAGGCCGAAATAGGCGGCGACAAACCCGGAGATTAGCGGCCCTGTCGTATGGCCTACGTCCATTATCGAGCCGAGTGTTCCCATTGCCCCTCCGTGCGTCTCTTTTTTGCTCATGTCCGCAATCGCCGCAGAGGTTGCCGATGTTACGATGGAAAGGCACAGGCCGAAAGACATGCTTAATAAAAGCAGGGGCACAAATGCGGTAAAGAGCGAGAATGCGCCGATGCAGGCGGCGCCGAGGGCCGCGCCCGCGATTATCTGATGTCTCCTCCCGTGTTTATCGGAAAACCTCCCCATCACGGGTTTGGTCAGGGCAAGGGTTATGACCTGCGCGGAAAGAAATATCCCGACTGCGTAAGCGCTAAGGCCGATCTTCAATGAATATAAGGGCACAAAGGTCTCGAATGTCCCGTATGCAAAGAGTATCGCGGCTTCAACCGCGCAGGTCCACACGATACCCTTGTTGGAGATCACCGTCTTGAATGCCCTCAGCGTTTCCCGCCATTCCCGATTGTTTTTTACGTCGCCGCCGGTGTCCTGAATCTTGAGCGCCAACAACAGAACCACAATGCCTGCCCCGCCGCTTACAAGATATACGGCCTTATATCCGATGTCCGGGTTCAGCGCCATTGCGCCGATAATCGCCCCTCCAACCACCGGCGCCATGAATCTCCCAATCAGCGTGGCCGTTGAAAACCAGCCCATCCTTTCCCCGCGCCCGGCGTGAAAGAGGCCGGCTATCGAGGCCATTGACACCGGCACGAATATGGCCGTTGCAAGCCCATGATAAAACCTGATTATTGCGAGCTGCCATATCTGCGTTATTAAGAGATAGAGAAATGGCGCCGAGGCGAATACAATGCCTGACAGGACAAGCATCCTCTTTTTCCCCCATCTGTCGGCGAGTATGCCCGCAGGGATGCTTGCCACAATCCCCGTGAAGGCCGATACGGCGGCGACCATCCCGACCGTTGACGGGTCTGCCCCAAGGTAGGAGGTGAAAAGAGGGAGCGCGGGGTTTTTTGATACGGTGGAGCTGAATATGGCAAAGAGGCCGGCGGCGCAGAGCAATCTAAAAGGATTCAGTTTCATCCTCTATTTATCAGTCTTTGTATCTCTTTATGATAACCCAAATAACGGTTAAGGGTTTTTTCATTTTTGCCGTATCTGAGATGGGTTTTCAATATCTCGATAAAGCCCGTTTCCGCGTCCAACTCAGACCCGATTGCAACAACCCCGTCCATGATGATGTCCACAAGCCTGTCCGCATAGATAACTATTTTTTCCTCAAGGGTCTTGAGCCTGTAATCCTTTACGGGCAATCCAAGTTCCTTAGCCTCAGCTTCCGTCAGGCCGCCTCTGATGTGTTTCTCCATGATATCCGTTATGGCCCTCGAAAGACCGAGTTTTTTGCCCGCCTCGGCCCCGATCATACCGTGCTCAATCTCATGCGTCACAGCTTTACCGAGGTCATGGAACAGCGCGCCCCTGCCGATGGTTTCCATATCGAGGACCGCGCCCGTCCTTTTAGCAATCTCAATGGCCTTTTCAGCCACCTTCAAACAATGTTTTATGTCGTCTTCCGGCACCCCCGCCTTTCTGAGCAGATGCACGTCAGAGTCTTGAATTACGTAATCCATGGCTATTTTACCCCGAAATACAAAAGCGCGCCGGTAACGGCCTTCTCGATGTCATGCTGTATGTGATTGAACTTTGCCTTTACGTCATCATGGATGTGCCGGATATATTCCTCCCGCGCCTCCGTGCCGTATTTTTCTTCTATCATTTGTCCATATTCATGAATCTTGGTGATATCGTGCCGCTGCGCCTTCTTAGCAGGGTCGGCATCAAGCCATTCATGCACCTCACGATATTCCTTTCCGGTCCTTTCCATGCTTATCTTCAAGTGGTCATTGACAGGCGGCACGTCGTATCCTCCTTATAATCCGTTCCTTTTCGCGTGAGTAGAATAAAACAATGGGGCCGTCCGGCGCCGC
>JACRCC010000098.1 GCA_016234405.1 Deltaproteobacteria bacterium | reverse complement strand
ATTCACTGTAAGGGTTGGGTCTCTTTCAGAATATAGGCTTAAAAGCCTTGAGCAAGCATAGACTTGTTCAACCCTTACTCGGCACAACGTTTAACATACTCCGCCAGACGTATTAAGTCTAACAGAGCGGAGCGAAGAATCTGCTTCTTGCTGAGCGAAGCGAATGTGCTCAGGATGACAAAACCCATACTCGCTCAGGATGACAAAAAAAGAATAAATCAGAGTCTCCTTAGTCTGTTAAGCCGCTCATCGGTTTTTACGTCGTCCATCAATTTTGCTAATCCGTAGTTTTCTATAACCTCTTCCATCCGTTCAAATTCCTTAATAGGCACCTGTACGGCAATTGGAACTTTATTTTCATCAATTACTATTTTTTTATGAATTTCAAACATGACAAGCCTCCTTATTTTTCTTGCAGCATTCTACCGTATAACATTAAAAATCCATAGCCCGTTTTATGCCGTCTGGTAGAACGGTGACCGTAAAGGAATTCGTTTTTACACGGTCACGGCTTACGGTCACGGTTCACGGCCGTTGAGCGTCTTTCCCGTCAATCTTATAAATCCGTCTTCCTCCAAGAGCGCGAAATCCCCGGTATTGAACCAGCCGTTTGTAACCACGCTTGAGGTAAGCTCAGGGTTTTTCCAGTAGCCTGCCATGAGGTTAGGCCCCTTTACCAACAGTACGCCCTCCACCCCGGCTTTAACCGGCGTCATTCCATCGGGGTTTACCACCCGCACCGCGACGCCCGGCAACGGATGCCCTACGGTGCCTTCCTTTGTCCCGCGTTGAACCGTGTCTTTGCTGCGGATGTCCGGGACGTTTATTGACACGACCGGAGAGAGTTCCGTGTGCCCGTAGCCCTCAAGGAGACTCACGCCGAACTTTGCCTTGAATTCCCTTGAAATTGAAAGCGGGACGTTTGACGCATCTTTGCCGGTGAAGGCGTAGCGAAGGGTCAAGACGGCCGAGGCAGGACATTCTTTTATGAAGGCCTCGAAGAAGCGCGGCATTCCGATAAGTATGGTCCCGTTGTGCCGTGTTACCGCCTCCGCTGCGCCAAGCGCGTCGGAAGGGTCAACGAGATACACCGTTTTGAAACCCTGCGTGAGCGGAAACCAGAGGGAGCAGGTAAAACCGAAGGCATAATGAAAGGGCACGGCGGCCACGAGGACGTCCGCGTCCGATACGTTCAAGACCTGAGAAAACCCCTCGATGTTCGATATGATGTTGTGGTGGGTGAGCATCACGCCCTTTAAGCCGGTTTCGACGCCCGTGAAAATTACGGCGGCTAACGAGTCCGGGTCGCGGCCCCCCGCGTTGTAAATTCCGGCGAGCAGCCTGTAGGGGAGGACGCGCACAATGAGGCCGGTCACGGCCTTTTTAAAGTCGCTTATCTTGTCGTAAATGTCTTCAACGTAAACCATGCCCGCAGGGGGCTTGACGCCGGCCTTTCCCGCCAACCCCCTTGCCCCGATGGTAGTTTTTATCCCGCATTGACCTTGGATACTATCGGCGGCATGGGTCGCGTTGAGATTAACGGGCGTTTTTCCGGCCAAGAGCACAGCGACGTTCAAGACTGCGCCGTCCGCCGACGGCGGGGCCGTCACCGCGATCATCCCCTCGTCCGGCCGGTTTTTTTTGAGCCAAACGGAGATGAGGATGCTGTTTTTGAGCGCGTTGCCGCGCGTCATCGCCGCTCCGTCGGAATCCACGATGCACGGGGCAGCAAGGTTTCTCTTGGCGGACGCCATGAACTGCAATTGGAGCAAATCGTCGGACGTCCTCCGGCACCGCACAGCGTCGCTTGCAAGTTCCTGCACGGATTGGCGAATCTCCTGCGCGTCCGAGTTCGGCCTCATGGGTCTGCCGAAGGAGACCGTTATGGGACGCAGGACGCGCTGAGGCCACTTTTTGAAGAAACTCCCGCCGTGGAAGCTGAATACCGAGCCCCAGACCCTGTCGAGGTAAACGGGTATTATGGGCGCGTCGAGACCCTTGACCGCCTTTGTAAAACCCTTTTTAAAGGGAAGGAGGTTGCCGGTGCGCGATATCGAGCCTTCGGCGAATATGCAGACCACGTGTCCGGCCTTCAATTCACCCCGCGCCTTAGAGAGCGAATCAAAGGTCTCCCTCTTCCCTCCGTCGGAAATCGGGATGGCCTTCAAGAGGCGCAAAAACCGGTTTACGAGTCTGTAGTCGTAAAATCGCCTGTATATCATAAAGCGTATGAAGCGGTGGACGCACGCGCCGAGGAGCAGCCAGTCTATGAAAGATATATGGTTGCAGACCAATAGCGCCGCCCCTTTGTTGGGTATGTTCTCCTTTCCGATGATGCGTATCTTGTAGAAGGTATGCGTCAGGAACCAGAGGCTGAACCTCATGAGGAATTCCGGCAGGATTACGGCCAATATCACGGTGCCGAGAAGCGTCATCACGCCGAATATCAAGACGATGGCATCGGACGGTATCCCGATAACGTCGCGGAGGAACCAGAGCGCGGCCGAGGCCACGAGTATCGAGAGCGTGCCCACGCAGTTCGTCGTGGCGATGATACGGCCCTTCTCGGCGGGACCGCTTCTTTTCTGAAGAAGGGCGTTTAGGGGCACCACGAAAAGGCCGCCGAAAAAACCGAGCATCATAAGGCAAAACGCGGCGACATAGTAGGACGTGGTCGCCGCCAGCACGATGGAGAATATCCCCATGCCGGTGGAGCCGAGCGGCACGAGACCCGGTTCTATCTTGTCTCCCGACAGCCGTCCGGCTATGATGCTCCCTACGCCTATGCCGAGGGCGAGGAACGTGATGAGGATGCCTATCCAGAAATCAGAGAGGCGCAGGACTTCCTTGCCGAGGAGCAGTATGGCCATTTGAAGAAGCGCGCCGAGAAACCAGAAATACGTAATGGCGGCGACGCTTAAAAGGAGCCTCGAGTCCTCTTTGAGGCGTTTTATCCCGTGCGCGACCTCGCTCCACGGGTTGATGTTGAAGGTCTTCGTAGAGACCGGGTTTGCCACCCTTCCTATCCAGAAGCTCATGGCCGTGCCGCTTATCGCTATGACCATCATGATGTACCCGATGGCGCTGAGCGAGGACTTCCACGCGGCGAACATCAGGGTTCCCACCGAGGTGCCGAGTATTATGGCGAGGAACGTGCTCATCTCAAGAAGCCCGTTAGCCCTCGAGAGTTCCTCCGTTGGGAGCATCTCCGGTATTATCCCGTACTTCGCGGGGGAGAAAAACGTCGAGTGGACGGCCATCAAAAATAGCGTTACGAGCATGTATTCAATCCTGCCCGACCAGAGCGCGAAGATGCCGGAGAAGACGGCCACAATCTCGAAGCTCTTTGTTACAATGAGGACGCTTCTTTTGTTGTATCTGTCGGCGAAGTAGCCGGCGTAGCCGGAGAAGAGGAAAAACGGGAGGATAAATACCGCGCCCACTAAAGATACGTAGAGGCCTCCTCCCAAGGAGACCGCGACCATGGAGATGACTATCTTGAATACGTTATCGTTGAACGCGCCGAGAAATTGAGTCCCAAGGAAGGACTGGAAGCCTAAGGATTTTAGAAGTGTTTTGTATTTGGCGAAAGACATGGCCCCGGCCCCGGACTTTGATGATTGACGCGCCCAGCACCACTTTGCTGTACGGTGTGATTTATTAAACGACTTGCTTTCGTGATGCAAAGTGGCGCTGGGGGACGAAAGACCCCCGTTGTGGACGCCTTTTGGGATTTTTCTATTATAATAAATATCAGCTTGAACTGGAAGGATTTTTCGCGGGGGTTAATTCGCCCAAGTCCTATATACCCCTATATACCAGTGACATTGCCGTCTTTGTCCACGCCAATCGTCTCGGCGTTGGGGTGGGGCGGGAGTCCGGGCAGGAGGAGTATGTTGGCGCATCTTGCCGTGAGAAAACCGGCCCCTGCCGCGGGGCACACGCTTTTTACGGTTATTGCAAAACCAGTCGGCGCGCCCGTCAGGCCGGGGTCGCCGGAGAGGGATTTGGGGGTCTTGGCCACGCACACCGGAAGCGTCGAGAGGCCGAGGCGAACCATGTCTTTAACGTCGTCTTTGGCAGACCCCGTGAAAACCACCTCGTTTGCGCCGTAGAGTTCCTTGGCGATAACGCAAATCTTTTCTTCAATCGGGGTATCCAAGCCGTAGAGATATTTGAACCTGTTCTCCCTTTCGCACAGCCCCATTATTATCTCAGCCCCTTCGATACCGCCCTTGCCGCCCTTGTCCCTCACGTCGGCAATAAACGCCGGGATGTTTTTGTCCTTGAGCGTTTTTATGACCCCGGCAATCTCCGCGTCTTTATCCGCGCTGAAGCGGTTTATGGCTGCGGCAAAAGGCACGCCGAATTTTTCGATATTCGAGGCGTGCTTCAAGAGGTTGTCCATGCCGTGAATTTTTATTGCATCAAGCGTTGCGACTATCACCGCTGCCGAGGGTTTTAGGCCGCCTGCCCTGCACACGACGTCGAAAAATTTTTCCGCCCCGAGTTCGGTCGAAAAACCGGCCTCGGTAAGCGTGTAATCCGAGAGCCTCAAGCTGAGTTTGGCGGCAATCAAGCTGGAGCATCCGATGGAGACGTTTCCGAACGGCCCTGTATGGACGAAGACCGGAGCGCCTTGGGTGGATTGGACGAGATTAGGGTGAAGGGCGTTTTTCAACAGGGCCGTTGCAGCGCCCCCGGCCTTGAGGTCTGCAACCCTCACCGGAATTCCGTCTTTGTCGAAGGCGACGATGATTTTGCCGATTCGTTCCATCAGGTCGTCGAGACCGATGCTCAAAGATAGGATTGACATGACTTCAGACGCGGCAGAGATGTGAAATTCCTCCTGCCGTTCGAATTTCGAGCCGGAGCCTATCAAGACATTTCTGAGCGCCCTGTCGTTTATCGGAGACACGCGGGGCCAGAGCACACGCTTTATTCCGAGCGGGTTGCCGTGATAGATGTGATTGTCAATGAGCGCGGAGATGAGGTTGTGCGCGGCGCAGACCGCAGAGTCGTCGCCGGTGAAGTGCATGCTTATCTCGCCGGATGGATGCGCCATTGAAAGGCCGCTGCCGGTTGCGCCGCCCTTGGCGCCGAAAAGGGGGCCGAGGGACGGTTGTCTTATGACCGCAGTGGCGTTTTTACCCAGCGTTCTAAACGCCTGTGTAAGCCCGATGGTGAGCGTGGTCTTGCCTTCGCCCGACAGGGCCGGGGTCATGGAGGTGATAAGGACAAGTTTTCCGTCGGGCATGGGGAGGGCGTCAAGGAGGCGAGAGTCAATCTTGGCGATGTGTCTGCCGTACGGGATGACGTATTCCCGCGGGATGTTGAGCCCGTTTGTAATGTCTTCTATGGGTTTTAAAGGGGGAGGGGGTGTCGTCCGCATGATAAGTTCGTAGCACAGGGAGATAAGTTAGTCAATACATCGAATTGGACATGTCGAGTTCAAACGGGTTATAATTCCAAAATGGAGTCAACACACCTTTCGGACATCTGCGTCGGACGCTGCAACGGCGTTTGCTGCGACCCGTGGTGGGCGATAATATCCTATTGCGCGGTGAAAAAGCACGGGGCGTCGGGCATGGAGGTCTTCGAGGCCGAACTTGTAAAGGGAATTAAGGAGCGCGCCAAGAGGGTGGGGGATAATTACGTTACAACTGAAAAACCCGCCAGGTCGCTTTTCGGCCAGCCCGATAAATACAATGCGATAGTCAAAGGCATTAAGACTGAGGGGACAAGCATAAGGCTCGACTTGATTGCGATGTTCGCCTTCAGGTGCGCCTTTTTGTCAAAGGATAAGACCTGCTCGATACACCCAGCGGTTTTAGGCGGCGTTGACATAAGGCCGGGCAGGTGCGCCCAGCTTGGCTCGCCTGCGGCTATGCCGGGAGAAGAAGGGTTTTGCCGCATAATCCACGCGGCGCAGCGTGGAGACGCGGCAGTGGACGAAGCCGTGCAGATGGAAAAATCAGTGGCGTTAAAATATCTCAAAGAGGGCTTTGATTCGCCGGAGGAGGCGGCGGCCTCGGTGGTGAAAAGTTTTGTAGGTTGGGTCAAGCGCAGCAGACCCGGCAAAGATGATTTGATGGGTGCGCTTCGCTTCACCCATCCTACGTCCTTGTGCGAAAGAAACGCGCAGAGCCTTGCGCCGGAGCGGAAGAAAGCGCCGACCGGAAGGAACGACCCGTGCCCATGCGGCAGCGGAAGGAAGTATAAAAAGTGCTGCGGGACAACAGGCTGCTGAAAAACGCCCATCTGCGGCGTTGTCCGACCCACGCTTCGCTTGGGTCGGCCTGAATAAGTTTTGAGTTTCTCGTCTTTGACAGGTTACAAAAAAAACGAGGCTTCTATAATTCAATCAACCAGCATCTCTTTGACAGCGTGCTTGACTTTTTCCATCTCACTTCTATTTATGCGGCCTAATCTTTTGACAAGCCGTCTTTTATCCACTGTCCTTATTCGGTCAAGGATAATCAAGCCGTTCTTGCCCTGAAACTTCACCTTGACTCTTGTTTGGTAATCATGGGATTTTGTGGTCATCGGGGCAATGATGACGGTTTGGATATTTTTGTTAATTTCATCGGGGGAGATGACCACACATGGTCTGGTCTTCCTTATTTCATGACCTATGGTTGGGTCGAGGGTAATAAGAAAAATTTCGTATCGCCCCTATTTCCATTCCCAATCTTCCATATCAAAATATGTTTTTTCATCAATCAATAAGCCGTCCTCTTTCCTTTCATGCATTAACTTAAATGCCTTATCCCATCCTTCCCTTGGTTTACCCTTGACGGGTTTTATGACGATACCCTCCTTACCGGAGTTTGGGAACGGGATTGCGCGGGAAGCTCAGCTTCCCGATAATTACGTTACCAAGCAGAGATTGGTAACTAGAACCGAAAAGCGGATTCTTCATTTCACTCAGAAGTGAACGGCAAAGACATAACGATTTTCACTCCACAATCTTAACCTTCATCTCGACCCTCTCGTTGGGGAGGTCTCTCGAATTACGCGGCAGGTTCACTATCTTATCCACCGCGTCCATCCCGCTCACAACCGTGCCGAAAACCGTATATTGCCTGTCGAGAAAGAACGAATCCTTGACCACGATAAAAAACTGCGACCCCGCGCTGTCCGGGTCTTGGGAACGCGCCATGGAGAGTATGCCGCGCTTGTGCTGCTTCGTATTGAACTCGGCCTTTACGTTGTGCCCCGGCCCTCCGGTGCCGTATCGAGACGCATCCGCGCCTTTGGTGAGCGGGTCACCTCCCTGAATCATAAAGCCGGGTATCACCCTATGGAATATCGTTCCGTCATAAAATCCGCTCTTGGCGAGGCTGACGAAGTTCTCGACGTGTTTTGGCGCAGCGTCGGGGAAAAACCCGACCTCGATATTCCCGAATTTTGTTTCTATTACGGCCTTAACCTCTTTTTTATCAACCATCTTTTCACCTTCCTTTCCGTATGCCGCATCGGGCGGGATTGACGCAAAAGAGACCGCGGCAATCGTCATAACCAAGAGCGCGCCCACAATCTTCATCATCATCATCCCCCTATCAGGCATTTAATGGAGAAACATCTAACGCCATCATCAGCCAAAAGTCAACAAATAAAACATGTTTTAAATGGCAGAAAAAGAAGGCGTCCGTTATGGGTTTTTTCGGTGTTTTGTCGAGATGGAGGGCGTAAAGAGATTCCTCGCCCGTTGCAGTCGTCGTCAACGTTATTGCCGCAGACTTCGTCGAACAAAAAAGGCGGGACAATCTGCCCCGCCTTTAGCGTATCAATTCTCGCGCAATTATCTGGTCGCACGGGAAGCTGAGCATCCCGCATAATCCCGGTCCCAAGCAAATCGTCAAGCCGCTTGAGGACTGCGAGGGTCAGAAGGATTTTTTGGAAACGGAGATGGCGATGACGGGTCGGGTTTGTCATGGAAAGGTTGTTTGCGTTTTTGATTTTAACGGGCGCTGGGCGCTGTCACTATTTTCACCAGTATTCATTTTCTACCCTTAAATGCCTATCCATCCGTATTTATTACGGAAATCATTGTAATTTATTTTGGCGTCGGCATCGGGACGTCGCATGTCTAATTTTAACGGTTAAGCCGGATTATAACAGAATGCAATCTAAGCGTAAATAAATACAGGATAAAACCTAAAAAGAACACGCGGGGTAGAATAACTATTCATGTTTTCAATCGCAAATACGGGGAGATAAACCGGAGCGGGGTAGAAAAAAAACACCATAGGGTATAAAGCATGACGGAGGTGAATGGCATGGAGACGGTGTTTGACGGCGGAAGGTTTGTCTCAGGCGTTGACAATCCCGGAAAGAGGGGCAAGGTGCTTTTGCGGGAACCTGAAAGATGCGCCGAGTGCAACAAGGTCTTTTTGAGCCTCTACCCCCTAAACGACTGCTCCGAACATGAAGACCTCGACGGGATATAAAGGTTGGTTATGAACCTGATACTTAATACGGCAGGCGAAACTGAGGTTAGAAGTGGCGATAAACTGGACGGAATTGCGGCGAGCATACGAGTCTACCTGCGTGTCCGTAAAGACACTTTCAAAAAGAAACAAGTGCGCCGAATCCACGATAAACAAAAAGGCGCGCAAGGAAGGCTGGAGTAAATGCAAAATTGGAAAAAAACCTGGGATACCCCCGGAACCTCCAAACGCGCCATGTTTGGTGGAAGTTACGGACGAGCATATAAGGCTCTGGGGCAAGGTTAAAAAGAGGCTCGTGAAGGGACTTCGCAATACGGACGTAAAGACCGGACTTGAGGAGCTTAAGGCGGCAAAGGTGGCCGGAGAGGTCTTGGCCAACGTAATCAAAGGGGAGAGGCTCGCAATGGGGATACCGGCGCCCGAGCCGGACTCTGCGCCAACGAGTCCAATTGACACGCTCGATGACGAAAACGCAATTGCCCTTGAGATGGCTCAAGTTACGGCGCCACCCGGAGCAGATACGCCTGTGGACGGAGAATAAAAGATTCGCGGTCGTATATTCAGGCAGGAGGAGCGGCAAGACCGAGTTGGCCAAAAGAAGGCTCGTCTTAGGTCTTCAGACTCGAAAAAAATGGCCGGACCCGCGCTACTTCGCGGCAGCGCCCACAAGGGCTCAAGCAAAGAGGATATTCTGGAAAGATTTAAAGGCCCTCACGCCTTTGCAGTGGATTAAAAGGATATACGAGGCCGACCTCTGCATAACCACCCAAATGGGCAGCGAGCTTTGGGTTGTGGGGCTTGACAGGCCGCAAAGGATAGAAGGCGCGCCGTGGGACGGCGGGGTGCTCGACGAGTTCGCGGACATGAGGCCCCACACTTGGGCGGAGAACATAAGGCCCGCGCTCTCGGACAGAAACGGATGGTGCTGGATTATAGGCGTGCCCGAGGGGATAAACCACTATAAGGAATTGGTGGATTACGCGGCCTCAGGCGAGGACTCGGATTGGGGCGTATATAAGTGGAGGTCGTCCGACATACTGCCCGCGGGCGAGATTGACGCGGCGCGAAGGCTCCTCGACCCGCGCACCTTCCGGCAGGAATACGAAGGCAGTTTTGAGGGCAAGGCCGGCAGGGTCTACTACGCTTATGACGCGCAAAGGCACGAAGACAAGACGATTACGCTTAAAGTTCATCTGCCGGTCATTTTATGCTGCGATTTCAACGTTGGCGCGTGCGTTTGGGAAATCCTCCAGACCGACGGGCGCGCGGTCTGGGTCGTTGACGAGATAGTATTCCAAAATACCAACACCGTTGAGATGGGAAAAGAGGTCTTGAGGAGATGGGGACATCCCTTGGCCGGGTTCATAGTCTACGGGGACGCGGCAGGGTCTAATAGGACTACGGCGGGCAAAAGCGATTACGCGCTTTTGCAGGGTTTGGGATTTAAAGACCAACGGATAAAGAGGGCAAATCCTTTGGTCAGGGACAGAATAAACGCCGTGAACGCGATGCTTGAAAACACCGACGGCGCGGTCAGACTCTATCACCACCCCGGATGCAAAATGCTGCGAAAAGATTTTGAGACCGTCGTTTGGAGAGACGGCGGGGGCGAGGTTAATAAGGGAGACGTCGAAAGGACGCACGCAACGGACGCCCTCGGATACTTTATCGAATCTGAATTTCCATTGAGCCTGCATCGTCCGGATCCGTTGAAGAGGTTCTACAAATAGTCCCCAGCACCACTTTGGTTTACCGAAGTTGCAGGCATTCAACAAACCTTAGCGATACAAAGTGGTGCTGGGCATGCAGGGGGACAAGTGACAAAGGAAGAACTCGAAAAAACACACCCGCACTACGACGCCTTTGTAAAAGAGTGGCGGTTCTATATCTCCGCATACTTCGGCGGCAGGCTCTACAAGGAAGGCAACTACCTCCTGCAGCACCCCTTTGAGAGTCCGGCGAATTACAGGAGGCGGCGCGAGATAAGCTATTACTACAATTACTGCGGCCCAATCGTTGACATCCTCGTTTCGCATCTTTTCAGGAGGGAGGCTAAAAGGGATTTTGGTTCGCTCTCAACGGACCTCCTTTTCAATGCGTTCCTTAAGGACGCGGACCTCGACGGGAGCGCGTTTGCACACTTTATGAGAGACGCGCAAAGGCTGTCGGCGATATACGGCAGGGTCTCGATTATCGTAGACCGTCCCAAATCCGCAGCAGGCACGCAGGCAGAGGCGCGAAGCGCGGGCTTGCGTCCCTACGTCTCGGTCGTGACGCCTGAGAACCTGCTTGATTGGTCTTATTCGCGCTCGGATATTGGCAGGCCCGTCCTTGAAATGATCAAGATAAGGGAGGACGCGGGGTTATACCGCATCTGGACGCGGCAGAGGTGGGAGTTGTGGCAAGCCGGTGAGAAGGAAAAAGAGGCGCGCCTTGTTGACGCCGGGGAGCATGGCATCGGAGAAGTGCCTGTCGTGACCCTTTACAATAAAAGAACCGGCATCCGCATGGTGGGCATCTCCGACATACAAGACATTGCCGACATCAACAAAAATATCTATTACCTATGCAGCGACGCCAAGGAGATTATCGAGAATACCGCGTTCCCCATGCTCGCCGTCCCTTATTCACGCGGTGAAACGCCTGCCGAGGTTGGGCCGAAAAACATCATGCAGTTCGACCCCGCGGAGCCTAATTCAAAACCCTACTGGCTCGAGGCCCCGCATTCGTCCCTGTCCGAGATACGCGAATGGGTCAGGCAAGACATCGAGGAGATTTACCGGATAGCCAAGATGGGCGGGGTGCGCTCGGTCGAGGATTTTTCCGGCCCGAGGTCCGGGGCGGCCATAGAGCTTGAATACCAGCAGTTGTATTCGGTCTTGAGCGAAAAGGCGGACAACCTCGAACACGCCGAGGGGCAGATCCTTGAGCTTTGGGCCAAGTGGGAGGGCAAGACCTTTGACGGCAAGATTGACTACCCGGACGATTTTTCGGTAATGGACCTCGACAGAGACCTTCAAAACGCCATAAAGGCGCAGGCGGCAGTCGTAGAGTCCGGCACCTTTAAAAAAGAGCTTCAGAAGAAGATTGCATCGTCCGTCTTGCCAAAGATTGGGATTGAGACGCTCAAAAGGATAGGCGAAGAGATTGAATCTTCCGGCAAATAAGCCCCAAAGATAAATTGGACGGCGGCGTAAAAACAGGCGCGCCCAGCACCACTTTGCTCTACGGAGTGATTTATTGAACGACGCGCTTTCGTGATGCAAAGTGGTGCTGGGCGCGGGAATACCCCGTCCCGCGCAACGCGCGTGAACGCTGTGATTTTCGCGCCGGAGTGAATAAGGGGGAATAACATTCAATGGAGGTCTTATGTCTCAGGTTGACGAACTTAAAACGGGAGTAGCGGGCGACGGCCCGTTAAACGCGGATGTGGGTAAAGTAGTATTTCAGCCGGAGCAGCAGACGAGAGTGCAGGAACTCATAGACGACGCCTACAAGAAGGCATACGGAAAGGCCATGAGGAGCAAGGGCGCTGGCGAAGAGGTGGAGAGATTGAAGGTCGAGGTCGAAAGGTTAAAGGACGAGAGAAAGAGCGCCGCCATACTTCGCGCGCTCTCCAGACACAACGTGGTGGACGCGGAAGAGGTGACCGAGCTTCTTAGAAACCGCGTAAGGATGGAAGAAGACGGCGGCCTCTCGATAGCCGGCTCTACCGGCGGAGTTCAGGTAAACGGCTTCGGCGCGCCAATGACCCTTGAGGAGTTCGTCGGCGAGTGGCTTAGCGAAAGGCCGCACCATTTGAGGGCTTCCGGCGCGGGAGGGTCAGGCTCGCACGGCGCGCTCTTCGGCAACGGCTCTTTCGTCCGCCAGAACCTTAACGACCCGGCGTCATGGCGTAATATGCCGAGGAAAGACCTTGACAGATTGCTTGACGAGGGGATTAACGTTACTGGAACCGCGGGACAGGTCTACAGTTTCAAGGATGTCAAAAACCCATTCATCGAGGCGAGGAAAAGGCGGTTTTCAAACTAATAACAATGAGCAAGAAGCAGATCACCCGCTTCGCTCAGGACGTAAAGACAAAGGAGGGTTTTTTGCATGGCTAACGAAGTAACGACGGCGGCAGGAAGCGCGGGAGAGCTTGTAGCCGCGGAGATAGTATCGAGGCTCATCATAGACGCGGCTTATGCGGAGGCGGTCATGCCGCCCCTTGTGAGGGTGGCGGACATAAGCGCGGATTCAACGCGGACCGTGGAATTTCCCAAGTGGCCGCTCCTTAACGCATCGGACCTCACCGAGGCGGTTGACATGAGCAACACCGCCGTAAATACGGCCTCCACGGTCGTAACGGCGGACGAGGCCGGGATAATGATAACCGTGACCGATCTACTTTTGAACGGCGCGGGTCTCGGAGGGCTTGAGCCGTTCGCAATGGAGCTTGGCAAGGCCCTTGCCAATAAGATTGACGTTGACATCTTGGCCGATGCAGCGAACTTCATAAACTCCGTCGGGACATCCGGGCAGAACATGACCGAGGCCAATTTCCTCTCGGCCATCTACGCGCTCGAACTCGGCAGCGCCAAGGGGCCGTTTGTGGCGGTGCTCCACCCGTATCAGGTGAGCAACTTGAGGTCCGCCATCGCCGCTACGACTGGCGCGGTCTGGGGCGGGCCGTCAACTCCGGCAAGGGACCTTGGGTCAATGGGGTCTCTCTACGGGGTAGACATAGTGCAGTCCACCAACTGCGCGTCGGTCAACGTCAACGCGGACAGGCAGGGCGTCATGATGCCCATCGGGGACTCGTCGGGTTTGGCTTATGTCCTCAAGACCGGAGCAAAGACCGAGTTCCAGAGGGACGCATCCATGCGCGCCACGGAGATAATCGTCACGGCGGTCTACGGACAGGGTTGCGTGAACGCCGCCGCAAACGGCGGGGTCAAGATAGTCACCAAGCACGAGTAAAGAGGCGGGTAGGGGCGGGAGAACACCCGCCTCTGCCGCCATTATACGTACATGCCGACACCAGCTCATTTTTTGAAACGGGGATTCATCCCCATTGCCTGCAACAAATACGGCGGGATCGCGTGGCAGGGCGTTCCAGTCAAGGATTTGTGGATGTGGAACGGGCGTTTTACGGATGGCGGGGACGGGAAAAAAATACGTCAGACGATAAGGGTGTCAACCGTAAAGGATGCGGCCATACGCTGCTGGAGGGACGGCTGGGTGCCGCTCAAGCCCGTGGACGGGGATTTTTTGAGGCTCATGGAGGATGCATTGAGGACGCACCCCGGACTCAAACGTCAAGGGGTAAAGTTCCCGGAGGGCGAGTTTTTGAAGCCCTGCCCTGATATTCCGACGGAAAAGACGGAGGGTTCGAGAGATGAATGAGAGAAGGGCGGTAGAGAATGTGATGGCGAGGGTCTACAAAGACCGTCTTAAAAAGACCGGCAGGCTGCCGGACGGCAAAGAGATGCGTTTGATGGAGAAAAAAGTCATCGAGGCCGCGCGCCGCGCGGACAAGGATTCGGGCAGGAGATGAGATTTAACGCCGAGGTGAGAGGGGGCGCGGACATACGGCGATAT
>JACRCC010000096.1 GCA_016234405.1 Deltaproteobacteria bacterium | reverse complement strand
TGTAGAGCCTCCGAGCGCCAAATCCGCCCGTATCGCATTCTCGAATGCCGCGGCAGTGAGTATCTTTCTCGGCGTAATGTTTTTTTTAACAAGCCCGACTATCCGCTCCCCGCTGTCGAATGCAATACGCCTCTTCTCGGCCGTGTTTGCCATTGCCGTGCCGCAAAGCGGCAGACTCATGCCGAGCACCTCGGTGAGGCAGTTCATGGTATTGGCCGTGTAAAGACCCTGACAGCTCCCGGCCCCCGGACACGCGCCCATCTCGCAGGCGTCGAGTTCCTGCTTGGTAATCTCACCGGCGCGAAACCGCCCCATTGCCTCGAAGGTGTCTCTTATGAACGAGAGCCGTTTGCCCTTGTACCTGCCCGTCATCATGGGGCCTGCGGTTACGATTATCGAGGGGATGTTCACCCGCGCCGCGGCCATGAGCATCCCCGGGGTAATCTTATCGCAATTTGTAAGGAGCACCATGCCGTCGAAGGCGTGGGCGGTTGCGACGGATTCGATCATGTCCGCTATCAACTCCCTTGAAGGCAGGGAGTAGTGCATGCCCTTGTGCCCCATGGCAATGCCGTCGCAGATGCCGGGCAGCCCGAACAGAAGCGGATACCCGCCGCCGGTGTGCACGCCTTTTTCTATAAATCTTTCAATGTCCCTCATCCCGATATGTCCTGGGATAAGGTCCGTAAAACTCGTGGCCACTCCGATAAAGGGCTTTTTCATCTCGCCCTTTGGGATGCCGGTTGCGTATAGGAGCGCCCTGTGGGGCACCCTATCTAAGCCCTTTTTTATCCTGTCGCTGCGGTTTGCCATATTTCAACTTTTTTTCTCGCGGCCTCTTTAATAAGACTATACGACCGCTGATTTACACCGCTCTTAACTGCGCGAACTTTCTTTGCATCTCGTCTTTGTATGAGAGTTTGAGTTTTTTGAGCCTGTCCTTCTCCATCGCCTCAACGTGGGTCGGATGCGGTCTTTTAAGAAGCCGGGAGAGTTTTTTTACGCACTCCCTGTGGTTATTGAATGCCTCTTTGAACCCGGCATCCGCTTCAAGCAGTTTTTCTATGAGCATCCCGCCTAAATATTTGCGGTCATCCATAAAAAACACCTCCACTTAAAATCCGATTGTTTTTTTTGCGGCTGTTCCGACGCAATCACTCTTTTCTCATTGGGTATTGCCCCCGAAAACACGGTCTTTCACTCAAACCGGTTCTCCTTGGACGAAATGCCTCCTTTCGATATTTTTTAGCGGTTAAACGGTTGAAAAATCAACATAAACTACGGAGGTAATCTCCACCGCCCATCAATGCCATAATAACACTAAGCCCAAAAATTTGTCAATCATCTCGAAACTCAAGACCTTTCAGAGCCGCCTTTAATCTCGGCCTCGGACAACGGGGGCAACACCCCCCTTCTCAAATACACGGGGGTCAAAGACGCGGGGTCAATCGCCGTGTCCGCTCTTTCAAAGGCAAGCAGCCCCACGTTGGACGCCCTGATATTCCAGAGCGGGGCGGAGGTAATTACGTTTTTTTTCACGCCTTTCCTGATTGCTTCAAGATAGACCTCCACGCCGTTGCCGAGAAACGCCACAGGCGCGCCGGACCCCGCCTCCTCCACGGTTTTAAATAAAACATCGGGCGTCATAACGGACTCTTTAACGATGACGGTCAAGCCGCCTTCCGTAAAGCTATAGAGCGCGGCGTAGACCTCCCCCTTTCGCGCATCGAGCATGGGACAGACGCGCACGTCAGTGTATCTCAGGTTCATGGCAAGGGCCTCGAGCGTGGACACGGCCACGACCTTTTTCTCGGCGGCCCACGCAAGCCCTTTTACCGCGCTCACGCCTATCCTGAGTCCCGTAAAAGAACCTGGGCCCACGGCAACGGCAAAAAGACCGATATCCCTCACCGAGATGCCCGCGTCCTTCACAAGACCGTGAAAACTCCGCATCAACCACTCGGAATGCGCGCCGACCCTGCCGGCGATAGTCTCGCCCACGAGACTGTCCCCATCCATTATGGCGATGCTCCCCGAACCCGACGATGTATCAAAGGCCGCTATCTTCATCTGCCTCTCATCTAAAGAACACGCGCGTTATGTCGTTATACGTAACAAGCGCCATGAGGATGACTATAAGCGCCACCCCCACCTGCTGGGCTATTGACATGAACTTCTCGCTCAGGGGGCTTCCCTTAACGGCCTCTATTGCGAAAAACAAGATATGCCCTCCGTCGAGCACGGGTATTGGAAATAGGTTTATTATCCCCAATTGCAGGCTCAAGAACGCCACGAGCGTAAGGAATTGACTCAGACCCGTCTGCGCGGCCTTACCCGCCACCTGTGCTATCTGTATGGGCCCGCCGAGCGTCTTTAGAGAAAACTTGCCGGTAAAAAGGCCTTTTATGACCACAAAAAGTTGGCCGGTCATGTTAACGGCGGACTTGACGCCCTTATCCACGCCCTCAAAAAAACCGTAAAACCTCTTCACGGTCTCTTCTTTCCTTATTATGCCGACTATGTATTTATCCGCGTCCTTGTCGAATTTAGGCGCGAGAACGATGTCCATTGCCTTCCCTTCCCGCTTGACCGTGAAGGTCTTCTTTCTTCCGCCGTCCTTTTGTATATGCGCCTCGAGTTCGGCCCAATGGCTTATCGGAACGCCGTCTATCATAGTTATCTCGTCTCCGGCTATTATCCCCGCTTCTTTTGCGGGATTGCCCTTTGTTACTTCTCCGATGACGGGCGGCATGGGCGGCAATATGCCGGCGTATCCGGCGTAGGCATCTTCTCTCACCGCCGGGGTAACGGTGAGGTTGAGCGCGGATGAGCCGCGCAAAACGGTAAGCCTATATAATTTGCCTGCGCTGAACGCCGGGGCAGTCATAACCCCCTCCCAGTCCTTTATCTTTTCTCCGTCTATTGACGCGATGACGTCCCCCGCCTTTATCCCCGCCTTTGCAGCCGCGCCTTTGGGGGTCACATACCCGACAAAAGCAGGGGCGCCTAAAAATGCGGGGACAGGAACGCCAATCATAAAAATAAGCGGCAGCAAAAAGAGCGCAAGCGCAAGGTTCATAAAAGGCCCTGCCGCGACTATCAGGACGCGGATATAGATAGGCTTGTGTATGAACGACCGGTGTCTGTCCGCAGGGTCAGTCTGCTCTTCTCCGAAGTCCCCCCCGACCATCTTGACGTAACCGCCGAGCGGCACGAGGGATACCATGTAGTCCGTCTCCTTTGTCTTAACTCCGGCGAGCCTCGGACCGAAACCGAGCGAAAACTTCTCCACCCCTACGCCGCCGAGTTTGGCCACCGCGAAATGTCCGAGTTCGTGGATGAATATCAAAACACCCAAAACTATGATAAATGAAATAAGCGTCGTGGTCATTTTATGCCGTGCGTCCCCCTTGTCTTTCGGATGCTGCATCTACCCTGCATCTGCAACTCAATCCCTTTTCATCCAAGAGTGCGTATCAAAGCGGCCGCCTCCTGCCGCGCCCATCTGTCCGCCTCTAAGACGGTCTCGATGGAAGTCAAACTCCGCGCCGAGTGTTTCTCCATCACGCCGGATATGACGCCGTATATGCAGGTGAATCCGAGATTGCCTTTTAAAAACCCATCCACCGCAATCTCATCCGCCGCATTTAATACCGCCGGCATGGTGCCGCCCGCCCTAATCGCATCGTAGGCAAGCGTAAGGCACGGGAACCTCTTGACGTCCGGCTCGAAGAACTCAAGATTAAGCCCGTGCAATTTAAGCGGCGGCGTCCCGCACTCTATCCTTTCGGGATATGAAATCGCATAAGCTATCGCCCCCCTCATGTCGGGTTGCGACATCTGCGCGACGATCGAGCCGTCAATATACTCCACCATCGAATGGACGATCGCCTGCGGATGTATTACCACGCTTATCTTCTCCGGCAACAGGTCGAAGAGAAACGCGGCCTCTATCACCTCAAGCCCCTTGTTCATGAGGGTTGCCGAATCAACGCTTATCTTCCTGCCCATGCTCCACTTGGGGTGCATTGTTGCCGCCTCCGGCGTTACCGCGTCGAGCACGGAAGCCGAGGCGGTGAGAAACGGGCCGCCAGACGCCGTAAGTATTATGCCTTTTAGGTCTTCCCGCCTGTGTCCGCAAAGCGACTGAAATATCGCCGAATGTTCGCTGTCAACCGGCAGGAGCCTTACGCCGCTTTTTTTAATCTCTTTTAGGATTATAGGCCCGGCCATGACGAGCGTTTCTTTATTGGCCAGCGCGATATCCTTGCCGGCGCGGATGGCCGCGAGCGTGGGAATAAGCCCGGCTGCGCCGGATATCGCGGACACCGCCATGTCCACGCCCTCGTAAGAGGCCGCCTTCATGGCGCCTTCCGCGCCCGAGCATATCTCAACGGGCATGGCGGCCGTTTTTTTAAGCTCCCGCGCGGCTGCGTCATTTGCGACCGAGACGCACGCGGGTCTGAATTCTTGAATCTGTTTTTTTAACCCCTCCACGTTATTGCCCGCCGCAAGGGAGACGACCTTGAACCTGCCGGGATTGAACCTTACGACCTCAAGTGTATTCCTGCCTATGGAGCCGGTTGACCCGAGGACGGCCAGCCCCTTAGAGGGAATATTCGAATGTTTATTTAAATCCGCCATATAAGATAATAATAGAGGAGCGGTATAGTAAATATCAAGCTGTCTATCCTGTCGAGCACCCCGCCGTGGCCCGGGATGAGCGTCCCCGAGTCCTTTACGTCAGCGCTCCGTTTAAGAAGCGATTCAACAAGGTCTCCGATTATCCCCACGCCGCCTATAAGGAGCGACAGGCCCAATATCTCGGCAACCGATAGGGGTTCGGGATTGAAAGTGAAATTAAACGCATATCCCGCGAGCATTCCTCCCGCAAGTCCGGCAACGGCGCCCTCTACCGTCTTTTTCGGGCTTATCTCAGGGCAGAGCTTTATCCTGCCGAGCGTCTTGCCTGCGGCAAAGGCACAGGTGTCGTTCAACCATATAACCGTCAGCAGAAACATTATCCACTTGCCGCCTGAGGGCAGGTCCCTCAACGCTACCAAATAGGATACCGGCACAGCGATATAAACTATGCCGAGGACGCCTGAGAGCGCGGACAAGTGCGCGCCTCTCAGCTCCGCAAAAACCGGGTCGCCCGCGGGTCTTGGCCTTTGGAGTATCGCGCTGAGAAAAAACAGGAAAGACCCTAATAGTATCAAAGGCAGCGATGAATGGCTGCCGTAAAGGTAAAAGACGTGCGGCATGAGAAACCCTATTGCGGCTACAAGGAGGTCGGTTGCATAATAAGAGTAAGTCCCCTTATCGCGCGACCCTGCCGGCGCAAGTTTATTATATTCCAAAAGGGCGAGGAAGATGACCGCGGAGACCAAGAATGTAAACAGGAGTTGTGAGGCGTAGAATACGGCCATGACGACTGCCGGGATTAAAAAAAAAGCGGCTGCTACCCTTTTCAGGATCAGTTACCCCCTTGATGAAATCGGTCATCTGTAGCTCAGGCCGTAACTCAAACCCGTAGCGCAGGCCTTTAGGCCTGCGTTTATCAGGGCTGAAGCCCTGAGCTACGGGACACGGTAAGTGGCCGCCTACCCTCGCCCCACAAGGAGAGAGGGGGAAAAGGAATTGCTCATCTAAGCCCTGAGCTACATATCTACCCTGCCGCCCCGGCGGGCGTGCCCTCTGCCTTCACAAGCCCGAACCTGCGCTCGCGGCTGTGATAATCCGCAATCGCCGCGTCGAGATGCCCCCTGTTGAAGTCCGGCCAAAGCACGTCGGCGATGTATATCTCGGTGTAGGCTATCTGCCATAAAAGAAAATTACTCAGGCGTTTTTCGCCGCTCGTCCTTATGAGAAGATCAGGGTCAGGCGCGCCGGCGGTGTAGAGAAAGGAACTTACAAGTTCTTCATTCACGTCCCCGGGTTTGATCTCGCCTGAGGCCGCCTTCGAGGCGATTACCTTGGCCGCGTGGACTATCTCGTCCCTGCCGCTGTAGCTGAGCGCAAGCTGCAGGGTCATCTCCGCGTTGTTGGACGTGCGCGCCTCAAGTCCCGCTACGGTCTCGCGCACGGACGAAGGCAGCTCCGAGACGTTGCCCACTGCCCTAAACCTGATGCCGTTGTCCATCATCATCTTTTCTTCGCCCTTGAGGTGCGCCTCGAGAAGACCCATGAGGAGATCCACCTCGTGGGCCGGCCTCATCCAGTTCTCGCGCGAAAAGGTGTAGAGCGTGAGATACGGTATGCCGAGTTCACGGCAATATTTTACGAGGTCGCGCGCGGCTTCTATGCCTTTTTTGTGTCCGTTGATCCTGTTTAAAAACCTCTGGCGCGCCCAGCGTCCGTTGCCGTCCATTATTACGGCAATGTGTCCCGGCGGTTTTTCTTTGGTAATATTTTCTTCGATAATGCTTGGCATTTTGGAATTATGGCCTATGGCCGGCTATTGCAAAAACCCGTCCAATACCCGCGTTTTGCCGCGGCTCAGACCTCCATTATCTCGGCCTCTTTGTGGGAAAGCATCTCATCCACTTTTTTTATCTGCTTGTCGGTGCTCTCCTGCACTTCATTCTGAAATTTTTTAAGCTCGTCCTGCGATATTTTTTTATCCTTTTCGAGTTTTTTAAACGCATCGTTTGCGTCCCTGCGGGCGTTGCGCAGCGATACCCTGCACTCCTCCGCGTACTTCTTCGCTATCTTCACTATCTCCTTTCTCCTCTCCTCATTCAAGGGAGGGACGGAGATCCGTATTATCTTGCCGTCGTTAGTGGGATTAAGCCCCAAGTCGGATGACTGTATGCCCTTTTCTATTGCATGAAGCTGTGAGACGTCCCACGGCTGTATGGTTATAGTCCTGGCCTCGGGCACCGAGAGCGTGGCTATCTGTTTAAGGGGCGTGGACGTGCCGTAATAGTCCACCTTGACGGCATCGAGCATGGCAGTTGAAGCCCTGCCGGTTCTGAGTCCGGACAACTCGGCCCCAAAGCCAATAAGCGACTTGGACGACCTTTTTTTCATCTCCGCGAAGATTTCTTCTTTCATCCGATAATCTCCCGCCCCGCCTACGCCGATACGATAGTGCCTATGTTCTCGCCCTTGACTATCCTCATTAGGTTGCCCCTGCGTTTTACGTCAAAGACTATTATCGGCAGATTGTTGTCCATGCAAAGGGAAATGGCCGTGGTATCCATGACCTTGAGTCCTTGCTTGAGGACGTCAAGATAGGTGAGTCTGTCGTACCTGACGGCGTTTTTGTCCTTCATCGGGTCCCTGTCGTAGACACCGTCAACCTTCGTGCCCTTGAGTATTACGCCCGCGTGTATCTCCATTGCGCGCAAGGAGGCCGCCGTGTCCGTCGTAAAGTAGGGGTTGCCCGTTCCCGCGCCGAAGATTACCACCCTCTTTTTCTCAAGGTGCCTCATGGCGCGCCTTCTGATGTAAGGCTCGGAGAGTTCCTTCATCTCTATCGCCGAGAGGACGCGCGTGTGCACGCCGGTCTTTTCAAGGGCGTCTTGAAGTATGAGGGAATTTATCACGGTGGCGAGCATCCCGACGTAATCCGCGGTAGCCCTGTCCATGCCCTTTGCGCTTGCCGATACGCCCCTGAAGATGTTGCCGCCGCCGATGACCACCGATATCTGAACGCCGAGATTATAGACCTCCTTAACCTCCGCGGCCACGGCGTTTACGACATTGGTGTCAATGCCGTATTCCTTCTCGCCCATGAGGGCCTCGCCGGAGAGTTTAAGGAGTATGCGGGTATATTTTAATTCTGACATGGTTTAAATCCCCGCCGCGGCAGCCACCTCTTTTGCGAAGTCGCCGGGTTTTTTCTCCAACCCCTCTCCGACCTTATAGCGGGTAAAACGCCTGATGCCGATGTTTTCTCCGAGTTTCGCAATCGCCTCGATTACGAGACCTTCTATTGTGATGTCCGGGTTTTTGACGAAGGGCTGCTCTACAAGGCATGTGTCCTTGTAGAACTTTTCAATCTTGCCCTCGACCATCTTGCCTATGACGTGAGGAGGCTTGCCGGACTCTTTAGCCTGCGCCATATATATTTCTTTTTCTTTTTCGAGGACTCCGGAGGGGACTTCATTTCTGTTGACGTATTGAGGGCTCATCGCCGCGATGTGCATGGCAATGTCCTTCACAAGCGCGATGAGTCCGTCGGTCTTGGATACAAAGTCCGTCTCACAGTTCACCTCAAGGAGCACGCCGACCTTCCCTCCGCCGTGTATGTAAGAATAGACGATGCCCTCGGATGCCGGCCGGGAGGTCTTTTTCATGGCCGCTGCAAGCCCCTTCTCGCGGAGGAAAACCACGGCCTTTTCCATGTCGCCGTGGGACTGGGCAAGGGCATTCCTGCAGTCGAGCACCCCTGCGCCGGTCTTTTCTCTGAGTTCCTTTACTGCCGCAGGGGGTATTGCCCCCTTCGCCGATACTTCCATCTTTAAAAACCCCCGTTGCCGTTCTGTTTTGGAAAGTCAGGGCTGAAGCCCTGAGCCGCTATTGTCTTCTTTAGCCCTGAGGATGGGCGGGGACTGCGGCAACCGGCGCAGTGGCCGCGACAACGACGGGCGCAGGAGGCGTTTTTTGCGCGGCCGCCCCCTTTTTCTTGTCGCTTGCGGCCTGCTGCGCCTCTTCATGAGCGGCACGACCCTCTATGCAGGCGTCCGCAACGGAAGCGCAAAAAAGTTTAATGGCCCTAATGGCGTCATCGTTGCCCGGGATGACGTAGTCCACCTCGTCAGGGTCGCAGTTCGTGTCAACTATGGCCACTACGGGTATCCCCATCCTCTTGGCCTCTTTTATTGCGATAATCTCTTTTCTCGAATCAATGATAAAAAGCGCGGACGGTGGTTTGACTAATTCGCGCGCGCCGCCGAGATACTTTTCAAGCCTGAGCCTCTCCCTTTCGAGCATCAACGCCTCTTTCTTGGTGCGGCTGGCCGTATCGGGGTTCGCCTTGACGGCGTCGAGTTCGTTCAGCCGCGCTATGCTTTTCTTGACGGTCGAGAAGTTCGTGAGAAATCCGCCTATCCAGCGGTTATTCACGTATCCCATGCCGCACCTCTTTGCCTCTTCGCTGACGGCGTTTTGCGCCTGCTTCTTCGTGCCTACGAAAAAGACGCCGCCGCCCTTTGCGGTTACGCCCTTTATGAAGTCATACGCCTCCTTGAAGAGTTTTACGGTCTGCTGGAGGTCAATTATGTAAATGCCGTTACGCGCCCCGTAGATGTAGGTCTTCATCTTAGGGTTCCACCTCTTGGTCTGATGTCCGAAGTGCACCCCGGACTCCAACAACTGCTTCATCGTCAAATATGCCATTCCCTTCTCTCTCCTTTTTCGGGGGACATGCCCCCATCGGTTTTTTCCTCCGCGCCGGTTACGAAACCGGGACCGGCCATTGCAAAAGACCGGCACCTCCGATGAAAGGGGCGCCGCCCCCTTTTATCCTGCGCGTGTGTATTTAATCAAATATTTTTACCACGATAGAGGCTCTGTTGCAAGGAGTTTTTACGGGGTATCTTTAGAATTTTTGTTAAAAGGAATGGCGAGTTTAACCGCATCGGGACGGCTTGAGACGCCGCCAAACGAGGCGGACATTTCTAATTTGACAGCCCCCTTTTCTTTTCCCTTGACATCATCCGCAGAAATATTAAAATCGTAACGCCGCGCTTTTTCTCCTGACTCGGTTATTGACGCGCCGATAGTCAGTGATAGAGATATTTTGAAACGACACACCGCATAGAGATACGACCGGATATCGTCCCGCACCACTTTCCATTGCATGGGTTTGTCATGAAAAACAACCCTCGGCGACGGAAAGCGGTGCGGGACGATATTACTTTTTAGGAGCCAAGCAAAAAAATGGAAGCAGAAGAATTTTGCACGGGGAGCGCGCAAGCATGACTATGCCCTCCCCGATGGCCCTCGCGGTATATTCCGTCGTCATATTGCTCATTATGGCAATATCTGCCCTTGTCTTCAAGTCCCGTCAGGGCTTTCTCGTAAACGCAGTCTTTGCTTTTTCATCGTTAGCGTGCGTCATGGCGCTCACGGCCGGTTTTCAGGCGGTCTCAAACGGCGCGGTAGAAACCCTTATCCTGCCCATCGGTCTGCCTGACCTGCCGTTCTATCTGAGGATTGACGCGCTATCCGGATTTTTTATCGCCATCATAGGACTATTAGGGCTTTTCGTCTCGATATATTCGTTAGGCTACGTCAGGGGCTTCGTCGGCCAGAGGTCAATTACATCGCTTGCCGTCTTCTACCCGCTCTTCATGGCCGGGATGATCCTCGTGGTCATCTCCGACGACGCCTACTTTTTCATGATCGCGTGGGAGCTGATGGCCGTGTCGTCCTTTTTCCTCGTATGCTTCGAGGACGAATCCGGCGCCAATCGCCGCGCCGCTTTTATCTACCTCCTCATCGCGCACATAGGCGCGGTGATGATACTCCTCTCCTTCGGGCTTATGGCGGGATTTGCCTCCGGGTTTGAAAACTTCAAAGGTTATACGTTTTCAGCCATGAGGGGCGCCCACATCAGCCCCGGCTGGGCGAGCGCCGCGTTCCTCCTCGCGTTCTTCGGCTTTGCGGCAAAGGCAGGGGTGGTCCCGCTCCACGTCTGGCTGCCCGAGGCCCACCCCGCGGCCCCGAGCAACGTGTCTGCCCTGATGAGCGGCGTGATGCTCAAGACCGCCTTGTACGGCATCATAAGGCTCACATTCGACATCCTCACCGTGTCCCAATGGTGGTGGGGAGGCATCGTGCTCGTCCTCGGCCTCATCTCCGCCGTCACGGGCATACTCTACGCGATAATGCAGGTGGACTTGAAACGCGCGCTTGCATACTCGTCCGTCGAGAACGTCGGGATAATCCTCATCTCCATTGGGCTTTCCATGATATTCACGGCGCACAAGATGCACGAGCTTGCATCCTTAGCGCTTATCGCGGGACTCTATCACAGCCTCAACCACGCCATGTTCAAGGGTCTGCTTTTTATGGGCGCAGGCGCCATACTCCACGCGACTCATGAGAGAAACATGGAGCGGATGGGCGGGCTTATACACAAGCTCCCGTGGACCGCGACCCTCTTTCTCATCGGATGCCTTTCCATATCCGCCATGCCGCCCTTTAACGGATTCGTCTCAGAGTGGCTGACCTTTCAGGCGTTTTTATTATCCCCCGCGCTGCCGAACCCGATATTGAAACTCCTGTTCCCGCTCGGCGCCGCTCTCCTCGCGCTCACGGCCGCGCTCTCTGCCCGGTGCTTCGTCAAGGTCTACAGCGTCACATTCCTCGGGCGCTGGAGGGGAGAGCATCCATGCGCGGCGCGCGAGGTCAACTGGCCCATGAAGGCGGGGATGTGTTTGTGCGCAGCTTCATGCCTGCTCCTCGGCGTGTTCCCGACCGCCGTAATCGGCTGGGCGGACATGGCGCCTCTTATCCTCATAGGCGCAAAGATAAGCGTCTCGGCAAAAACGTTCGGGTGGCTCTGGCTCACGCCGGTATCGTCCGTCAGGGCATCCTACTCGGCCCCCGTCATCTTCATAGGGATAACGGCGGTGGTGGCTGCGGCATACGCGGTCTTCCACTCCCGCCGCTCCAGTAAGACCGCGTTGACCAGGGCGCCCGTCTGGGGGTGCGGGTTTGAAAAACTAACTAACAGGATGCAGTACAACTCCACGTCGTTCGCCATGCCGCTTCGCAGGATATTCGGCTTTCTCATGATGATAAAAGAATCCGTAACGCCGCAGGATGCAAACGCCCATGGCGCGTTCCAGAGGAAATTCGTATACCGCTTGATGATAAATGACCGCGTCTGGTATCTCCTCTATAAACCCTTTTCCAAGGCCGCGTTCTGGTGCGCGCGCAAGGCCGGATTCATGCAGCACGGGAGGATTCAGATATACCTCCTCTATTCATTTATTACGCTCATTGTTCTTTTGGTGTTCGCATGACGACAACCCTTTATTCCATAATAGTGGAGTTCGTCCAGATAGCAGTGGTGCTTTTAGCCGGGCCCGCGCTCGCGGGCTGGGTGCGGATGCTCAAGTGCCGGATGCAGGGAAGAACCTCCGCCGGAGTGCTGCAACCCTACCGCGACATTATGAAGCTCTTCGTCAAGGACGTGGTCCTGGCCGAAAACGCATCATGGATATTCAGGTTCACCCCGTATCTCGTCTTCGGCGCGACCGTGATGGCCGGGGCCATAATACCGGTCATATCCACCGTGCTGCCGAGCGCCCCTGCGGCGGACATCATCGCCCTTGTCGCCATATTCGCAATGGCGCGGTTTTTCACGGCGCTGGCCGGGATGGACGCAGGCACCGCCTTCGGGGGCATGGGGTCAAGCAGAGAAATGACGGTTGCGACGCTTGCGGAACCGGCGATGCTCATGTCGGTATTCACGGTGTCCCTCGTGAGCGGGTCTACGTCGCTTTCCCAGATGGCGCAGGTGGTTACGACAAACCCCTTGATGCTGCGCCCATCGCTCGCCTTCGCCCTTCTCGCGTTCATCCTCATCGCCGTGGCCGAGACCGGCAGGATACCGGTGGACAACCCGGCCACGCACCTCGAGCTTACGATGCTCCACGAGGCGATGACGCTTGAATATTCCGGCAGGCACTTGGCCCTCATCGAGTGGGCGAAGATGATAAAACTATTTCTATACGCGGCCCTCGGCGTTGCGCTCTTCTTTCCGTGGGGCATAGCCGGCGCAACTCCTCTGTGGATGCTGCCGGCGGCCGTTTTTTACCTCGCCGTCAAGATGGCGATCGTGGGCGCGGTCATCGTCCTCATAGAGACGCCGCTCGCAAAGATGCGGATATTCAGGGTTACGGAATTTCTCGGCATGGCCTTTCTTTTTGCGACTATCGGGATGCTGTCGTATTTCATGTTGGAGTGAACCAATGACTACGAATCTTGCGGCTCAGATAAACGGCGTGCTCGCGGCGCTCATACTCCTTACCGCGTTCGGCCTTCTCGCGCAGAGGCGGATATACGGGATGCTGCACCTCTTCGCCCTGCAGGGACTATTCCTGTCGGTATCCACCGCGATAGTGGGATACACCGCCGGACTGCACCACCTCTACGTCTCGGCCGTCCTCACGCTGATATTGAAGGTCTTCGTGCTCCCGTATATCCTTTACGCGCTCGTCCATAAGCTGCACATAAGAAAAGAGGTGGAAGACCTCGTGAATATCCCAACGACGATGCTCATCGGCATCGCGCTCGTGATATTTTCATATCACCTCACTGCCCCGGTGCGGGAACTCTCCACCCTCATCACGAAATCCACGCTTGCGGTGGCGCTCTCCACCGTCATGTTGGGGTTCCTCGTGATGATAACCCGCAAAAAAGCGGTTACGCAGATAATCGGCTTTCTCGCCCTTGAAAACGGGCTTTTCTTCGCCGCAACGAGCGCCACCTACGGGATGCCGCTCGTGGTCGAGCTTGGGGTCGCGCTCGACATACTCATAGCCGCGTTCATATTCGGCCTCTTTTTCTTTCAGATAAGAACCACATTCGACAGCCTTGACCTCAAGGAGATGGAAAAACTCAAGGAAGAGGATTGACAATTAACCGATATGACCCTTCTAATCCTCCTCGGCGTGAGCCTCGTTGCCGCCTTTATCCTCGCCTTCGTGGGAGACAGAAAATACGCCCCCGAGGTGAACATCCTCGGCTCGGCCACGGCCTTCGTTGCAAGCCTTTTCCTCGCTGCCGAGGTCTACAACAACGGGGCGTTCACCGCCGGAGGGGAGTTTTTCTTCGTTGACGCCTTCAACGTCTACCTCGCCGTGCTCACGACTTTTATCTCAACGACTACGGCGGTCTTCAGCAGGCGTTACATGAGGCACGAGAGGGAGTTGGGCAGGGTCGGCAAAAACGCGATGAGGTTTTACCACGCGATGTTCCAGCTCTTCATCTTTGCCATGCTTTTGGCGCTCCTCACCAACAACGTGGGCGTCCTGTGGATAGCCATGGAATTGGCCACGCTCTCAACCGTGCTGCTCGTCTCGCTCTACCGCACCCCGTCGGCGGTCGAGGCCGCGTGGAAGTACTTCATCCTGTGCGGCGTCGGCATCGCGCTCGCGCTTTTCGGAACCGTGCTTTTATACTTTGCGGCCGAACGGGTGTTCGGCTCTGGCACGGCCGGGCTTTTGTGGACGAACCTCGCCGCGTCCTCCGGCAAGCTCGAACCCACCGTCTTGTCTCTCGCCTTCATCTTTTTCATGGTGGGCTACGGCACCAAGGTCGGCCTCGTCCCGCTTCATAATTGGCTCCCGGACGCGCACAGCGAAGGCCCTACGCCGATATCCGCCGTCCTCTCCGGACTCCTTCTTAATGTCGCGCTCTACGCCCTCGTGAGGTGCAAGACCCTCGTTGACGGGGCCACGCACGGCAATAAGGCCGGTTACATCATGATGTTTTTCGGGATGCTCTCCATCCTCGTTGCGGCATTTTCGCTCCTGCGCCAGAAGGACGTCAAAAGGATGTTCGCGTATTCATCCATAGAACACATGGGGATAGCCACCTTCGCCTTCGGCTTGGGCGGCCCGGTCGCCACCTTCGGGGCGCTCCTGCACATGCTCGTCCATTCGCTCACGAAGTCGTCCATATTTTTCACGGCCGGCAACGCCTCGCAGATGCACCATACTCAGGAGATGTCGCGGATACAGGGCCTTGCGCGCGGAAATCCTCCGGTCGGGTGGGGGCTGATGCTCGGCGTCATAGCCATCGCAGGGATGCCGCCCTTCGGCGTCTTCACGAGCGAATTTCTGATACTGACCGCCACCATAAAAAACGCGCCTTACGCGGCGCCGCTATTTCTCCTCGGCCTTGCCGTAACCTTCGCGGCGCTCTTCAGGAGGGTCATCCCAATGGTCTTCGGGAACCTTCCCGCTCATCAGAGAAAGATAAAGGTCTCTCAATCGGTCGTAATCGTCCATATGGCGATAGTCTTTATCCTCGGCCTGTATCTGCCGGAGTTTCTGAGCCAGTGGTTTCACAAGGCGGTTGAAATACTGAGGTAACTAATTCCTTAACGGAGCAATGATGCCCACGCTTAAAGACGCTCTCATATCCGCTCTCGGAGAAGACCTCAAAGAATACACCCTCCAGCGGCCCTCGGACGTTTCGGCGTTTATCGTCCCAAGGATGTCCTTCAGGGCCGCGGCAAAGGTCATGTTGGCCCAAGGCGCGCGGCTCGCGGCCGAGTGGGCAACGGATGACGCCGCATTTAAAAAGGGGTTCTCCGTCCATGCCGCATATAATTTGGACGGGGAGTTCCTGATAGTTTCCGCCGAGATGCCCGAAGGCGGCCCATCATTTCCGAGCATCACTAAAAAATACCTTGCCGCATACCGCTTTGAGCGTCAAATTTGGAGTCTATTCGGAATACTCCCGGAAGGGCATCCTGATATGCGGCCGTGGATAAAACACGAGGACTGGCCGGCGGACATCTATCCGCTCAGGAAGTCCTTTGACGGCAAAACATATATCCCCAAGGCCGCCGGGACATACGTTTGGGTGCGCGCCGAGGGAGAGGGCGTTTACGAAATCCCGGTGGGCCCTGTGCACGCCGGGATAATCGAGCCTGGGCACTTCAGGTTTCAGGCAGTGGGCGAGGACATCATAAACATGGAGGCGCGGCTCGGATACACGCACAAGGGCATCGAGAAAAGATTCGAACAGATGGACTGGGCCTCGGCCGCGCGCCTTGCCGGAAGGGTTTCCGGCGACACGTCCGTGGGCCACGCAACCGCATACGCGGAGGCCGTCGAGTCCGCCTCCGGGACGATCGTCGGGCTGCGGGCGCAATATCTTAGGGCAATACTCCTTGAAAGGGAACGCATGGCCAACCACCTCGGAGACATCGGGGCCATATGCAACGACGCGGCCTTCACCTTCATGCTCTACCAGATGTCAATACTGCGCGAAAAGATGCTGCGCACAAACGCCGCCCTATTCGGGCACCGCCTCACCTTCGACTGCGTAATGCCCGGCGGCGTGTCGAGCGATATAACGCGCGAAGGTAAGGAGACTATCAAGGCGGAACTCTCAGGGATAGAGGCGGAATTCGACAAACTCGTCCGTATATACGAAGATAACCCTTCCCTTGAAGACAGGGTCTACTCTACGGGCATCCTCACGCCTCCTGACGCAAAGGCATTCGGCGTGGTGGGTTTTGTTGCCAGGGCAAGCGGAGTTGCAAATGACGCGAGGATTTTGCGTCCTACGGATGCGTATAGAAAAGTCCCGCCCATCCCCCCGCTCCTCACGTCAGGAGACGTGCACGCGAGGGCATGGGTTCGGATAGTCGAGGTCCGGGACTCGATACGGATTATAAGAATGATGCTTGACGAAATGCCGGAAGGGGAGCTATCCGTTGAATTCACTCCCCCTGCCCCTGGCGCATGCGGCTTCTCGGCCGTGGAGGGTTGGAGGGGCGAGATAATTTACTGGGTTCAGGCAGGCCCTCAAGGCGAGATAAACAGGTGCATGGTGCGCGACCCGTCGTCCGTAAACTGGATAGCCATCGAGCAGGCCATAAAGGGCAACATCGTCCCTGACTTTCCGTTATGCAACAAGAGCTTTAACCAGTCGTATTCGGGAAACGACCTTTAAGGCCGTGAACCGTGACCGTATAAAGGCCGTAGGATGGGTGAAGCGCAGCGCACCCATCAAAACATCTCCATCAAATATTCAAGTAGGCCGTAGGATGGGTGAAGCGCAGCGCACCCATCAAAACATCCGAGGAAATTTATATGATACGCATACTCCATCAAATATTCAAGACCGGCATCGTGACCGAACCGCTGTCGCCGAGCGACGAGTCCAAGGTGATTGTCGCCGGTTCACGACTTGAAGAAGAGATATTGAAACGCTTCAGAAAATCCCTCACCATCAGGCTCGTTGACGCGGGTTCCTGCAACGCCTGCGAGCTTGAGATACACGCCGTGAATAACCCCTACTACAACGCCGAGCGTTTCGGCGTACACTTCACCGCGTCGCCGAGATTCGCGGATATGCTGCTCGTTACGGGCCCTGTTTCAAGAAACATGGAGGCCGCGCTCAAAAGGACTTACGACGCCATGCCCTCCCCTAAGCTCGTGGCGGCCGTCGGAGAGTGCGCTTACAACGGCGGGATTTTCAGGGACTCATACGCCGTCAGAAATAGCGTCTCGGAAGTGATACCCGTTGACGCCTTTATCATGGGATGCCCCCCGGCCCCGGCGGATATTTTGAACGGCATACTGACGGCCGTGAGACGACAACGGCCGTGAGACGTGAAACGATTCACGACTCACGATTCACGACTCACGGCCGTTTTTTGCGCTTTTTGCCTTGCGGCCGTCGCAAGCCCTTTAAACGTCGAACAACGCAGATACTCGAGCAGCCTCTTTTGCGCCTCGCGCCAAACGTCGTGCACCGGACAAACCATGTCCATCCGGCATTGGCCCGCGTGGATAAGGCAGTCGTTAAGGAATATCGGCCCCTCGACGGCCTCTATGACCTCGAGCAGGTTGATGTCCTCAGGGTCTCTAACGAGCATGAATCCGCCGTCCGGCCCCCTCGTTGACTTCACGAAACCTTTCTTTGCAAGCGTTTGAAAAAGTTTTGCGAGATACGCAACGGGTATCCTCTGCGCCTTTGCCACGCTCTCCACGTCCACCGTTGCGCCGTGAGGCGCGTTGGACAAGTGGAGTACCCCGCGTATCGTATATTCGGCGGCTCTACTGAGACGAAACATTCTTTTCCACCACCAAGGTTGATGAACTATTTGATAAACATCCCCGTAGCTCAGGGCTTTAGCCCTGAAAACCTCAACCCTGATAAACGCAGGCCTGAAGGCCTGCGCTACGGGACTGAATTACATAGCTTTAGCCCTGACATATTTCAGACCTACGAGGTCTGAGCTGCATGCGCCCCTAAACAGCATTATTAAGACCTTTTTATCCTATATAAGGGTTTTTGTCAAACGGTTTTTAAAAAAGGCATCGGTTATCAATCTATGAAGGTAAAAACCAATCGTCCTTAAACCGATTACCGATACCCGTCTTATCTCTCCGCGCCCGTGGGATGGTCTTTTGTCCCAGAAGGCAGGACGGCCTTTGGCGCGGATTGCCTATGGCCGGAAAACGACTCCTTATCTATTCCGAACTTGCTGAGCCTGTATTGCAGCGTCCTGTAGCTCATGCCGAGCAGCTGCGCGGCCCTTGCGAGCACGCCGCCGGATTTGACCATTGCCTTTAAGATGAGCTGCCTTTCAAACTCCTCGAACGATATCCCCTCGTCGGGCAGCTCGAAGTCAATCTTGCCGAGCGTAATGGGCAGGGTCGTCATCTCCATCGGAAACGCCTCGATGCCTATGACATGGGAGTCGTTCAAAAGCACCGCCCTCTCTATCACGGACTCGAGCTGACGGACGTTTCCGGGCCAGTTGTGGTTCATAAGGGCGCTCATGGCCTCTTCAGTCAGTCTTGTCACTGATTTTCCCGACGCGTTGTTGTGTTTTTTTATGAACCATGCGGCAAGCTCAGGGATGTCGCTCCTCCTGTCGCGCAGCGCCGGGAGATTGAAAGAGATGACGTTCAACCGGTAGTAGAGGTCATCCCTGAACCTTCCGGCCTTAATCTCGGAGGGAAGGTCTTTATTCGTGGCCGAGACAATCCTCACGTCAACCTTGACGCTCGTATTTCCACCCACCCTCCTAATCTCTCTTTCCTGTATGACGCGCAGCAGCTTTGCCTGAAGGTTCAGGCTCATGTCGCCTATCTCGTCGAGAAATATAGTCCCCCCGGCGGCGGCCTCGAATAGACCCGTGGAACGAGCATATGCCCCGGTAAACGCCCCTTTTTCATATCCGAAGAGTTCCGTCTCAAGCAGCCCCTCGGGGATGGCCGCGCAGTTCACGGCCATGAAGGGCAGGGCGCTTCGTGGGGAGGTGTAATGGAGCGCCTTTGCAATGAGTTCCTTGCCTGTGCCGCTCTCCCCGTATATCATGACGGTCGCTGACGAGCCTGAGACCTTTCTGATTATCCTGAAGACCTCCCTCATCCGGGAGTCGCTGCCTATGATGCCGGGGAGCCTAAATTGCCTTTCGAGCTGCTCCCTGAGCTGTATGTTCTCGGAAAGGAGGCGCGATTTCTCGACCGCCTTTTTCGCTACCTGAAGAAGACGGTCTCTGTCGAGCGGCTTGGTGAGGTAATCGAAAGCCCCCTCCCTGATGGCCTCCACCGCCGAATCAATGCTCCCGTGCGCCGTTACTATGACCACGCTCACTGCCGGTTTTTCGGCCAGGACGTTTTTTAAAAGCTCATGCCCGTCCATGCCCGGCATCTTCAAGTCCGTTATCACGAGGTCGAAGTTATTTTTCTGCACCGCCTCGATAGCCTCTGCCCCGCTTGCAGCCACGCCAGCGTCATACCCCTCGGACTCGAGTATGGTCTTTAATATTTCCCGCTGCCCCTTTTCGTCGTCAACTACAAGCGCCGCTCCCTGCATATATCTCCCCTTTTTTGCCGCGCCCTCCCGTAGCTCAGGACTTCAGCCCTGATAAACGCAGGCCTGAAGGCCTGCGCTACGGGTCTGAGCTACGGTCTGAGCTACGTGCTTACGGGCAGGCTGATACAAACCGTAGTTCCCCTATCAAGCTCGCTTACGATGGAAATGCTCCCCCCGTGTTCCTCGATGACCCTCTTTGTAAGGGCAAGCCCAATACCTATTCCGATGTCCTTGGTGGTGAAGTATGGGTCAAAGACCCTGCCTAAATTTTCCGGAGATATGCCGCACCCGGTGTCATGCACCTTGACGGTTGCAAACCCGTCGTTGGCTGCGCTCTCCACGCGCAGGACCCCGCCTTCCGGCATGGACTGTATGGCGTTTAAGAATACGTTCAAAAAACAGGTCTTCAAATGCCTGTAATCGGCGAGCACGCTTTTGCCCGCATCCCCGGCCTCACCATCCCCTAAATGGTTCATCTCAATCGTTATCTTTCTCTCGGCGCAGCTCTCCGACAGGAGACTTAGTGTCTCTTCAACAATGGGCCCAAGCGCCATGCCCTTCAAGGATAATTTAAGAGGTCTGCCGAAGTTAAGGAAGTTCGAGACCATCCCGTCGAGCCTCTCTATCTCGGATTTTATCACGGCCATCGTCCCGTCAAACTCCTTTTTCCTCAGCGAATCCTCGGGGGCGTAGACTACCCTCAACTGGTCAATGCTCAAGGCGATGAGGTTCAACGGGTTTCGCACCTCGTGCGCTATGCCCGATGCGAGAGTTCCAATCTTGGACATGTGTTCTGCCCCCTTGAGCCTTTCCTCAAGGGTCATCCTCTCGCCCAACTTCACCACCATATCGTTGAAGTTCTGCGTGAGCCGCCCTATCTCGTCCCCGCCCCGCACGGGGAGCCTGCAACTCAAGTCCCCTGCAGCCACCTTATGGGCGGCGTCTGCAATCTCTTTTATCGGGTCAGTGTATCTCTTGGAGAGATACATGGCCGCGGCTATCCCTATGGTGAATATCACAAGCGTCGCTATAAGGCGGTTTATGTGGTTCTTGCGCACTAAATACGAAAGGTCATCGAACTCGGTGGCAAGGTGTATGTACCCAAGGCGCTCCCTGTCCACGACGATCGGCAGGAGTATGTCGTAGCGCATCTGCCCCTCCTCATTGGAGGAGTATTCGACGACGTTGCCACCGGGTTTGTCGGTGTCCGCCTTGATATTGAGTTTTTTCCCGATGACGGCGGCATTGGAACTCGCTATCACCTCTTTGTCGCTGTTTACGACGGAAATCTCCCTCATCCCCCTCTTTTTCGAACGTATGAGCTGCTTGAACTTCTCTATGTCCACGTCTTCATCGGTTTTGGATATCTCCTCGACGCTTATCTGAAAGGCGGTCGTGAGTTCCTCGGTCTCCTTTCTCACCTCGTCTATGAGGTCTTTCTCCGCCCTCGCGTAAAGCACGTAAAGGGAAACGATAAACAGGACGCAGAGCGACAACATCATTAAAAGGAGTTTTGTCTTGAGGCTCAGCCTTGAGAGTATGTTCGTCATAAGAACCCGCCGGTATAGGGACAAAAAAGACTATATCTAAATATATATTTTTTCCGCCGACAAATCAAAGCATATCCATATTTTCCCGATTGACACACAATCGTTTTTTTTGCTATCTTAACCCCGCAGGTATCGGCGCTCACTAAAATCAAACATGGAGGACGGATGAAAAAAATCCTATCAATGGCGTTTTTAGCCGTTGCGCTGGCGTTTCCGGCGGCGCAGGCTCAAGCCGCGGAAAACAAGTTCGCGGTAATTGACATCCAAAAGATAGAGGCCGAATCAAAGGCCGGCAAGGACACAAGGGCGGCCTTTGCAAAGGAAGTTGACGCGAGGAAGAAGGTGCTCGCGGGAAAGGAAGAATCCATCAGACTCCTCAACGAGCAGTATATGAAGGAAAAGGAGACCATTGCGCCCAATAAAAGGCGCGACCTCGAAGACAGACTGGCTACGGAAGACAAGGAATTGAAACGCATCCGCGAGGACTATGATCAGGAACTCCAGAAAAAAGGCGCGGATATACGACAGAAGATGCTCCAAGAGATACTCGCCGTCGTAAAGAAAGTCGTGGACGAAAATAAATACACGGTCGTTCTCGACAAAAGACAGGGCGTCATTTACGCCGCTGACTCCATTGACATAACCCAGAAGGTGATGGATCAATTCAACGCGGGCTATAAAGGCGGCGCCGGGAAATAAACCTCAGACCTGTAGCTCAGACCTTTAGGTCTGAGGTTTTCAGGGCTGCCCCCACCCTGCCCTCCCCCATAAAGGGGGAGGGGGAAAAGGAATTGCTCATCTAAGCCCTGAGCTACGGTGAGTCATGCAATTTTTCAAAAAACTAATCGCGCCAGCGGGCTGGAAGATCGGCCTTTTAGTCACATGCCTGTCCCTTGTGATATACGGGGCAGGCATTCCTTTTTTTCACCTGATGGAGTTGAAGGCCTACGACCTGCACTTTACGTCAAGGGGGCGCATCGCCACGCTTGACAGGGTGGTCATCGCCGCCATTGACGAAAAAAGCATTACGGCTCTGGGCAGATGGCCATGGCCCCGGACGCGCCTCGCCGCGCTCGTCCAAAGGCTCAAAGAGGCCGGGGCGAGCGTTGCAGCCTTTGATATAGTTTTCTCGGAGCCGGACGAGACAGGAGGTCTCGCCGCGATAAAAGAACTGAAAAAACGGCTCGGAAGCGCCGGGGATAAAGCTACAAGGACGATTTCCGGCCTTGAAAAACTCGCGGATAACGACGCGGCGCTTGCTAAGACTATTAAAGAAAATCTCTCAGTAGTTTTGGGACACTTCTTTTTTCTGTCAAAAGAAGAGGCGGGCGCCGCGCCTGCGGACGACAGGTTCATCGCCAACTCCGCATTCAATCTCATCCGTCCGATTGATGAAAGCAACGCCGAGCCGAAATACGTAAAGGCCTTCGGGGTCGTGCAAAACATCCCTGTCATCTCCCGCGCCGCAACGGAATTTGCCGCGTTTAATATCATACCGGACGTTGACGGCGCGGTGCGGTGGGCGCCTCTCGCAATAGAATTTCAGGAGTCCGTTTATCCGCACCTCTCCATTGCCGCCGTAAAAAAATACAACGGCTCCCCCCCGCTCACGCTCAATATCGCGGCCTACGGCGTAGACTCGATTGACGTCGGTAAACTCCACGTCCCCACGGAAGAACGCGGCCAGATGCTCATAAACTTTCGGGGCCCGGCGCGCACTTTCCCTCACTACTCGATTGCGGACATACTCAATGGTGAAGTCCCCGCCTCCGCGCTCAAGGGAAAAATCGTCGTCGTGGGCGCAACCGCGACGGGCATATACGACATGAGGACTATCCCCTTTCCCGGGGTCTTTCCGGGGGTCGAGGTCCACGCCAACATCATAGACAACATGCTCGCCGGGGACTTCATACGAAGGCCGGACTGGGTGATACTCTTCGACGTCCTGGCCATGCTCATCCCCGGCGTGATCCTCTCTATCATAATCCCCCGGCTGCGCCCGCTCTTTACGGCCCTCATCACATTTGCGCTCTCCGGCGTCTACGTTTTTTTCAACGGCTACATGTTCACCTACCTCGGTTATTGGGTGGCCGAGGTCTACCCTCTATTCAACATATACTTCGTGGCAGGCTCGGTGACGGTCTTCCAATACATCACCGAGGAAAAAAAGAAACGGGCCATCAAGGGCGCGTTCTCGCAATACGTCTCCCCGTCGCTCGTCAACGAGATTCTCAAAGACCCGGATAAACTCAGCCTCGGCGGAGAAGAGATACGCATGACCGTGCTATTCTCCGACATACGCGGCTTTACGACCATCTCCGAGGGCCTGAAGCCCAAGGTGCTCGTGAAACTCATGAACGACTACCTCACGCCCATGACAGACATAGTCCTTAAAAACGGCGGCACGATTGACAAATACATGGGAGACGCGATAATGGCCTTCTGGAACGCGCCGATTCCGCAGGAAGACCATTACATGAGGGCGTGCAGGACCGCGCTCGAAATGCTCAAAAGGCTCAGAGAGCTTCAAATAGAGTGGGAAAAGGCAGGGATACCGAAGATAGACATCGGCATAGGCATCTCCACCGGAAAGGCCGTCGTCGGCAACATGGGCTCCACCATGCGCTTCGACTACACGGTCATCGGCGACATGGTGAACCTCGGCTCGCGCCTCGAAGGGTTGAATAAAGAATACGGCACCTCGGTCATAGTCCCTAAGTTCACTGCCCTCGACGTAAAAGAGGAGTTCGTCATAAGGGAGTTGGATTACGTGAGGGTCAAGGGCAAGGACAAACCCATTCAGATTTTCGAGCTTGTTGATTACAGGCCCGGCAACGACAGGGTAAACGAAGCCGTGCAGCGCTTCGAGGCCGGACTGCGCGCATACAGACGAAAAGATTGGGACGAGGCCGAGGGACAGTTCAACGCGGCGCTCTCGATGAGGCCGGAGGATAAACCGTCGCAGGTCTATCTGTCAAGGGTAAAGAACCTGCGCGACGCGCATCTTCCCGAAGACTGGGACGGCGTTTACGTGATGACGAAGAAGTAGCTCAGGGCTTTAGCCCTGACATCCCGTAGCTCAGGGCTTTAGCCCTGACATCCCGTAGCTCAGGGCTTTAGCCCTGAAAACCTCAGGCCTGAAGGCCTGAGCTACGGGCCTGAGATGACTGC
>JACRCC010000095.1 GCA_016234405.1 Deltaproteobacteria bacterium | reverse complement strand
TTGTGAGATGCTGTCCGGTAATGACGTAATTGATGTTGGATTTAGCGCGGGTCACGAACGAGATGCGGCTTTTATTCAAGGAATTAAGCCAATTGTAGTCGATATAGGCCTTGTCTATGGAAACGATGCTGTCCGGCAGAAGAACCTTTGCAAGCTGCGTTATTTTAACCGGACAGCAGTGGTTTGTAACCTGAACCCTTCACTGCGTAATCCCAAGAAACGCGACATTTTCCCGCGCACGAATTTATGGGTTCAAGTTACAAACTTGAACCCGCAGGAAGATTTTAGGGCTAAGGCCCTGAGCTACGGGCAACGGCTTTGTAGCGCAGACCTGCAGGTCTGCATCAAATTCGCAATGATGGGCAACCCTCCCATCATTCCTTGAACAGCACCTCTTTTATCTTCATCTTCAGCTCTTCCACCCAGAACGGGTTGCCCTTCTGGATGAAGCCCTTTACGTGCAGCTCGAACCACTTGGGGTCCAGTATTAGGTCGTCAAGCACGTCTTTGCCGGTGGTGATTATCGCCGGGACGTTCACGCCGGAGTCCACGATTCTTTTGAGGAGTTCTTCGCCGTCAAGCTGGGATTCCGGGTCGTTGGCGTTTTTGAGGTGCAGGTCGGTTACGATGAGGTCTACGGTATTTTTTTTCAGGAGGTGGAGGGCCTCGGTGGAGTTCTTTGCGGCAAGGGTCTTTATTCCCGCGTCCCGGAGTTGGTTTTCGGCCATGGCGCGCGCCACTTTGTCGTCCTCAATCATGAGGATGGTTTCCGTGAACGCGGCAGGGGGCGCGGCTTCCTCGGCAGTTGACGGGGCTGCCGCTGCCGCCTGTTTTTTTGCCGGCGCCGCGGCCGCGCCTTCCGCTTTTTTGGCCTTGAAGGATTTGCCCTCTTTGGTTATGAGGTAGCGCGCCCCGCATTTGACGCAGTTTATCCTGACGCCGGTCGAGTCAACCGGCACGAATGCCTGCGGGAGCCAGAGCCTGAAGGCCGTATTGCACTCTGAGCAGAGCACCTCTACGCTTTCTTTTCTTTCGGCCATATCGTAACCTAAACCTGCCGCAGCTATATCCAGGGCGTATTAAGGAATAAAATATGCCTCGTAAGGGTTAAAAAAAGGAAAATTTTGGTTAATGGCAGACCAAGTCTATCGCAACCGTTATGGCGTGTCAACACACTATTGCGCCACGCCGTCTATCCTTCCCTGAACTCCCGCGACCCTTCCGAGTCCGAGCAGGTTGAACGTCAGGTAGACGACCTTTTCTTCCGGTCTCTCGGTGTACGAAAGTTGATAACTCCAGCACTGCTGCTTGTGTTCCATGCCGTAAACGGTCTCAAGGGATTTATGATTGGTTATGGAAAATCTCTTGGTGTAGGTCAGATCAACGGTCTTTGCGGCGTGCGCCCTTGCCGCGCCCTCGATGTAACTTGCGGATCCTCTCGTGAACCTGTGCGATGCGGTTAAGTCGCCGACGGAATGGAGCGCCGAGAGAGACGCGTCGTAGCTCGCAAACCATTTATTGTATACGTCGTAAGATCCCCTGCCCGTGGCTTCGCCCCGAGGCGAGCCGGTCACGGCGCTCCACGCGGCCGGTTTTATCCGTATCTCCCCGTTTACGTTTGAAAACGGCCTCCTCTTGTCTTGTGGTCCGTTAAGGTTTCTTGTGCCCTCGTTGATGTTGTAGGTCTGGTTGAGGTCCATGTAAACGTAGTCTGGGTATTTGCTTTTGTCCGCATCGCTGACCTTTCCGGTAAGGATGGAGTTGAGCGAATACGTGAGGTTGTTGGCCGCTGCAACGAAATCTATGGAGTCGAATTTGGGGGTATCGTCCTGCACGGCCTCCGGTATATACGTGTAGACGAGTTTGGGCCGGAAGGTATGCCTAATGGCCTTGACGGACTCGAATTCCGGGCGGTAAATCTTGACGAAGGTCGTGGTCATGTCAACGGTAACGTCGTAGAGATACCTCTCGGCGTATCTGCCATGAGGGTCGTGCTTTACGAGGTACCACGTGGCCCTCGGGGCGAATGAAGGCGTGAAGTCGAACCACCCGCCGGGGCTTAGCGGCAGAGAAAGACGCGGATGCGCGTCGAGCCTGTCTCCGTCCATGCCCTCGGCCCTCGAAAAATGCGCGTAGTTGTAATCGCCTGAGAGATAAAACGGCCCTCCGGCCACGCGCTGGTTGGAGTTTTTTAAACTCATGACCGGCAGCATCTGCAAGGTGTCCCTGTCATAGGCGGAGAGGAAGTTGTTGAAGTGTCTGAACTGGGCCGATAAGCTGTATGAAGACCAGTTTTTGCTCAGGGCGACGTTGCTCTCAAGGGATTCAAGCGTCCTTTCCTGCCCGCGGCCGAAGTCCAAAAAATACTCGTCGTCGCTCACCGCGTTTATGTCTGCCTTGATGGTCGTACCGGGTCCGAGGTCTTCGAGGTGCTTTAATTTGAACGCCCACCTGTTGTCCGCCGCGGTCTTGGGCCGCGAGAGGTTATTTGCGCCCTTCCTGAACTCCCTCACGCGGTCAATGTTTTTTTCCTTGTAGTGGTAGAACGACGCCTCGCCGTTGCTCTTGCGGTTTCGTATGTATCTGTACTCGACCCCTTTTCCAAGCCCGCGTCTCGTCTCCACGTCGAGATAATATGTTGAGTCCATGTTATCGGTCATGGCCCAGAAAAAGGAATTTTTGAGGACAAAACCGCGCAGCTTGGAGTAGCCGGGCTTGGGCTGGAGAAACCCGCTCTGTCTCTCGCGTTTCATCGGGAGAGAGACGTAGGGCGAATAGAGGACGGGCACCCCCATGATGTGAAACCGCGCGTTCCACGCGGTCATATACTCCCCTATAGTAACCGTTGCGCCGGATGCCTCAAAATCCCACGCGGGAGTCTCGTCGTCCGCGCAGTCGCAGGTGGTGTAGGTGAGTCCGTCGGACGTGTAGTCCTCGGGGCCGGTCTTTTTTATGACCTTGCCGCGCAGATGTATGTTATCTTTCTTGTAAAATATCCGCGCATGGACCGCCACGGACGTCTTTTCGTTTATGTTCATCGTGAGGCTGTCCGCCTTGAGCGTGCTGCCCGCAACGTCGAAGACCTCGACGTTCCCCGCGGCGTCCGCCATGCCCGTGGTCACATTGAGACGCGCCTCATTGGCGGTGAGGGTCATCTTGTCCTGCAATATGACGACGCTCCCTCTGGCCGTATACGTGTCCGCGGCCTTGTCGTAGGTGATAAAATCAGCCGTTAGGTCTATGGGCAGGTCTTTTTTGAATATGTCGCCGGAAGGCTCAACGGACGCGGCAAAAGGCGGCGCGGCCATGAGGAAGGCCGTCAGGATACAGAGACAAACAAGTCCCCGCATGATTATACATGTCCCCGTGTGCTTTAAGCGGGGAGCGGGGAAAAGCGCGGAGGTGAATGAAACCTTTTTTGATGAGCGGGTTTTTATGAACTCAAAGGTAGATGACATGGGAAGTTTGGGGGATGTTAAGCCCCAAAGACCTTAGCATATAAACCGCGCACTTTACAAGGCGCTGCGAAACCCAGCACCACTTTCCGTCTCAAGGGTTTATCGCATGCACGAACTTTCGTGTCGGAAAGTGGCGCTGGGCGAAATAAGCCTTTGCCTCTCCCGCGGTGTAGACGGAGCCGGCAACGCACACGGCGTCTTCAGTCCCGGCCCCTTCAAGCGCAACGGCGCAGGCGCGTGCGACTGAGCTAATCAGCATGAGCCTAACGGGCGCAGCGTCCGTCATCTTTAGGAGGGTTCCAGTCGTTGCGCCGCGGGAGTTTTGCGGCGCGGTAAGGATTAAGGTGTGGGCGAGCGGGGCCAATTCCCTCAAGATGCCCTCGATGTCCTTGTCAGCGAGGATGCCAAGCGCCAACGTGAGTTTTTCGAATCTAAAACCCTGCAAGGCCGCCTTGAGCGTTGCCGCGCCCGCAGGGTTGTGCGCCGCGTCAACGATTACGAGAGGCCTTTTCCGTAAGACCTCCACCCTGCACGGCCAACGGACGTTTTTAAGCCCGGCCCATATGGCCGCGTCCGGTATATTCCAACCTTTTTCCCTCAGCAGTTCGATTGCGGCCAAGGCGCAGGCCGCGTTTTTCGCCTGATGCGGGCCAAGAAGGGGAGTCTTTAGTCCTTTTAAGCCAAAGGATATTCCGCGATAATCAAATGCCCCTCGCCGGCCTTCTGAGCGAAGCGAAGAATCTGCTTTTCGTTTTATTGCCTTTACATTGAACTCGCGGCCAAGACGGTAGACGGGCGCCCACTTTTCCTTCGCGGCCTTAATGATAGCGGCAAGGGCCTCTGGTTTATCCTCAGCCGTCACCACGGGCGCGCCCCTTTTGATTATCCCTGCCTTCTCAAGGGCTATTTTCTCAAGCGTAGAGCCGAGGATTTCCGTGTGGTCGAGGGCGACGTTGGTTATGACGGATACGAGCGGTGAGATGATGTTCGTCGCGTCCCACCTGCCGCCCATGCCCGTCTCTATGACGGCTATGTCCGTTTTTTTTGCCGCAAAATGCAAAAATGCGGCCGCGGTCGTGAACTCGAAAAAAGTCGGGCGCGCAGCGAACCGGCCGGATTTTTCTATCGTCTTTTTTATTTTAACCACGTATCTTGCGAGGTCTTTATCGCCGACGGGTTTGCCGTCCACTTGTATGCGTTCGTTGAATTTGATGAGGTGAGGGGAGGTGTAGAGGCCGGTTTTATATCCGGCCTCGGTCAGGATTGAGGCCAGCATCGCGGCAGTCGAGCCTTTGCCGTTGGTTCCGGCCACGTGAACGCACGGCAACGACAGGTGCGGCGAGTCGAGGGCGCGGGCGAGCGCAATGATGCGGCCAAGCCCTTTTTTTATGCCGAGCCTTTCTAAACCGTACAGATATTCGAGGGTCTTTTTAGAGGAGGGCATTTTGGGGGTCAGCGGGCGCGAGAGATATTCCCCGCCTTGGTTGACGGGCCGAGCATCGAGAGGAGTTTCGATATAGTGTCTTTCATCTGTTTTCTCTCTACTATCATGTCGAGCATCCCGTGCTCAAGGAGATACTCCGCCCTCTGGAATCCGTCGGGGAGTTTTTGTCTGATGGTTTCGGATATGACCCTGGGACCCGCGAACCCGATAAGGGCCTTAGGCTCGGCCATAATGACGTCGCCGAGCATGGCTATGGACGCGGTGACGCCCCCCATGGTGGGGTCGGTCAGCACGGAGACGTAGGGAAGCCCGGCGGAGCGCAGGCGGGCAAGGGCCGCGCTCGTCTTTGCCATCTGCATGAGGGATATGATGCTCTCCTGCATCCGTGCCCCGCCGGAGGCCGAAAATATCACTGCCCCGCACACGTTCTCTCTGGCGGTCTCGATCATCCGCGTTATCTTCTCACCCACGACCGAGCCCATTGAGCCGCCCATGAAAGAGAATTCAAACGCGCCGATGCAGGCGCGGATGCCGTTTATCAGCCCTTCTCCGGTGATTATGGCGTCCTTTAGTCCGGTTTCTTTTTGAGAGGCCTTGAGCCGGTCTTTGTATCTTTTAAGGTCTTTGAATTCGAGGAAGTCAACCGGTTCCACGTCCGCGTCGAATTCCTTGAACGTGCCCTCATCCAGTATGATGGCGAGGCGCGAGGCCGCACGGATGCGGAAGTGGAAACCGCACTTGGGGCAAACGTCGAGGTTATTCTCAACCTCTTTTTTGAATATTATCCCGCCGCACTGCTCGCACTTGACCCAGAGGCCTTTGGGCACCTTTACGTTTTTGCCGTCCGAGCCGTTCTTGAGCATCTCTTTTTTGAGCCAGATCATGGTTTTCCTTTATGCGGCCGTCCGTCAGCCGCGCGCGTTCATGCCTTTTTTGAGGGACGATACGAATTCGCCAACGTCCGCTAAAAGCGCCTTGCGGTCGTTTTGGCGCGCCGCGATTACGTTTATTATGGCGCTGCCTACTACTGCCCCGTCCGAACAGCTTGAGACCGCGTTGGCCTGCACAGGCGTTGAGACGCCGAAGCCGACCACGACCGGGATGGACGAGAAGCAACGGATTTTTTTTACGTAAGAGGAGATGTTTTTGGATACGCTTTGCCTCGCGCCGGTTACGCCGGTAATACTTATGAAGTAGATGAAGCCTGTTGCAACATTCGACGTAAGTTTCATCCTCTCGGCGTCGCTCGTGGGCGTGAGGAGGAATATCAGGTCAAGGCCGTTTTTGCAGAGTTCCTCTTTTAACTCTCCGGCCTCCTCGGCGGGAAGGTCAACCACGAGCACGCCGTCCGCTCCAGCCTCTTTAGCCTTTCGGGAGAATTTTTTGACCCCGTAGGAGAATATCGGGTTGTAATAGCCGAAAAGGACTATCGGTATCTCGCTTGTCTTGCGTATCTTTTTCACCGCGTCGAGCACGTCTTCCGGGGTCGTCCCTTTTTTTAGGGCGCGCTCGGAAGACGCCTGAATGGTCGGGCCGTCGGCCATCGGGTCGGAAAACGGGATGCCAAGCTCGATTATGTCCGCGCCAGACGCCTCAAGCGTCAAGACGAGTTCCCGCGTGGCCGCTATGTCCGGGTCTCCGGCGGTTACGAAGGCGATGAGCGCTTTTTTGCCCTTGTCTTTGAGCCTTGCGAACGCGCGCGATATTCTCGTGTCGGACATGGACGGTTTCATGGTTTATAATTCGTACCCGAACGCCTTTGACACGGTCTGAAGGTCTTTGTCGCCCCTGCCTGAGAGGCATACAATGAGAGTCTGGTTCTTGCCGAGCTTCCTTGCGGCCTTTATCGCGTAGGACACGGCGTGCGCGCTTTCGAGCGCGGGGATGATGCCTTCGGTAAGCGTGAGCGTCTTGAATCCGAAGAGCGCCTCTTTGTCCGTCACGGTTACGTATTTGACCCTTCCCGTGTCGTGCAGATAGGCGTGCTCAGGGCCTACCCCGGGATAATCGAGTCCCGCGGATATGGAGTGGGTGTCTATTATCTGCCCCCATTTGTCCTGTATGAGATATGTTTTATTTCCGTGCAGAATCCCGGGTCTGCCTCCGTTGATGGACGCCGCGTGACGGCCCGTGGATACCCCGTCTCCGCCGGCCTCCACGCCCGTCATCCCGACGCCCTTGTCCTCGAGGAACGGATGGAAGAGTCCGAGGGAGTTGCTGCCCCCTCCAACGCACGCGATAAGTTCATCCGGGAGTTTGCCGGCGATGTCCTTGAATTGTCTTTTGGACTCGGCCCCTATTATTGATTGGAAGTCCCTGACCATCATGGGGTAGGGGTGCGGGCCTGCGGCCGTGCCTATGATGTAGAAGGTCTCGTAGACGTTAGTTACCCAGTCGCGCAGGGCCTCGTTCATCGCGTCCTTGAGCGTGCGCGAGCCGGACGAGACGGGAGTTACCTTCGCGCCGAGGAGTTTCATCCTGAAGACGTTGGGGGACTGTCTTTTTATGTCGTCCACGCCCATGTAGACCTCGCACTTGAGGCCGAACATGGCCGCCACGGTCGCCGTTGCCACGCCGTGTTGACCGGCCCCGGTCTCTGCTATGACGCGCTTCTTGCCCATCCTCTTTGCCAGGAGTATCTGGCCGATGGTGTTGTTTATCTTGTGCGCCCCTGTATGGCAGAGGTCTTCGCGCTTTAAAAATATGCGCGCCCCTCCGAGTTTTTTCGTGAGCCGCTCGGCGCAGTATAGAGGCGTGGGTCTGCCGACGTATTCTTTGAGATAATACGCGAACTCCTTTTTGAAGTCCGGGTGCACGGCCCACTTCAAATACGCCTTCTCAAGCTCCATTACCGCAGGCATGAGGGTTTCCGAGATGTATCTGCCGCCGTATGCGCCGAAGTGTCCGAGCCTGTCAGGTAGTTTCGTCATGCCTTTGTACCGATAGTTATTATAAACTCATGCAGGTCGTTCGAAAATTGGCCGTAGTTTTTGTATGGATATCTGTAACTGCCGAGGAGGTTACTCAGCTCTTCCTTAAAATTAATGCAACCTTCTTTGTAGGCGATAAAAGAATGTATCCCCGCGCCGATGGAGATGCCGAGTTCAAGGAGCACGTTCAGATTTTTGCCGGGGTTGAATTGCCACTTATAATCGGTCAGGTCAAAAACGCATAATTCCGATTTCTTAATCTTTTTTATAATATCTTTTAAAACATGCTGTCTGCGCGGGGCGGTATCGGCGTATATGGAGATATAGGATGTGCCTTTTAAGGCTTTAGCTACAGCTTGACGGAATTTGGTTTTCCGCCCGCCGCGTAAGGTGTAATCGTGGCCTACAAAAACCGTTTTCTTTTCTTTTTGTCTCAGCTGAGTCGGCATCTGGATCAATGTTTTGCGCTTTCGATGTATTTGATGCCTCTAACCGTTATTTTATAGAAGAGGGTGTGCGGCAGCTTTATTTTTTTAACGTAGTTATCGCATTCCAGAAGAGCGCAGACGAGCTTAACGAGCTTTTCATTCAACCCTACGGTGTCGGATATTTTTTTTACGCTCATCGGCACGTCTTTTACGTTAAAGATGTTATCGTGAAATTTGTACAGTTCGTTCAGTATGGCGTCCTTTACTTTATCATCTCTTTCATCAAGGGCTGTTCCCAGCCGCCCCTTGCGGCCGCTTTCAGTCAACCTGCTCAACCCGCCAACGACCGGTTTCTTAACGAACATACGAGTCTCCTTTTATTAAATGGTGATTACTATTATATATCAAGTTTGATGAGCGCTGCAACGTTCATGTCAACTCATGCGTTTGACCGTCATGACAAATTCCTTTATCTTTGCGCGGTCTTTTACTCCCGGCGACGCCTCGACCCCGGAGCTTACGTCAACCGCGTAGGGCGCAACCACCCGTATGGCCGCGCCGACGTTTTCAGGGTTTAGGCCGCCGGATAGTATTATACGCCCGAATTTTTTGGCTTCAACCGCTATTTTCCAATCGAATGTTTTGCCCGTGCCGCCGCGCGCGTCTTTGCTGAACGAGTCGAGGAGGAACGCGCTTGCGCAGTTCTTGTATCCGTCAAGTTTCAATATCGCGTCAGTGGTACTGACGCGAAATGCCTTTATGACGCTGCATCCGGTTATTTGCGCCGCCTCCGCGCAAAACTCCGGCGCCTCATCTCCGTGAAGCTGAACGCAGGTGAGTCGCGCCGCTTTAACGGTTGCGTTTATAACGTCGAGCGTTTCGTTTACGAAGACGCCCACGGACGTAATGAACGGGGGGAGTTTCGCGGGTATCCTTCCGGCGTCTTCAGGGGAGATGAATCTTGGGCTCTTTGCGTAGAAGACGAACCCCAAGGCGTCTGCCCCGGCCTCAACCGCCGCCTCTGCGTCGGCGGCATTGGTTATCCCGCATATCTTTACCTTAAACAAGGCCCCTCAGTTCCTTCAGTTTGCGTCCCGGGTTTTTATCCGTGAGAAGCGTTTCACCCACAAGCATGGCGTGTACGCCGGCCTTTCGGAGCGCGATAACGTCGTCGAGCGTGGAGATGCCGCTCTCGGACACGATGAGCGCGTCCGCAGGCGCCATCGGGGCGAGGCGCAGGGTCGTTTTGATGTCCACCTCAAAGGTCTTGAGGTCCCGGTTGTTGATGGCGATTATTTTCGCCCCGGCCTCCACGGCCGTCTCAAGCTCTTTTTCGTCGTGAACCTCGACGAGAGACGCCATGCCGAGGCTTGTGCTTAGTTCAAGCATTTCCTTGAGCTTATCAAGGCCGAGTATGGACGCTATCAGGAGTATTGCGTCCGCGTTAGAGGCCCTTGATTCGTAGACCTGATACGGCTCGAAGAGAAAATCTTTTCGGAGCACCGGGAGTTTCAGGTGAAGCCTTATGGGCACGAGAAAATCGAGTCTGCCGAGAAAGAATTTTTCTTCGGTTATGACCGAGATGGCCGACGCGCCGTTTAACTGATATTCCTTTGCAATCTCCATCGGAAAAAAAGGCGTCCGCAAGACCCCCTTTGACGGAGACGCCCGCTTGACCTCGGCTATTATCCGTATGTCTTCGATATCACGGCTTGAGGATATCGCCTTTGCAAAATCCCGCGGCGGGTATGCCTCTTTTATCTTCTCTTTAAGCCTCTCAACCGGAAAATAGAGTTTTGATTTCTTGAGTTCTTCTTCCTTCCCCTTGATTATATCGTCGAGTAACATTGTGTCCCTTAGCCGTTGGTGATTGATTTAAGCCGTTCAAGCCGTTTCAATGCCGCTCCCGAGTCAATGGCGCCGCGCGCCGCGGCGATGCCCTCGTCAATGGAAGAAGTCACCCCTGCGGCGGATATTGCCGCGCCGCCGTTCAATAGCACGACGTCCCTTTGCGGGCCGGGCTTGCCCGCAAGCACTTCGAGTATTATCTTTGCGTTGGTCTCAGGGTCTCCGCCAAGTAAGTCTTCGGGCTTGCACCTTTTAAATCCAAAGTCTTCGGGTTTTATGTGATACGTCTTTATCGAGCCGTCTTTCAATTCCGTAACGCGCGTCTCGGCCGCGAGCGTGATTTCGTCAAGCCCGTCTTCGCCGCGCACGACAAATGCGCGGACACTGCCGAGGTTGTAGAGCGCCTTTGCGAGTATGTCGGTTAAGAGCGGGTCGTAAACGCCCAAGATCTGATGCGTTGCGCGAGCCGGGTTCGTGAGGGGGCCGAGCACGTTGAATATCGTGCGTATGCCGAGTTCGCGCCGAACAGGGGCCGCGTATTTCATGGCCCCATGCAGCAGGGGGGCGAAGAGAAAACCAATGCCCGCGCCGCTAAGGCACTCTTCAACTTTCGATACCTCGGCCTCGATGTTGACTCCCAATGCCTTCAACACGTCTGCGCTGCCGCACCTCGAAGATACCGACCGGTTGCCGTGCTTGGCGACCTTGACCCCGGCCCCGGCGGCCACGAAGGCCGCCGCGGTCGAGATGTTGAAGGTCATTGCCGAATCCCCGCCCGTTCCGCAGGTGTCGAGCACGACTCCGTCTCCGGCAGCGACCTTCGTGGCCTTAGCCCGCATCACCTTTGCGGCGCCGGTTATTTCGGCGATTGTCTCGCCCTTCATGCGCAGCCCCGTGATGAACGCGCCGATTTGGCCGGGGGATGCCCCGCCGGTCATGATTTCATCCATGACGCGGGACATCTCTTCTTCGGAGAGGTCCGTCCCTTTTATGATTTTTTGCAGGCTCTCTTTTATCATGGTTGGTATTTCCTCAAAAAATTCCTCAATATATCCTTGCCCGACGGCGTGAGTATGGATTCCGGGTGGAACTGCACGCCTTCTATTGGGTATTTTTTGTGCCGGAGCCCCATTATCTCGTTAGCGTCGGTCCACGCGCTCACCTCGAGGCAATCGGGCAGGGTTTCTCTTTTTACGATAAGCGAGTGGTACCTGTTGGCCTCGAACGGGTTGGCTAAGCCGTCGAATATGGTACGGCCGTCATGGTATATCATCGAGGTCTTGCCGTGCATGAGCCGCGCGGCCTTCACCACCTCGCCGCCGAAGGCGTAGCCTATGGCCTGATGTCCGAGGCAGACGCCGAGTATGGGGACTTTGCCGGCGAAATGCGTTATGGCCTCGACGGAAATCCCGGCCTTTTGAGGGTCGCACGGGCCGGGAGACACGACTATCTTCGCGGGTTTCAGTTCCTCCATCTCCTTGACGGTGAGCGCGTCGTTTCTGTAGACCGCGACCTCTGCGCCCAATTCTTGGAGATACTGGACGAGATTGAAGGTGAAGGAATCGTAGTTGTCGATCATTAAGAGCATAAATACCGTGATTCGTGAATCGTGAACCGTAAAACCTGATGGCCGTTTCGTCTCACGATCCACGGCCTTTCACGGTTCACGGCCTTAATCAAGTCCTTCCTCCGCCATCTCTACCGCCTTCCATACCCCGCGGGCTTTATTTTCGGTCTCCTCGAATTCTTTTTCCGGCACGGAATCCGCCACAATGCCCGCGCCGGCCTGCACGTAAATCCGCCCGTCCTTTATGACCATTGTCCTTATGGCTATGCACATGTCCATGTTGCCGGAAAAACCCATGTATCCCACGCTTCCGCCGTAGACCTCTCTTTTGCAAGGCTCAAGCTCTTCGATAATCTCCATTGCCCTGACCTTTGGCGCGCCGGTTAACGTCCCAGCCGGGAAACACGACTTCAATGCGTCGAACGAATCACGACCGTCTTTGAGCCTGCCGGCTATATTGGAGACTATGTGCATGACGTGGGAGTATTTCTCTACGGCCATGAATTCGAGGACCGCAACGGTGCCGGTCTCCGAGACCCTGCCAACGTCATTTCTGCCCAAATCAACGAGCATTATGTGTTCGGCGCGCTCCTTGGGGTCCGCGAGCAGTTCCTTTGCGAGGGACACGTCTTCAGATTCGTCCCTGCCCCTTTTGCGCGTGCCTGCTATGGGTTTCACGGTAACGTCTCGCCCCGTTACCTGCACGAGTATTTCAGGCGAAGACCCCACGAGTTCAACGCCTCCGAGCCTCAGAAAGAACATATAGGGGGACGGGTTCACCACGCGCAGCGCCCTGTATATGTCAAACGGGTCGGACGAAAGGGGCACGGAGAACCTCTGCGATATGACCGCCTGTATTATATCGCCTTCGAGTATGTATTTTCGCGTCTTTTCCACCGCGTCCAAGAACCCCTTGCGCTCGAAGTTGGACGACGGGGGCGTAACTTCCGACCGGGGCATGACCCCCTTCGAGACGTAAGGTTTTTTCAACGTCTCGGCAATCGCGTCTATTTTTTCAACCGCCTTTTTGTATGCCGCGTCAATTGCGTCTCCATCTTTCAAGTAGGCGTTAGAGATGATCTGCACCTTGTGCTCCACGTTGTCGAAGACGAGGAACGTGTCCGTGAAGAACAGATACATTTCAGGGAGGCCGAGTTCCGCGGGCTTTTTATCCGGCAGCCTCTCTATGTATCTTATCATGTCATAGCCGATATATCCTATTGCCCCGCCGTAGAACCGCGCAATCTCCGGTAAAGCGTGGGCGCGAAGACCCTTCATCAAGTCCCTGACCGCGTCAATCGGGTTGCCGGCGAGCGGCACGGTTTTTCCTCCTTCAATCTTCTCGGCAGTTGCGCCTTTGCTTCTTACGACAAAGCGCGGCGAGACGCCGAGCAAGGAGTACCTGCCCCACTTTTCCCCGCCCTCGACGCTTTCTAACAAAAAGGCGTCCTTGCCGTCGTCTATTTTAAGGAAAGCGGATACCGGGGTCTCGGTGTCGGCGAGGATGTCCCTGTAAACGGGGATGACGTTATACTGCCCCGCAAGGAGTTTGAATTCTTCCAATGACGGCGAATATTTCTTTTTCTTCATCATGGTCTTCGTTATAACGGCCAGCCTGCGTCCAATCGTTAAAAAATATCACAGCGTCCAAGTTGCGTCAACTGCAATTGATTATATTGCCATGAGACAAAATTAGAGCGTGCCCGCCGCGTCATCTTAAATCAAATTTATCTTGTGTCAAAAGAGTGTTTTGGTTTAGAATAAATCTGCATTGTTAAATGCAGCCTGTAGCCTGAGTTTTTCAGGGCTAAGAGCCTCTGAGCTACGGGACACGGAAATTTTGTTTCGCACATCGGAGGATTTCTTGCGAAAGTTTTATGGAAGCGCGGCGTTGTGGGCCTGCCTCATGTTTTTTCTTGGCAATGAATTCTCCGCAGGCGCGTTGGCCGAGCCGTTAGCCCCGGCCGAGGCCGACTCCGAGAGCATCGGCAGGGGCATAGCCAATCTTAAGGAAGAGAACTACGAGGAGGCCATCGAGGACTTCAAGCGGGCGCGCGAGGAGGCCCCGTTGTCCTCAATCGCGGCGTATCATTTGGGCGTTGCCTACAAAAAGACGCAGGCGTATAAAGAGGCGAAGATACATCTCGAAGACGCGCTCAAACTCTCCCCGGCCGTAAAAGAGGCCGTGCTTGAGCTTGCGGACGCTTACTATCAGACAGGCGATAACGACGCGGCCTTAGCGGCCATCGCCATTGCCGAAAAAGAAAACATACAACCCGGGCAAACGGCTTTATTGAAGGGCATGGTCTTGATTAAGACCCTGAAATATCAGGAGGCCATAGAGGCGTTTACAAAGGCCAAAGAGGCCGACGCGTCGTTTTCGCAGGCTGCGGATTATCAGATAGGGGTTGCTAATATGCAGCTCGGCAGACTCGCGGCAGCCAAGGATATATTCAAGGAGATTATCATAAAAGACCCGAACGCGGACATCTCCGGGTTCGCCAAGCAATATATAGACGCCATATCCGAGAGGCAGAAGGTCGAGAAGGAAATAAGCGTTACCGTGGGTCTCCAGTATTCGTATGACGACAACGTCCTTTTGAAACCCGGAGATTCTTCATTTGCCGAGAAGGTGACCAACGAGGCGGATTCGAGCACGGTTGCGACATTGAGGGCGGAATACGCGCCCAAGACGGCCGGTCCCGCCTCTTTTAAGGCGCAGTATTCGTATTATGTCAACGCGCACTACAAGCTCGCCTCCCACGACGTGCAGAGCAACACGGTCTCTCTCGTGCCGGGTTACAATATGAGCGGCTCGGCGGCGTCTCTGATTATGAGTTATAATTTCACTATGGTTGACGACGACGATTATCTTCAGACCTACAGCGTGTCGCCGACGTATCAGTTAGCCCTCGGCGGGAGCGGGTTCGCGCAGGCCTTTTACCGTTGGCAGAGGAAGGATTACAAAAAAAATGTGCTCTTCATTGACGAGACCAAGGACGGCGACACAAACGCCGCCGGGCTTTCGGGGTATTACCTCTTTGACGGAAACAAAGGTTTTGTAAATATGAGCTATACTTATGACAGGGAGTTCACGAGCGGGGCCAACTGGCGCTACGTGGGGCATAAGGGCGGGTTGGGGCTTTTGTATCCCGTAACAACGAAGCTCAAGTTCAACTTGTCCGGGGAGTTTTATTACCAGAAGTTCGACAAGCAGAACTCCGTGTTTTTGAAGAGCAGGAGGGACAGGACTTATACCGGAAGCGCCCTTCTGTCGCATCCGGTCTGGGAGGATTGGGTTGACTTCCAACTCCAGTACGTCTTCATACGCGGGGATTCCAATGTGGCGGTCTACGACTACGACAAGAACGTTTACACCGCGGGTCTTGAGGCGCGGTTTTAAGTAAGTTCGGAACTGCGGCGCAGACCGTAGCGCAGGCCGTAGCGCAGGCCTTCAGGCCCGCGTTTTTCAAAGTTTGCCCTCGTGGAAACGGGGGAAGGAGAGCAGCATGAAAAGCGCCAGATTTTTTGTTAAAGAGGTTTATCGCGGATCAGCCGTTTTTTTAGCGGCGTTTTTCATGTTGCTGGCTTTCATGCCAACCGCCGGACTCGCCGCGCAGCCCGAGGTCGGGGCCTTCACCAAGGTTGAGGGAAGGGTAGACGTACTGCGCGACGGCGCGCAGGCCGCGGCAACGGTAAAGACAGGGGACGCCGTTTACCTCGGCGACATCGTAAGGACCAAGACCGGCGGCAGGGCCGAGATTACGTTCAAAGACCAGAGCGTTTTGAGCATTGCCCCCGGAAGCCGCTTAAAGATAGACCAATACGTATTAAATAACGACAATACGAGAAAAAAGGCCGAGGTCAGCCTCTTTAGAGGCAAGATACGGGCCGTTGTAACAAAGGCCAAAGAGGAGGTCATACCCGTATCCTCCATATCAGGCTCGACGTTTAACATCAACACCCCGACGGCCGTAGCCGGGATACGGGGCACCGATATTTTTGTATTCTATAATAACGGCGTTACCGGCGTTGTATTTGCGTCGGGTCACGGTTTTGTCTACAACGCAAACGCCCCCGGGCAGGTCGTGAACGTCTCTGCCGGGTTCGCCACCCTCATAACGTCCCATGACGCCCCTCCGACAAAACCGAGGCCCGCAAGCGCAAGGGAGATCAGACAGCTTATAAATGACACGGCGATAACCTCGGCCAACGGGGATAACGGAGGCAAAGGCGGCGGAGGGGGCGGAGACGACGCTGTCTTCGCGTATACGAGCCCCGATGCGGACAACGGCGGCGCTCCGCCGTCCGGCGGCGATACGACGACCGCTGACATGAGCGGCGTCGTTGCCGTGACCGACTACGACCCGGAGCTTCTCGGGGACACAACGGCGCCGGTTATGACCTTGGCAGCCGCCCCTGCGAGTTTTACGAATCAGAACTCCGCGACCTTCGTCATCACATATAACGAGCCTGTAACCGTCACCTATACCGTAAATAACGTAGTTGTGGGGAGCGGGTCAGTTACAACGCAGGACACCCTTAATTTGCTCGGCCTTCCTGAAGGCCCTTATTCGCTTAACGTAACGGCCGTGGACGCCGCCGGAAATAAATCAACCTTCAGTTACGGCTGGACCACGGATTATACGCCTCCCGCGCTCTCTAATACCTTAGCTCCGCCCGCGCTCACTAACTCGTCCACGTCTCCGATGGGTCTTGCGAGCAGCGAAGACCCCAATACGTTTTATTACTACAGCTTCGATGGCGGTGTTACATGGGTGCAGGGCAGCCCTAATGCAACCCCGGTCATGCCCGAAGGCGCGGTAACAATGGACATAAAGGCCGTTGACCGCGCGGGCAATCAATCCTTGACCACGTTCACTTATACGCTGACAACCGACTATACGCCGCCCGCGTCGCTGGCTCTCACCGGCCAACCGGCGGCAATAACCAATCTTAATGCCGCGACCATCGGCGCGACGGCAACCGATGCAAACGGCGTCAGCTACAGCTACACGCTTGACGGAGCAGCGTCAACCGGAGCGCTCACGGGTCTAACCGAGGGGCCGCATATCTTTATAGCAACCGCAACTGACGGAGCAGGCAACACATCAAGCACAAGCTATACGTGGACAACTGACTACACCCCGCCCGCTTCCCTTGCGTTTACCGGAACTCCGGCGGCTCTGACCAACATAAACAGCGCGACCATCGGCGCGACGGCAACGGATGCAAACGGAGTAGCATACAGTTACACCCTTGACGGCGTTGCCTCAACGGGCAGCCTGACTGGCCTCTCCGAAGGGCCGCATACGTTCATCGCAATTGCCACTGACGGGGCGGGCAACACGTCAACGGCAAGCTACAATTGGACAACCGACTACACCCCGGCCGTGCTGTCCTTTACATCAACCCCTGCCGCAACTTCTTATACGGATACGGCGACCTTTGGCACGTCAAGCAGCGAAACGGTTACATACACATACACCCTTGACGGGGTATCCGTCAGCGTAACAAGCCTCACGGGATTATCGTTAGGCGGCCACACATTTACGGTTATAGCCACGGATTCGGCGGGGAATACATCCACCATCAGCTACGGTTGGACGTATGCGCTTGGCGACACGACGCCGCCCGTAATTTCCATCGCGCAGGTGTCGGCGGCTCCTGTGGCAAGCACAGCCACAAGCGATATATCCGCCACCCTGTCAAGCAATGAGCCTGGGACATATTCATATAGCTTGGACAACGGGCCGTGGACCGCCACGTCTTCATCTCTGCTCCTTTCCGGCCTTGCAGAGGGAACTCACACAATTGATTACACGGCAACCGATTTGGCGGGAAACACGTCGGCCGTTGCCTCGCTGTCATTTGACTTAAGCAGATACACGCTGAGCGGAACGGCTGTGCTGACATCAAGCGGCGTTCAAGATATTGGCACAGCGACCGGCGAGATTGCGGGTATTTCAAATCAAAACTGGGGTGGATATAATATAGATCTGTCAGGTAGTTGGTGGGAAGGCGGTTCATCAACATTTACGTTG
>JACRCC010000093.1 GCA_016234405.1 Deltaproteobacteria bacterium | reverse complement strand
CTCCCCCTGACCGCCTCAAGCGCCGCCTTCGCCTTGAACGCCCCGTCGCGGTTCTTCTTCATCCCGCCTCCCTCATTAGGGTTAACGGCAGGCTGTCACACGCCGAATACCCTTGTCTGAATTTTGGGGAGTATTATACCCAGCACCACATTGCTATACGAAGAAATTTATTAACCAACATACTCTCGTAATGCAAAGTGGCGCTGGGCAAAGTCTTTCTTGACTTTTGCGGGTCATTTCAGTATTCATATAATGTGCGCCCAGCACCACTTTGCTGTACGAAGAAATTTGTTAACCAACATACTCTCGTAATGCAAAGTGGTGCTGGGCAACCGATACCCCGTTAACGATGCCGGCTTTACGAAATGAAAAAAGGGACAGACAAGCGCCGCACCCCTCTGACGGCAGGCGTAATCGCCGGCTCAATCAAGCCGCAGGACGTAAAAAAGGCGATTGCCTCTGGCGCGGATATCCTTGAGATAAGAGTGGACACATATCGAAGGCGCAACCCCGATGATATTGCGCGGGCCATGCGGGGCGCAGGCAGGCCGACGATATTGACGATAAGGAGCAAAAAAGAGGGGGGACGGTTTCATATACCCGATGACAAAAGACTCGAACTCTTCAACGCGCTTGCCCCTTTTGCAAAGTATGTGGACATAGAACTAAGTTCAAGCGCAATACTTAAAAATGTGGTAGACTTAAGCCGTAGGCTCGGCAAAAAACTCATCATCTCCTATCACAACTTCAAGAAAACGCCCGGCGGCAAGGAACTCACGGGCATCGTCAAAAAAGGCATCTCGCTCAGGGCGGACATCGTAAAGATTGCCTGCGCCGCGAAAGACGCAGGAGACTTCCGTAGGCTCGCGTCTTTGCTTATTGCCTATGATTGCCTTTCGGTCATAGGGATGGGGCGCGGCGGCAAGGCCTCCCGCGTGCTCTTTCCGGCGTTGGGTTCAAAAATAGCCTACGGTTCCATAACCACGGCCGCCGCGCCGGGGCAGATGAGCGTGCGGGAAATAAAAAAAGAGTTCAAGCGCTTTTACATAACCGGATAGGCTTAAAAAAAACCAGATATTATATACGGAGGCAACGATGGCGGTAAGGGTCGGCATAAACGGTTTCGGAAGGATCGGCAGGAACATACTGAGGGTGTCGCTTGGAGAAAAAAACATCGAGTTCGTCGCCGTCAACGACGTAACCGACCCTAAGACCTTGGCCCATCTCTTGAAATACGACTCGGTCTTCGGCGTGATAAACGCGGCAGTGGCGGCCGCCGAAAACGCCATTACGGTAAACGGCAAGCGGATAAAAATACTCGCGGAAAAAGACCCGGCAAAGCTGCCGTGGAAGGAGATGAACGTTGACGTGGTCCTTGAATGCACGGGGCATTTTACGTCACGCGACAAGGCCGCGGTGCACCTGACGGCCGGCGCAAAAAAAGTTATCATCTCGGCCCCCGCGAAGAACGAGGACATCACCGTCTGCATGGGCGTAAACCACGCAAGCTACGACCCCGCAAAACACTCGGTCATATCAAACGCATCCTGCACCACGAACTGCCTCGCCCCGGTCGCCGCGGTCCTGCATGAAAAATTCGGCATCGTAAAGGGGCTTATGACCACCATACACGCCTATACCAACGACCAGAAGATACTCGACCTTCCGCACAAGGATTTGAGAAGGGCGCGCGCGGCGGCCCTCTCGATGATACCCACGACCACCGGCGCGGCAAAGGCCGTCTCCCTCGTGCTGCCGGAACTCAAGGGCAAACTCGACGGCATGGCCATTCGCGTGCCTGTGCCGGCGGTCTCGGTGGTGGACCTCGTCGTGGAGTTTGAAAAAGACGCTACGGCCGAGGCCGTGAACGCCAGCCTCAAGGAGGCCGCGTCAAGCAGATTAAAGGGCATACTTGAAGTCTGCGAAGAGGAATGCGTCTCCATTGATTTCAAGGGCAACCCCCATTCGTCCATAGTGGACGCCCTCTCCACCAAGATGTTGGGCCCGCGCTTGTCTAAGGTCCTCTCGTGGTATGACAACGAATGGGGCTTTTCGTGCAGGATGAGAGACCTCGTCCTTTATATGGCTTCAAAGGGCATATGAAATTTTAGGAGGCCGCGCATTGAATCAAGGCATTAAATACATTGACGACATCAACGTCAAGGGAAAACGGGTGCTCATCCGCGTGGACTTCAACGTCCCTCTGGACGAGAACGGAAACATAACGGACGACACCCGCATACGGAGCGTCCTGCCCACGATAAACTACGCGCTCGACGAGAACGCAAAGATAATCCTCGCCTCCCACCTCGGCCGTCCCAAGGGCAAGAGGACGCAGGAGATGAGCCTCGCGCCCGTTGCAAAGAGGCTCGGCAGGCTCCTTGAAAAAGACGTTACCATGTCCCCGGACTGCGTTGGGCCGGAGACCGAAAAGATAATCGCACGGATGAAACCCGGTGACGTGGCGTTGCTTGAGAACCTGCGCTTCCATTCGGAAGAGGAAAAAAACGACCCGGTCTTCGCAAAAAAACTCGGCTCTCTCGCCGACGTTTACGTAAACGACGCCTTTGCCATGGCCCACAGGGCGCACTCCTCGACCGTAGCCATCACGGAATACGTAAAGGAATTCGCGGCCGGCTTTTTGATGAAAAAAGAGCTTACGTATTTCACCATGGCCATGGAAAAACCGGTGCGCCCCCTCGTGGCGTTGATAGGCGGCAAGAAGGTCTCGGACAAGGTCGGGATACTGCTGGCCCTTTGCGACAAGGTGGACAAACTCGTAATCGGCGGAGGGATGGCGCTTACGTTCTTCAAGGCCCTCGGCTACGAGGTCGGCAAATCGTACGCCGAGGGCGACGCCTTTAACACCGCCAAAGAGGTCATCGAGAAGGCAAAGTCCAAAGGCATAAAGCTCTACATGCCCGTGGACTTCGTCGTGGCGGATAAATTCAGCGCCGAAGCCGAGACAAAGGTCGTAACGTATCAGGAGATACCCAAAGACTGGATGGCGCTCGACATCGGCCCGGCCACGGTAACGCTCTTTACCGAGGCCCTACAGAACGCAAAGACCATCATCTGGAACGGCCCGATGGGGGTCTTCGAGATAGACGCCTTCAGCAGGGGGACGTTTGCGATGGTGACGAGCGTGGCCAACACCTACGCCATGACGATAGTCGGAGGCGGAGACACGGACGTTGCCGTGCACAGGGCCGGCGAGTTCGCCAAGATGAGCTACATCTCCACCGGCGGAGGGGCGTTCCTCGAGATACTCAAAGGAAACGATCTGCCCGGCATCGCGGCCTTGAGGCGCAAACAAAACGGCGCGCAAGCGGCGGCAAGCTGATACCCCGGCGGGGTATTAACCCCATACTAATCGCCTCCCTTAATCCGCCTAACACGGCAGCTCAATGTTAAAACCCCTCATGGCAGGCAATTGGAAGATGAACACCACCATCCGCACTGGAGCGGATTTGGTGTTGAAACTCCGAGATCTCTTGAAGGGCGTTGAAGACGTTGACATCGTCATTGCGCCTCCTTTCACCTCCATATACCACTTAAGCCACCTTGTCGCGGACAGCCGGATAAAACTTGCCGGGCAGAACATGTCATGGGAAAAAAACGGCGCATACACCGGAGAGGTCTCGGCTGAGATGCTCCTTGACGCAGGATGCCGGCACGTGATTATAGGACACTCCGAGAGAAGGGAATATTTCAAAGAGTCCGACTCCGACGTGAATAAAAAAACCTTGGCCGCGCTTAGGGGCGGTCTCCGTCCGATTATATGCGTGGGAGAGAGGCTCGAAGAAAAAGAATCCGGTAATACCCTTCAGACGGTTAAGCGGCAGGTGACAGGCGCCCTCGACAAACTCCGGCCCGGCGCGGTAAAAGAGATAACCATCGCTTACGAGCCTGTCTGGGCCATAGGCACCGGCAAGGTCGCGTCCCCTCAGGAGGCCGAGGAGGTTCACATAGCGATACGAGAACTGCTTTTCGAGATGTTCGGGCCTGACGTTAAAGACGTCAGGATTATCTACGGCGGGAGCGTCAAGCCTGACAATATTGATTCGCTCATGGCCCAGCCCAACATTGACGGCGCGCTTGTGGGAGGCGCGAGTCTTAAGGCCGAAGACTTCGCAAGGATAGTGGGGTTCAAACCGGCGTAACGCAAATCTCAAAAGTCCTTGGCATAAACCCGGAGTCTGCCAACAGGTAAGCAAAAATCCCTTGCAATTTTTCCGCAATGCTGTATCATTTAAAATTTGGCCGGATAGGAGGCATTGCAAAGACATGTTCACCGTAACCGTAATCATACACTTGTTCGCGAGCGTCGTGATGATACTATCGGTGCTTTTGCAGGTCGGCAAGGGCGCAACGCTGGGATCGTCCTTCGGGGGCGGCGGCAGCTCGACGCTGTTTGGAAGTTCGGGGCCTGCCCCCCTCCTCGCCAAGATTACGGGCGTGTGCGCGGCGCTTTTCATGCTCACGTCCCTTTATCTGACCTACCACTCATCCAGATACAAATCGGAATCCGTGATGAGCGCCCTGCCTGTTGTCGAGAAAAAGGCCGAATCTCCAACGGCTCAGCCCACCCAACCGGGGACGACGGGCACAGAGGTTCCTCAGCCCAAAAAATAGATTCTCATTCGTTTACACGCTTGTAATCTCCCCGCTTCCCGTTGCAATGTCAGCCTTCGGCTGACGGCAACGGGAAGCGCAGCCCTTTAGAAAAAAGGGGTATCTTAAAGCCGAAGTGGCGGAATTGGCAGACGCACCATCTTGAGGGGGTGGCGGGGCAACCCGTGGGGGTTCGAGTCCCCCCTTCGGCACCAACAATAAAACAAGGGGGTCAACAGTCGTTTGTTGACCCCCTTGTTTTATTGTTGATATCTGATGATGGGACTCGAACGGCGCTTTTGCGCCGAGCGAAGCGAGGATGAGGCGCTTCGGGAGAAGCGCCGGAAGCAAAAGCGCGCGCCTCGGAGCGCGGAGCGGGAGCGACAAGCGGAGAGGTCGAGTCCCCCCTTCGGCACGTCAAAGAATAAAAAAGGCCGGCCTTTTTTATTCTTTGACGATGGACTCGGACAGCGAGCAGACAAAAAAATTATCTCCCCCCCTCAGCCTTTTTTGTCCGCTCGTCAAAAAATTCAAGCTGTTGAAAAAATTCTTAAAAGATGCGATAAATACCGCATGATTCAATCTCTCGCGTTGTCGGCATTGAAGACGGGCGTAAATGTTTTTTTAACCGGCGAGCCCGGTTCCGGCAAGACGCATACGGTCAACGAATATGCGGCGTATTTGCGCGCGCGCGGCATTGAGCCGGCTATCACGGCCTCAACGGGCATCGCCGCTACGCACATCAACGGGATGACCATCCATTCGTGGAGCGGTATAGGGATTAAATCGAAACTGGACAAAAACGACCTTCATAAAATCTCATCAAGCAGACACATCTCCAAGCGCGTCCGAAACGCCAAATGCCTCATCATAGACGAAGTATCCATGCTCCCCCCGGCGGCCCTCTCCATGATTGACGTCATTTGCCGCAAAATCAAAGTGAGTCCGGAACCGTTCGGGGGCATTCAAGTCGTCTTGGTCGGCGACTTTTTCCAATTGCCGCCGATTGTAAAAACAGAAAATGTAAACGACCCGCAAGAAATGTTCATTGAAGAGCCGCCCGCCCGTTTCGCTTACGACTCTCTTGCGTGGGGACAAGCAAACCTGACCGTCTGCTATCTCACTGAGCAGCACCGGCAGGACGACGCTGGTCTTCTCGGTTTGCTCTCGGCCATTAGGAATAACGCCTTCGATGAAGGGCACCTGAGCGCCATTAAAAGCAGAAAAATCGCCCGCCATGCGCCGCCCAACGGCGCGCCGAAACTATTCTCGCATAATGTGGACGTGGACCGCGTCAATGACGAAATACTCGCCAAACTTCCCGGCGTGTCAAGGGTGTTTACCATGTCTTCGCAAGGCCCGATTGCCCTCACCTCCGCGCTTAAAAAAGGATGCCTTTCGCCGGAAACGCTTTATCTTAAGGCCGGAGCCGCGGTAATGTTCACAAAAAATAATCCGAAAGAGGGATTTGTAAACGGCACGCTCGGCGCGGTTGAAGGATTTGATAATGACCACGGCCATCCAATCGTGAAGACGCGGCCCGGGAGACGGATTAAGGTTGAACCGATGGACTGGACAATGGAAGAGAACGGGAAAATCAGCGCCCGAATTACGCAATTGCCCATCCGCCTTGCTTGGGCAATCACCGTGCATAAGAGCCAAGGGATGAACTTGGACGAAGCGGTGATGGATCTGAGCGGTGTCTTTGAATTCGGGCAGGGTTATGTCGCGCTCTCGCGCGTAAGGCGGCTCTCAGGCTTATATCTTCTCGGCTGGAATAAGCGCGTGTTTCAGGTGCACCCCGACGTATTGAAAAAGGACGCCGAGTTCCGCGCACAGTCTTCACTGACAACGGACACATTCGGTAAAATTGCGGAAGACGAGATTACGGCAAGGCATGTTAGGTTCATTCACTCATGCGGGGGGAAGACCCCTTTAGAGAGCGACGATGTATCGCCGGCGTCACCTTCCCATTTTGAAAAAATCAGAGAAAAACATCAAATGGCCTATCTGCCGTGGGACAAGGCGCAAGATGATAAATTGCGGGGACTCTTTGCGCAGGGTTCACCCGTGTCCGGCCTTGCTGAAACCTTCAACAGAACAAGAGGGGCAATCAGGTCGCGTCTTGTCAAATTAGGGCTTTTGAATGGATGACCGCATGGCGATTTATTCTATTTTCGTGCCTTTTGCGGGCGGAAAAAATGGGGCGCGGGGGGTCTCAAACCCTAAACCCATTAAAACGCATTTCCCTTGACAGCAACCGATGATTATTGTAAGAGGTATTGGTGTCCAGTCAATCCCAAGCAGGCGTGCCTTTACGCACAATAACCGTTAAAGGAGGTTAAACGGAAGGAGAGAAACAGGGTTACCGGAAGACGCAGTTTGCGCGGCGGGTTTCAACGGATGTTACACCCTTAAAAGGAGGGACTCAAATGAAACATCAAAAAGTGAAACGGTTTTTAGTCTTCCTCGCAATATTTTTCTTCACCCTTGCGGCATCTCCGGCTTTTGCGGGCGAGTTCGGAGACCTTAAAGCAAAAATAAACGCGGCCAGAGAAGCAACCGTTTTGATGCTTAAAAACAAAGACAAGCGCGGGGCTAACGAGCAAAAAGCCATTACGGATACCGCTAACGCCGTCAGCGCCATGCTCTCAAAGATGAAGGCCCCGGCAGGCAAGGACGCAAAATTCAAAGACCTCGTTGACACATGGAACGCCTTTAAAAAGACCCGCTCTGACGAGCTTATTCCCATGATACTCGCGGGCAAGCAAGAAGACGCCGATAAACTCGCCGGAGGCATCCAGAAGGAACGGTTTGGGAAGATGATGGGCATCGTGGACGAGTTGGGAAAATAACCTTACCTTAAAATAGCATCCGGGGCCGTCCAGCGCCACTTTGGTTTACCGAAGTTATTGGCATTCAATAAACTCCTGCTATCCAAAGCGGCGCCGGACGGCCCCATTGTTTTATCAAAAAATTAAGATTTACTTTTAGTATGCATTAGGACAACAGAGCGGCGAGACCAGAAAAAAAGTCCTTAGGAAACTAAGTAATGGCGTTGCGGCAAACGTTCACTACGCTGTTTGGATTTTTTAGCTTTTTTATCCTATAACCTTCGGCGGATTACTTAGCAAAGCTAAGTAACTTAACATCAGTCCCTTATCCATCCAGTTCG
>JACRCC010000094.1 GCA_016234405.1 Deltaproteobacteria bacterium | reverse complement strand
GGCGCCTTGCCGGTTTCGTCATGGATGGCGATGGCGCGGGCTTCCTGATCTATGCGGCAATGCTCGACGTAGAGATAACTCCACCCGTCGCTGAACTTGGGAAGGACGTGCAGGTCTTTAATTCTCACTTTGCCTCCGCAGGGTCAAGCGGGTTAACCGGCGCAACAGAGAGAAGGCCGAAACCGAAGGCCTTTCCGGAACCGATGCCGCGAATGATGGTATCGCGGAAATTATCGGCATCGCTGACTTCGAGGATGCCTTCGTAACGGACGGAACGCCGACGCCCGCTGTCCTCCCGCTTGTCTTTCCGGCTGCCTCCCTGCCTATTCTCAGGCTTCTTACAATAGATATAGCCGGGCTGAACGGTTGTGGAATCCTTGTCAATTGAAAACCCCGATGCTGCGGACTTACGGGTGAGCCAGTCAAGGAGCTTGGAGCAAATGAAGGGACGCGGATCTTCGTTGTGATTGTTGGCGCGCCATTCTTCGATTTCTTTCATGCTCGGGACAGGGACGCGTGTTCCGTGGCGCTTTTTCCCGTCCGGCCCGCTTTTCGTGTCTATCTTGCGCGTCGGGTTCGCCGCGAGGCGGAACCGGAGGCGCTGCCCCTTTGCAAAGCCGGGCTCGAATGTTTTCACCGCGTTTCGCAATTGTTCGTAACACAAATCCGGCGAAGCGGCCAGAAGATAACCGGCGTTGTGGAATGCATAGTCCCAGTCGGGCGTTACGGCGGACTGCACGAGGATCATTGCCCGGCCGCCGGGCTGCGGGTCTATGCGGAAGAGAAAGCCTGATTCCACCTTGCGTTCCTCGTGAACATGGCCTTTGCCGAAATCATCCGGCCTGAAGGGTTCGAGGAAATCCGCGTCGTCGGCTTTACGTTGCGCGGACGGAAACGCCATGCAAAGGCGCTGGTGGACGTGGTAGAGGTTCCTGAGCCACTGCCGCCCGGGACGGGGCCGGTCAGGGTTGCCGCCGATGTCAATCAAGAGACGAGACAGGAACATTTATAACTCCTTTCGAGCAGCTCTTAGCAATTTGCGCCGTTGGCCGTGGCGTCGCTCTTTGAGAAGGCGCTCGATTTGATGGAGTATCATCCGGCGTTGGGCAGGGTCTGAAGGGTCAACCCTATGCGCTCTCATGTCGCGGCCGTATTCCAACATGGTGCATGCATCGTGACACATCTCGCATAGCGACCGGAGATCAGAGTCGGTTTCATGTTCGTTGTTTTCATAGCTCACATGATGCACCTCCTCAGCCGGCGACTTGCAAAAAACGCAAAGATAGCTGTCGAGTTTTAGGCGACTCGGCCTTGCGACTTCCTTAAAGTGTTTACTGTAAGGATCGCCGCGACGCGCGTCCGGCTGTAGTCTTTGGATTGTCTCTCCTACCGCGACCGTAACCTGATTTTTGGCAACCCATCGCGGTTCATAACTGAAGAAACCAAACTTCCGGGGAACATCATAGACGAGCCGAGCGTCCTTGGGTATTTTCGATCCCGGCGGATGCTCTATATAGATGTCGAGCGTCCGTGTTCCCCTGTTATCGTCACGATCAATGGCGTTGACCCTCGGTTGCCATAGAACCGATGAAAACGCATCGGTCAGCGTGTCGAAGCTTCCGGTTCTGGCAAAAACAGGCTCGGCCGGGATGCAGCACTTCCGACCCAGAAACAAAGGCCAAGTTGGGTTTTCCATGTCTCTGGCACAAGCAGTGATCGTGTCTGCATCGCCGTGGAGCGCGACCAGAAACGAGGCGTCATAGAGATATTGACGCCGGGAAAGCAAGGTTTCGTATTCATGGGTCGAAGCGGTTTCTTTGATTTTGCCGTCAGCCCTTCGGATGCCGATCTTGGCGCCCGCCGTGTGGTAATCCCAATCCAATGTTCCGCTGCGGTCAACGCGCACACCCATGAGCAACCGGTTTAGCGGCTCAAGGGCCGTGTCTGAATTTTCGCGTTTGACCCCCATTGCACACAATACCATCCCAAGCACGCCGGACTTGCTCGGATAGGCATCTGTGCGGCGCAACTGCAAACGCGATGAGGTTCCCCATGATTGCATGGGACCTGCCAAGCGAAAAAACAAAGTATTATGGCCGCTGCTCATGCGCCACCTCCTTCAGGAGTTGAACGACTGAACCGACAAGGGCATCGAGCGTGTCAACTGTTTTGGCCTCTTCGATTTTGGCGTCAACTGAAGCAGACCCCAGCGCCATGAGCACCCGGCGCATGTCCGCTGGCGCGAAGGCTTTCGCAACGGTATTGATGTAAGCGCTCAACGCCTTCGCAGATCCAGTCATGAGGTTGACGTCATCAACAGGCTTCAGAAAGGCATTGGCATAGCTGATTGGACGCTTTGTCTTTGACACTTCGACAAGGATAAGTTCAGGGATGCCGTGCGCGGCGAAGCTGTTCTGTTTTCCCGTGGGATTGGCGAGCGCCGCGGCACGGACAAGCACACTGGCCGCATTCTCCACCGCCGCGTTATCCTTCCAGGAAAGATGCTCCTTCAAGGCATCGAGATCGAGGTTGAGGTACTTGTAGTAGACGGCTGAATTGAAAAACGTTACGGTCTCTCCGGCGCCCATAAAGCCGGCGGCCTTTTTCTTCGTCTGAGTCGGTGCGAATTCCGAATTTTTATCGTCCATCGCGGTAAAGTAGTCGCTCTCGATTATCGCCTCGTGCGTGCTGATCGCGTGGGCCACCTGACAGGCCGCCTCGACGTTCACGACCAGATCGCTGGTGGTCATTCTTCCGAACATGCCGATGTCAACTGTGAGGGACTCGCTCTTTTCGGACATGGCCTTTTCAAATTCCTCAATAGCATCCTCAATAGCCTTCTTATGCTTCTTATCCTCCTTATGCGTGACCTTCTCCTTCTTCGTGCCATTGACCCACGCCTCGAAGACATCCTTCTTATTATCCCTCAAGTCTAAAATAAGGTTGGCGATTTCTTTGGCAAAAGGCGGCGGAAAAAAGACCAGTTGACCCGTCTGATCCTTTTCAGCTTCGCCCTTTTTAGCTTCGCCCTTTTCAGCTTCGCCCTTTTCAGCTTCGCCCTTTTCAGCTTCGCCCTTTTTAGCTTCGCCCTTTTCAGTCTTAAATTTACCGGCAAGGGCGTCCTTGATCTTTTTCAGATCATCCTCGGAAATACCGTTTCTTTTTTCCTTCAGTTCGTCGGCCACCATCCGGGGCAGGTATGTCGTTCTGACGGTACGCGCGTCGCCGAAGGCATCCTTGAACTCAGTAGACAATCGAATGTTCCTCTTTTGACACTGACTGCTGATACGGCTGCGCGTTACTCCTCCAAAGATGCACTTTTTCGGCTGCCCGATATCGTCCCGGTTGAGATTTCCGGGGGGCATGCTCTGGAGCATATGAATTTGTATGAACATATTTGTTCTCCTTTTTTGGTTTTCAGTCTAATAATTGGTCAAGACCATGACAAAGACCTATCCAATCAACCGGCACTGGATGTCGCTTACGCATATTGCTGTCGAGTGCTGCGCGCAAAGCAGCTTCCAGCCGGGGGCCAAGGGGGAATGAGACGGGGTAAGGGGGCGATTTGCCGCTCTCATTAATCTGTCGTTTCGGCAACGACTGCAATGGGCAGAACTTAGCATCTGAATGAATAACGCGGACACCAGCAGGGACAACGGCCATGAGTTTCAGCATCAACCAAGCCGCATTCCGCGACGGAAGCCCATTGATTTTCTTATCACGAAGTCCCCAATACAAACCGCTAAACACGTCGAATGCCGCCGGAGAATAGTTCATCTCGCGGTAGGCGGCGTTCGAAAGCGCGGCCCAGTCAGTATACGTCAGAAGCCTTACAGCCGCTTGCACAAAACGCTTAATGCCGTCTCTAATGCCGTTTCTTTCGGGTTCTTTCCATCCGTCGCGGCACTGTCCGCTGGACGATTGGGCGGCGGCAGGCAGCACGGCGCTACTCGTCTCTGATGGAAGATTTGTCAACTCAAGTTGCCTATGATCAAAGGTTTTTGCGCGATCTGTGCATGGGACGACCAAGAGCCAACCCTTGTGGCCGGGGTTCTTCGAGACTACCTTCGGGGCAATGTCGCCGCGTTTATTGGGGCGAGGCATATCCACTATGCGCTGTATGTCGCTGCCGCTCTTAGCCTCTTCTTCATCAGCGCTATTAATCGTCTTGAAATCTTTGACATAGTAGGCAGCCGGGTCTTGCCATTCGAACGGTTTCTTGTCTGACCGCTTTTTTGTATTTTCATTGTTCTTGTACACGATTTTTCCGACCGTAAGCACATCGCTTGAACCGCAGTACCAGCAAGCGCCTTTTTGAGGTGGGGGAAGGAAGATGCGCCGGGGATTCCAGGTAAGCGCTTCGAGATAGGGGATTGTATTAGTCGGTTTAAAGTGGCCTGACCACTTTGCCTCGCCCGCTTCGCCATCCAAAGGCACAAGGTTCAGGCCAAGCGTAACCGCTAAGTTATCTCCGATTGCGATTGCCATAATCGGCGGGGCACCGTGTACGGAGGGCGTCAGACCTCGTCCGCTTGCTTGGGTCCACGGAACCACACGGAGCATGCCAAGAGTTACGCAAGGCAAACATAGTCGCATATCCTCATCGTCGCCGTGGTGAAAATGGGCTATATTGCTGCCCGAAGCAAATTCAGCGAACAAAGAGCCGACTGACTTTTTGTCTTTTTCCTTAACGTTGCATACAGAAGGGTCTTGCAGGAATGGCGATTCGCCGTCGAAAAGGTCGAAACAAGACGCTTCCTTTTTGATACCGTCGAGCGCCGCGCTCGGTATTTCTCCGTCCTTCAGCAACGAGTTCCGAACCTGTTCCACTCCGCCCGCTAAGCTCGCTTTCCAGTAAAGCAGCGTAAGTATGAAGCGATGCACGGCGAATAAATCGAGGGGACTTGCTAAGGTGATGCAACGAATTTTACTCACATCTTCCAGCGCCGTGCAAATCCCCACACGATCCGCTTTCCCATCACGATACAGAACCGGAATCCATTTTTCTTCGAGCAGGTTATAGCTCATGGCTCCCCCCCCTTAACAACCCCGACAGGCGGCCTTACGGCAGCCTCTCCTCCATCCACGTCTTCAGCTTACGAAGCGCCCGGCCCCTGTGGCTTATCGAATTTTTCTCGTCCGGGTTAATTTCCGCACACGTCCGGTTTTTTTCAGGTATAAAAAAAACCGGGTCGTAACCGAAGCCGTCAGCGCCTCTTGGCGCCTCGGTTATAAACCCCTCGAGGCTTCCCTCAAAGGCATGGACCTCTCCCGTCGGCTCTGCAAGGGCGATTACGCAAACGAATCTGCCGCGCCTTTGGTCATGCGGCGCGCCCGCCATCTCCTTTAGGAGCTTCCTATAATTCTCCTCGTCGGTTGCGCCAACTCCGGCGTAGCGCGCGGACCTTACGCCCGGGCGCCCTCTTAGATATTCCACTTCAAGGCCGGAATCATCAGCCAAGGCGGACATGCCTGTTTTTCGCGCAGCGTAAACGGCCTTGGCAACGGCGTTTTCAAGAAACGTCTGTCCGGTCTCTTCCGGGAGATTTATATCCGGGAATTCGTTCAGGGTGAGAAGTTCGGCTCCCGCGGACCCGAGTATTTTTTCTATCTCGGAGAGTTTGCCGTTGTTTTTGGTGGCGATGACTATCTTCATCAAGGGTTATGACAACAATTAATCTTCTTGGATTAAACTCAGGCCTAAAGGCCTGAGCTACGCCTAAAGGCCTGAGCTACTTCTTGGATTAAACTCAGGCCTAAAGGCCTGAGCTACGCCTAAAGGCCTGAGCTACAAAGAAGCCGTCAGGCCCAGCGCGTTCATCTGCAGCGCGGTCATCTCCTTTATGCCCTTTGCCGCGAGGTCAAGGAGTTTGTTAAGCTCTTCCCTCGAAAACGCATCCCCCTCGGCGGTGCCCTGCACCTCGACGAACTTCCCCCTGCCCGTCATTATGACGTTCATGTCAACCGTTGCCTTGGAGTCCTCGTCATAGTTGAGGTCAAGACACGCCGCGCCTCCGACCATGCCCACGCTCACGGCCGCGATGGAATCAACAAGCGGTATCTTTGAAATCTTGCCCTCCATGCGAAGGGTCTCAAGCGTGTCGTAGACCGCGATAAATGCCCCTGTTATGGACGCGGTGCGGGTTCCGCCGTCGGCCTGAATCACGTCGCAATCAATGTGGATGGTGCGCTCGCCGATCTTGGTCAAATCGAAGGCCGCGCGCAGGCTCCTGCCGATGAGCCTTTGTATCTCGTGTGTCCTGCCGCCCACCTTCCCGGAAGAGGACTCCCTCGGAATCCTTCGCTGCGCTGACCTCGGTATCATGGCGTACTCCGCCGTCATCCAGCCCTTGCCGCTCCCGGAGAGGAACGGCGGAACCTTTTCTTCGGCGGTCGCGGCGCAAATCACGCGCGTATCCCCCATCTCGATGAGCGCGGAGCCTTCGGCGAATTTTAGAAAATCCCTGATTATCTTGACCTGCCTGAGTTCCCCCGCATCCCTGCCGTCAATTCTTTTTTGCCCCATCCGTTGCCTCCGCCTGTTGGAACTTTTTTCCGGCCGTTTTTTTGAACGCCGTTATGCCGTCCGTGATGGACGCCGCGATCCTCTCCTGCTCTTTTACGGAGGCGAGCCTTTTCTCCTCAGCCTTGTTCGAGACGAAACCTATCTCCACGAGCACCGCGGGCATGGCCGCGCCGTAGAGGACTACGAAAGGCGCCTGCTTGACGCCCCTGTTTTCTTTACCTGCGGCCTCGAATACCTTTGATTGGATGGTTTCGGCCAACATGGCGCTTAAGTGATGCGCCACGTTGTTCTCAAGGTCAACGAGTATTTCTCTCACCTCGTCGTTGTCCTCGCCATATTTAAACGACATTGAGACGCCCGCGTTCTCATAGGCCGCGGTAAGTCTGGCCTCGTCATCGGTCGCGTCGAGGCTCAAGAAAAACGTTTCCACGCCTACGGCGGCCTTTCTTTTCGCGGCGTTGGCGTGGATGCTCACGAATACGTCCGCCTTGTTGTCGTTGGCGAAGACCGTCCTGCCGGCAAGCGTTACGAACGTGTCGTCCGTCCTCGTGAAGAGCACCTTTATCCCAGGGGTTTTTTGCAACGTCTCTCCGGCCTTTTTTGCGACGCTCAAGACAAGGTCTTTCTCAAGGGTCCCGCCCGGGCCGACCGCGCCCGCGTCCGGCCCGCCGTGGCCCGGGTCGAGGACGACCACGAAGTCTCCCGCGTCCTCCGGTTTGTCTTGGGAATCCACGACAAAGGCAAAGGCCGCGCCCGGCGTCAGAAAAAACAACGCGACGGCAAGGGTATATTTGAGACCCTGTCTCATGCGGCTATTTTAAGTTCAACGGGGCAGGAAGTCAACGTGCTTTAGCGCGCCCAGCACCACTTTGCTGCACGGTGTGATTTATTAAACGACATGCTTTCGTGATGCAAAGTGGTGCTGGGCTTTTTTCACGCCAACTTGTGCTATCATTCCTTTATCCCAATCTTTCAAGGAGGCATCCATGAAAAAAGTCCTTGTCCCGCTCGCCCCGGGTTTTGAGGAGGTTGAGGCGCTCACGGTGGTGGACATACTCAGGAGGGCCGGGGCCGAGGTGACGCTGGCGGGCACGATAGACGGGCCGATAACCGGCAGGAATAAAATAAAAGTCCTTGCGGATACCGGACTCGACAATGCCTTTCCCGCGGACTACGACATGATAGTCCTGCCCGGCGGGGCAGTAGGCGCGGAGAACCTCAAAAAAGACCCTCGCGTTAAACAGGCAGTGGAGAGGCTCAACCAAAAGGGCAGGTTCGTGGCGGCCATCTGCGCGGCGCCCGCGGTTTTATCCGCGTTCGGGGTCTTGAAAGGCAAAACCATAACTAGCCACTTTAGCGTCCGGAGCGAACTCAAGACCGAAAGGATTTCCGAGGGCCGGGTCGTTACGGACGGCAACATCATCACGAGTCAGGGCCCGGGCACCGCGATGGAATTTGCCTTCAAACTCGTCGAGGCGCTCTTCGGGCCGGAAAAAGCCGCAGAGGTCAATAAGGGCGTGCTCGCAAGGTTCTGACCGTTCTTGAAAAACGCCTCGCGCCCTTTATGGTTGACCCAACCCGGTTTTTGGACTACTATATCCGCAGCAATGGCGCGGATTACGTAAGGTGTCAGAAATATCAACCGGGGGCGGGATATGTCGGCGGCTTTGACGGCTCTGAGAACCGTCGTTTCCAAATTATCCATAAACGGCCTCTGCGGGGCGCTTACCCTCGCGGCGCTCATTGCGACGCTTACGTCCGCTAATGCGGCCGCGCAAACAGCCGCGAAAGGGGCGGAGACAGACGGCCTATCCTTTGGCATAAGGAACGGATTCGTCTCCCTCACGCATTCCAACGGATTCCACGCAAAATACACTAATGGCTCTTATAAGCTCGGCAGCAGCTACACGGGCATATACCCTTTCATAAGGTTCATATCCAACGAGCGCTCCGCGCTTGAAATCGAATACGGAAAAGAACGCGGCAGCGGCCTCACCCTCCAAACCGTCAGCCTCTCCGGCGTTCACATGTTGGATTACGAGAAGGAAAAATTCAAACCCTACTTAAAGATTGGGGCCGTGCTCGGGCGCGTAAAATGGCCTGAACTGCCCGGAACCGTTCTGACGGGCACAGGCTGGCTCGCGGGGGCGGGGGCCGCTCGCGCGCAAGGCAGGGTCATCTACACCGCGGATATTCTCTACAGGAGTTTCAAGAGCGCCTACGTGAAGGGCATTAACAATATAGGCGCGTCAGAAGAGCTCGATCTGAGCGGATTCGCCTTGAAGATAGGCGTGATGCTCAAGTTCTGACAGACGCCTTCCATGCCTCAGTTAAAAACGCGCCCGAGCGCCTAAATATATCTCTTCTAAAATGACCCGTCTCAAACCATGCCGTAACATCGTCGGCTGCGCGCTTTTGACGCTCTTTTTTCTCACGGCGTCAATGTCTCTTGCCCGGCGCTCATTCGCGGAGGAACTCGCCCAGCGCCAGCTGCCCGTGGAGACCCACAAACCGATGTACTTCATCTGGCTTTTAGATGATGGTTTGCACAGCGCCGAGGCCAAATTTCAGATGAGCTTCAAGACAAGGCTCGGCACGGTCAAAAGGCTGCCCGGCACAAGGGCCTCGAACCTTCCGCTTTACTTCGGGTACACGCAAAAATCCTTCTGGGAAATCTCCAAAAAATCCGCGCCGTTCAGGGAGAGCAGCTACAACCCGGAGGTCTTCGCCGTATATATAAAGGAAAATCCCGAACTTGGGGCGCGGTTCAACCTGACATTCGGCGCCGAGCACGAATCCAACGGCATGGGAGGGGGTGATTCGCGGAGCTGGAACAGGGCCTACATGCAGCCGTCTTATGAACGCGACCTAAACGACGACTATAGAGGACTCATTGCGTTCAAGGTATGGCGGGCGTTCAGGGTCGCGGAGGAAAACATAGACATAAGAGACTACTACGGCGTCTTCGAGGCCACGGCCGGGGTCGCTAAAAAGGGCTGGTTCAAACTTTCGGCCACCGGCAGAAAAGGGAAAAAAGGCGGCGCTCTGCAGGCTGATTTAACGACGAACTTCGAGCCAAAAAACCGGCCCTTTGACTTCTACCTCCAGTACTGGCGCGGAGAAGGTGAGAGCCTTATAAACTATAACCGCCACACGACGAACTGGGGCGCGGGGATGATGCTGAGGAGGTGAGGGCGGGTTGATGCCGGATGTGACCCTATCGCGTAGCGCAGGGCTTTAGCCCTGCCATCCGGCGGCCGTCTTCCGTGCGGCCTGCGGCAAAGACGCAGACCTAAAGGTCTGCGCTACAAATGCCTATCTTATGCAAATACGCTCCTCGTTCCCAAGCAGAGCTTGGGAACGGATTTGTGCGGTGGCCGTAGGTTGGGTCAAGCGCAGCAGACCCAACATAAAATGATTTGATGGGTGCGCTTCGCTTCACCCATCCTACATAGCTATCTCACCACCGCCCTTATTACTTTTGCGAGCAGCCTTAAACCCTCCTCATTCGTCCCCTTTATGAGCGTATCTATCGTCTTTCTTATGTCCTTTATATCCGCCGCGTTATGCTCAAACTCGAACATATCTTTCATCTCGACGCGCAATGCCCCGGCAATCTTTTCGAGCGTATCAAGCGAAGGGAATCCCCTGCCGACTTCTATACGGCTCAGATGCTTCGGGTCTATGCCGACCTTTTCAGATAGTTCTTCCTGAGACATCCTCCTCAATTTCCGCAGTTCTTTGATGCGGCCTCCCAGCAATTCCTTTGTGCCTTTCATAAAACCCTCCCCACGCCGTACCATAATGGCGCTAAGGAAAAGATTTTATAACCATACCAAATATATAATTTATTGACATAAATCTATCTTTAATATATACTATGTGTCGCTACGTATAGACATTGCTATGCCTTTTCTACTTGAATTATAGAGTTAAGGGACGCCTTCGCCCGTTGCTCTCTTTAAAAAGCATCTCTTACGGCGGTTGCGAACCTGCTCCCGCCGGGAAAAATAACCAATCTGGCATCAAGGAGGTCTTCATCATGGTGAGACAAAGGTTCAATGCCGCGCTGTTATTCGTGTTATTGCTGACGTTGGTTGCCGCATGCAGCAAGGGCGGCGGGGGGTCTTCGCCGTCGAGCGGCAGCGGAGGGGGAGGAGGCAGCAGTGGAGGCGGAGGGACTACAAACGATGCTGTGGGCACATGGGTGGGGTCGTATCTAAACATTCAGTTGAATTTCAGGTCGGACATGACTGGAGACTCATCCAGAGCTGGCTACGTCACCACTTTTTCTTATCTGGTTAACGGAAACAATGTTACATGGACTGAACAGGACGCTTTCTTTTACTGTTGGTATACGAATTCATACGGCATCGATAAAATGATTACAGCAAGTAACGCGAGCGGCACTATCAGCGGAACCTCTATGACGGTTACTTTTAAAACGTCAGTCAGCGATCCTTGTACCGCGAGTGGCACGGTAACCGTTACAAAACAGTAAAATGGCCGGCCATGAAAATGATCCTGTCATGGGTAGGCATCCCCATTTTCAAAATAATAGGCATCGCAGGATTTTTTTTAATATTGACCTGCGCATCAACTTCGGCGGCGTCCAATCCCGAAGTCTTTATGAGCGCGGACGTTGAGGGCCGGCAGCGGTCGGATAAATTCGACTGCCATGACGGCATCTACATACACGGGGTCTTCTCAGGCTTAAAAACAGTCAAACACGAGGCTTATGCCGTGTGGTTCAGGCCGGACGGCAGGGAACAAGACCGCGCAGACTATTCTATCGTTCCCACGCTCCAGCGTGGGAACGCATCCGCGGATGCGCGGTTCTGGTTCTGGTTGAGCTTGTCTCCGTCCTTTGGAGGCAAAATCTTGAAAACCATAGACCCTTCTTACGGTATGGAAGAATTCATCGGTCTTTGGAAGGTGGATTTATATCTTGACGAGAAGTTAGTTGCAACGAAGGTTTTTTTCGTGGCATGTTGAGCGCGCAAACCATGTAGCTCAGTCCTTTAGGTCTGAGGTTTCAGGGCTAAAGCCCTGAGCTACAGGACACGGCCCCCTCTGCGCTGCAAATGCCCGTCTTATGCAAAGCTCTCCTCGAGAGGGCGCACATTCCCCCCTACGCGCTCTCGATGAATATCCGCGCCGGATCTTCGAGGTAGTTGACTATCTTAGTCAAAAATTTTGCCGCGTCTGCCCCGTCCGTAACCCTGTGGTCGAACGTCAATGAAAGCGGCAAAATCTTCCTCACGACAACCGCTCCGTTTTTGACCCACGGCCTCTCGGCTATTTTCCCAGTGCCGAGAATGGCGACGTCCGGGTAATTGATAATCGGAGTTGCAAACGTGCCTCCGTACGTCCCGTAGTTCGTTATGGTGAAGGTCGAGCCTTTTAATTCTTCAAGCGTAATCTTCCTCTCAACCGCCTTTTTGCTCAACCCCTGCAGCTCCATTGCAAGCTCGAGTATCGTCTTTTTGTCCACGCCCTTGACCACCGGAACCATAAGCCCATCGTTGGTGTCCACCGCGACGCCGATGTTGTAATACTTTTTTATCGTTATGAACTCTCCGGTCTCGTCCACGCTCGCGTTGAAGAGCGGATGTTGAGCAAGCGCGTGATACACGGACTTCATGAAAAACGGGATGAACGTGAGGTGTATGCCCTTTTCCTTCGCGGCCTTCCTCTCCCGCTCGCGCAAATCCCAAAGCTCGCTCACGTCCGCCTCGTCCATGCCCGTTACAAAGGCGGCGTTTTTTTGGGACGTGAGAAGGTTTTTTGTAATCGCCTTTCTTATTCCCTTGATTTGTATCCGCTCGATTGGCCCGAGCCTGTCAACGCCTTCAGGCGCGCCGAGCTTGGGGGGAAGGCCCGTTCCGGTCTGCCCCGGCTCACTAACCCCCCCTGCCTTATCCGATAGATGCGCGTAAACATCTTTTTCCGTGATTATCCCGCCCGGCCCGGTGCCCGCAACAGAATCAAGCTCGACCCCGAGTTTCTTGGCCGTCGTTCGCGCCTTGGGCGACGCATAAGCCGCCTCCTCCGATGGAAGTGTGCCCACGACCGAGAGCGATTTTCCCGCCGGCCTTTTTTCCTCACCGGGGGCCGCGTCAACCTCGATGGTGAAAAGCGTCCCGCCTACCTTGACGGTTTGTCCTTCGGCGGTGTTTATCTTCACGACTCGACCGCTCCGCGGGCAAGGAACTTCCACGATGGCCTTGTCGGTCTCCACCTCAAGCGCAACCTGATGCTCGGCCACGCGCTCGCCTTCCTTAACCCTCCACTTGACGACCTCGCCCTCGGTTATCCCCTCGCCGAGGTCAGGCAGCTTGAATTCGAAAAACATTTGTCCCCCCTTTTTTTTAGTTTATATGTCGGGACGCTTCCCTATTTTCTCAACGATGGTTTGTCTTAATCGTCCGCCTCGCGCGAAACTAAATCAAATCCCATCCCCCGGCCCTCGATAGAATCATTCGAGGGCTGGCCACAGCCGCTCCGCAAGTTCCTTTAAAAGAGGCGTGAGCGTAGCCGGGTTTACGGCGGACACTAAAATCGCGCCAAACCTGCGGCTTAAATTCTCCGCGATTACCGGGTCAATCAAATCAGCCTTATTGAAGACAAGTATCCTCGGAATGCCGCCGATGCCTATCTCGTCAAGAAGTCTCTCCACCGTTTCCATGCGGTTTTCAAACTGCGGGCTGCTCACGTCAACGAGGTGCACGAGCGCGTCAGCGTCTTCCATTTCTTCAAGCGTCGCCGTAAAAGCCTTCAGTAAGTCTTTGGGAAGGTCCCTTATGAACCCAACCGTGTCGGTTATGACTGCGTCCCTCTCCCTCGGAAACCTGAGCCTCCGGGTGGCTGTGTCGAGCGTTGCAAAGAGTTTGTCTTCGACGAGCGTCTCGCTTTTTGTGAGGGCGTTTAATAGGGTGGATTTTCCGGCGTTGGTGTAGCCGGCTATCGAGATGATGGGTATCCCGCCCTCGGCCCGGCGTCTCCTCCTCTCGAACCTGCCCCGGCTTAGAGATTTAAGTTCCTTTTCAAGGTGAGTTATCCTCTCCTGCACCCTGCGTCTGTCCACTTCGAGTTTTGTCTCACCGGGACCTCTGCCGCCGATGCCGCCCATGAGTTTCGACAGCATCGTTCCCTTGCCCGTGAGTTTTGGCAGCCTGTACTTCAACTGAGCCAGCTCGACCTGCACCTTACCGTCCCTTGAGTGCGCCCTCCTTGCGAAGATATCCAATATAAGCTGCGTCCTGTCAATGACCTTCAACTCCGTTATCTCGCCAAGTTCCCGTATCTGCGTGGGCGAGAGGTCTTGATTGAATACGATAAGCGTCGCCTCTTTTTGCAGGGCCTTTATTATTAGCTCCTTTATTTTACCTGTCCCCATCAAATACTTTGGGTTCAACTTCTCCGGCCTCTGGCAGACAATGTCGAGAACCTCCACGTCGGCGGTGTATGCGAGTTCCTTCAACTCTTCGAGAGATTCAAACTGCGCGTCCTTTGAGGCTGTAGCCACGCTCACGAGTATTGCGCGCTCCCGTGTGTCCCTGACGTCGCGCAGCACGGCTCTGCCCATCTCCTCTTCGAGCGACGAGATGAACCCGGCAAAATCAAGGTCGAGCGCGTGTAAGGGCTGGGCAGGAAAGGTCTCAAAAGTTTTGCCTTCCAGATTAAAAGGCAGAAGGTGCGCCGCGAAGATATCGGCCGGCAGGCCGTCATCGCCAACGCCTATCGCGGCCATAAGGTCGAGGCGAAGGAGCGCAAGGTCCGTTAAATCATCTTGAGAAAGAGGTTCGTTCTTGAGGTGCGTATGCACGCAGCGAAGCCCGCGCAAACGGCGCTTGCCGAGCGGGTAATCCGGCATCACGGGTATGACGATTTCCTTTTCATCCCCTACGATGACGGCGACGATCGCGCCCTTCCTGTTTATTATTACGCCTATCTGTCTTTTAATTTCCCTTGAGAGTTCCGTTAAATATCTTCCAAGCTCAGGGGTTATCGCAAAAGACGGAGAGACACGGCGGTTATAGATCCGCTCAATGCTTTTTATTTGGCCGGCCTTTAGACCCGATGTGTTGCCGAAGATTTGAGGGATGGAATGACCTCCATTATACGATTTTGTGTTATTATAGCATAAGCCGTTGCCGCGTCTCGTTTTTTTGTCCCTAAAAAATGCGGAGGTTCTATGCCTGAAAAAAAGCCGAAAAAAATCCTCATAAACGGGAAATGGCGTGAAACCGCAAAAGTGCTTACGGTGACAAACCCTTTTGACGGGGGCGTCGTTGACGCGACTTTTCTTGCCGGAGGCGCAGAGCTAAAAGAGGCGGTGGACGCGGCTCAAGCGGCCTTCAAGACCGTGAAGGCCATGCCCGCCTACAAAAAGGCGGAGATACTTCAAAAGGTCGTTGACGCGCTAAAAAGGCGCGAAGAGGAGTTCGCAAAAACGATAACCCTTGAAGCGGGAAAACCCATAAAAGACTCCCGCGTCGAGGTGAGGCGCGCTCAAAATACCTTTCAGATAGCCCTTGAAGAGACCAAACGCATGGACGGCACGGTCATGCCGCTCGATATATTTCCCGGAAGCGAGGGCAGGTTCGGTATTATAAAAAGGTTCCCGCTTGGAGTTGTGCTCGGCATCGCGCCTTTTAATTTTCCCCTGAACCTCGTTGCGCACAAGGCCGCGCCCGCAATGGCATCGGGCAACACGGCGCTCATTAAACCCGCGTCAAAGACGCCTTTGACCGCGCTGCTTTTAGGAGAGGTCATAACCGAGGCAGGATGGCCTGACGGCGGAGTGAACATCGTCCCGTGCTGCGCGACGGACGCTGAAACGCTCCTCGAAGACCCGCGCATCAAAAAACTCACGTTTACCGGAAGCGCGGCTGTGGGCTGGCGGCTCAAGGAAAAGGCCGGGGGCAGAAGGGTTACGCTCGAGCTTGGCGGAAACGCCGGCGTCATCATTCACAATGACGTGAACATTGAAGCAGCCGCAACGCGGTGCGCCGCCGGCGCGTTTTCCTGCGCCGGGCAGATCTGCATCTCCGTGCAGAGGATATACGTCGAGCGGCCGATATTTGAAAGGTTCAAAGAGGCGTATCTTTCAAACGTCAAGGCATTGAAGATCGGAGACCCGCTTGGAGAAACCACTGACGTCGGCCCAATGATAGAAGAATCCGCCGCAATAAAAACCGAGACGTGGGTGAAAGAGGCCGTCAAAGAGGGCGCAACAATACTGGCCGGAGGCAAAAGAGACGGCGCGTTCATGTCGCCTACCGTGCTTACCGGAACAAAACCCTCCATGAAGGTCTGCAGGGAGGAGGCCTTTGCGCCAATCGTTACGTTAGAGCCTTACGACAAGTTTGAAGACGCCGTCAACGAGGTTAATGGGAGCACTTACGGACTTCAGGCTGGTGTCTTTACCAAAGACGCATCGCGGATATTCTACGCATACGAGAACCTCGAAGCCGGAGGCGTGATAATAAACGACATACCCACCTTTAGGACGGACAACATGCCCTACGGAGGCGTGAAACAAAGCGGGTTCGGCAGGGAAGGGGTCAAATACGCAATGGAGGAGATGACTGAAGTAAGGCTTTTGGCGATGAAGGTATGAGGGGGCATAAAAAAATCCCTTGTATTTCTCTTTAATATGCGCTACTGTTTAGTATACTGTATACAAAAGAAAGCGTCAAATAGTCAGTAAATCCGCTTAAAAAATTGAAGGGGGAGTAAGTAGACATGTCACTTAAGATTACCGAAGACTGCGTAGCATGCGGGGTATGCCTGCCGGAATGTCCGGTGAGCGCGATATCCGAGGGGGAGATTTACGTTATTGACCCCAACGTCTGCGTCGAGTGTAAAGGACATTACGATTCGCCAAAGTGCGCCGAGGTCTGTCCGGTTGACTCCTGTGTGCCCGCGTAGCTCAGCTTAGACGAACAATTCCTTTTCCCTCTTCCCCTATTGATGAACGCTTCCGTATCCGCCTCCCCCCTTGTGGGGGAGGGCAGGGCGGGGGGGAAGGGGGGGCGGGGGGCCCTGATGATGAGAAACAAAGTTAGCGGCATAAAGAGCCCATTGACGGCCAATAAGACCGCATAAAAACAGCAGGTGTTTAAGTCATGAAAGAGTTTGCCGTATTCTGGGGCTGCACCATTCAGACCCGCTTTCCGTTCCTTGAAAAATCCACGCGGATGGTCCTCAAGGAGTTCAATCTCCCCTTCAGGGACATTGACGGGTTCACATGCTGTCCCGAAAAATCGCTCGTAAATAACGTTGATCACGCCGCGTTCACGCTCACTGGCGCGCGCAACGTCGCGCTCGTTGACGAGGCCGGGTTAGATCTTGTAAGCCCATGCACCGGGTGCGTCTCGAACCTCGCAACCGTGAAGAGCGGGTTGAAGGCCGACCCGCGCGAAAAGGGAGAGGTCAACGCGCTCTTGAAAGAGGTCGGCAGGGAGTTCACGGGCATTGCTAATCTCTCCCACCTCGTGCCTTTTTTCCACGACGCGGTAGGGGCGCACAAAATAAGACAGAAGATAAAAAGAAACTTCGCCGGAATGAAACTCGCCGCGCACTACGGCTGCCACATGATACGGCCCGGGTATGCCCTTCGTAACGATGACCCGCTCGACCCGAAAAAATTCGACAACCTAATGACGGCATTGGGGGCCGAGAGTCTCCAGTTCCCCACAAAGCTCATGTGCTGCGGTCAGGGACTCGACAGGGTTGACCAACACGACAACGCCCTCTATTTTGCAAGGCTCAAACTGAAGGAATTGAAGGCCGTTGGCGCGGACGCGCTTGTCCTTTGCTGCCCGTCGTGCTTCCTGCAATTCGACAACAACCAATTCCTCATGGAAAAAGAAGGAGAAAAGCTCGGCGTGCCGATAATATATTTCACGGAACTCATGGGCCTCGCCCTCGGCTTCAACGCCGAAGAACTCGGCATGACCGCCCACAGGGTTGACGTTACTTCGTTTTTACAGAAATGGGAGGCTGTTTCAAAGATGCCGCTCAACGGCGCGGGCATTGACGAGGCGATGAACTCCGCCGGGGCGCTTGGGTAAAGGTTAGCCCCTTCTCCCCAAGGGGAGAAGGCTGGGATGAGGGGAATGACGATATGCTCGAAGCAAACCTCAACATAAGACTTCTGGAACAATGCTCAAGATGCGAGGCATGCTACAGCATCTGCCCGTCCTGCCGGCATTTGCCGGGCTACGACCCGCGGGAGGTCATAAAGGACATAATCGCCGGAAGATTTGAAAAGTGGCTGAGGTCAAAGTCAATATGGCAGTGTCTTGAGTGCCACTACTGTCTTGAGATGTGTTATCAGCACTACGGGTTTGAAAACGCAATGACCGCGCTGCGCGCGGTCGCGGCAAAGCGGGGACTCCATCCTCCTCAGGTCAAGCGCGGCTGGGACATGTTCGCAAAGACGGGCAGGCTCGGAGAACCGGCCCTGCCAGCGAGAAAAAAATTCGGACTCCCGGAACCCGCCGCAGGCGGGGCAGAGGAATTCAAAAAGCTGCATGCGCTCTTGAAGGCGAAAAGGTCTGAAAAAGAAAACGAAAAGCAAAGGGCAAAAGGCCAAAAGGCGGAAAGAACGTGAACCATAATTACCAGAAAGACATATCGGGCTGCGGTCTTACGGGCCTCATAAATAAAAAGAGAAGGCGCGTGAGCGGCTCCGAAATAGTAAAATCCCTGTGCCTCATGAACGACAGGGGCAACGGCCTGGGCGCGGGTTACGCGGCCTACGGCATATATCCCGACATGGCCGACTTCTACGCCTTCCACGTCATGTACGACGACCCGGGCATGAGGCACGAGGTGGAAGACCACCTGAGGGGCAACTACCACGTCGAAAAGACGGAAGAGATACCGACCGCGCCCGTAAAGGCCATACACATAAGCCCGCTCCTCATGAGGTATTTCGTAAGGCCGTTGAAAGAGCGGCTCGCCGGCGGGATAGGCAGCGACGATTACGTCGTCAACACGGTGATGAGGATAAATTCCGAGTCCGGCGGCGCATTTGTCTTTTCCTCCGGCAAAAACATGGGGACATTTAAGGGCGTGGGCAACCCCGCCGACATAGCGCGGTTTTTCAGGATAGAGGAATACGAGGGCTACATCTGGACCGCGCATACGAGGTTTCCGACGAACACCCCGGGCTGGTGGGGCGGCGCTCACCCGTTTGCGCTCCTCGATTGGTCAATCGTGCACAACGGCGAGATATCCTCTTACGGCATAAACAAACGCTATCTTGAGATGTACGGTTACAAACTCACGCTCCTCACGGACACCGAGGCAGCGGCCTATATGCTCGACCTCCTCATCAGGAGACACGGGATTACCGTGAAAACCGCCTGTCAGGCGTTAGCCGCGCCTTTTTGGAAGAGGATTGACGCCATGCCTGAAGCCGAAAAAGAGGCTCTCACCGCGCTGAGACAAACCTACGGGAGCGCGCTTTTGAACGGCCCGTTCTCCATTCTCTTCGGCCACGCCAAAGGGCTTGTGGGCATAAACGACAGGATAAAACTCCGGCCCCTCGTGGCCGCGACGCACGGCGCATTTACGTACATGGCGAGCGAAGAATCGGCCATCCGGGAGATATGCCCCAAGCCGGACAAGGTCTGGTCTCCAAGGGCCGGAGAACCGGTGATAGCGGAGTTGGAGTAAAACAAGTAATCGGTTTAAGGACGATTGGTTGGTTATCGTTCCCACGCTCCGGCGTGGGAGGGCAGCCCTCGGACGCTCCGGCGTCCGGCTTTGCGGATAACCGAATTAAGAGGGGAACACGATGTTTAAAAGTCTGGCGCCGCCTGAATATCTTGCAACCATAGATACCGTCAAATGTATCAGGTGCAAAAGGTGCATCCTGAACTGCGGCTGGGGGGTCTATTCGTGGGGCGGCGACAAGGTGCTCATCGCCACATCCAAGTGCGTAAAATGCCTTCGCTGCTATCACTACTGCCCGGAAGAGGCCATCCAAATACACGACAATCCCACGCGCTTCAAGGCTAACGCCTGCTGGGGCTACAACAACATCAGAAACATCAAGAGACAGGCGGAATCCGGCGGCATACCGCTCACGGGCATGGGCAGCGATCTGCCCTATCCCATACTCTTCGACAATCTCCTCATTGACGCATGTCAGGTGACAAACCCGTCCATTGACCCGCTGCGTGAACCGATGGAGCTTAGAACGTATCTCGGCAAAAAACCATCGAGCGTGAGTTTCGTTGATGATAAGGACGGCCACGTGCGGCTCAAGGAAAAGATGCCGCCGCAGATAAAGCTCAGCATGCCCGTCATGTTCTCGCCGATGTCCTTCGGCTCGATCAGCTTGAACGCGCAGAAGGTGCTGGCCATTGCCGCAAAGGAATGCGGGATAGTCATGAACACCGGAGAGGGCGGGCTGCACGAGGACCTCTTCCCCTACAGGGAAAACATCATCGTGCAGGTCGCGTCCGGCAGGTTCGGCGTGAACCCGGATTATCTTAACGCCGGGGTGGCCGTTGAGATAAAGATAGGTCAGGGCGCAAAGCCGGGCATCGGAGGCCACTTGCCCGGAGAAAAGATACCGCTTGAGGTCGCAAGGGCGCGCATGATACCGGTTGGAACCGACGCCCTGTCCCCGGCCCCGCAGCACGACATATATTCGATTGAGGATTTGAGGCAGCTCATATACGCCATAAAAGAGGCGACGAACTACAAACCCGTTTCCGTCAAGATAGCGGCCGTGCATAACGTCGCGGCCATCGCTTCCGGGATAGTCCGCGCGGGCGCGGACATTGTCTATCTCGACGGCTTCAGGGGCGGCACCGGCGCGGCCCCTACGATTATACGCGACCACTTGGGAATACCCATAGAACACGCGATAGCCGCGGTTGACGACAGACTCCGGCAAGAGGGCATCAGGAACGAGGCGTCTATCATTGCCGCAGGGGGCATAAGGTCAAGCGCGGATGCGGCAAAGGCCATTGCGCTCGGGGCCGACGCGGTAGCCATTGCCACAACGGCGCTCATCACAATGGGCTGCACGGTCTGCGGCAAGTGCTACACGGGCAACTGCTCGTGGGGCATAACCACGCAGAGGCCGGAGCTTACGGCGCGCCTCGACCCAGAGGTCTACGCCGAGAGGCTCATAAACCTCGTGCATGCGTGGGAGCACGAGCTCAAGGAAATCCTCGGGGCCCTCGGCATAAACGCAATCGAGTCCCTGCGCGGAAACCGCGAGAGGCTAAGAGGCGTGGGACTCGACACACAGACCCTCGACATACTCGGGGTAAAGCCGGCGGGGAGATAAGGTGGGTGTGTCCGCAAATTTGATGGGTGCGCTGCGCTTCACCCATCCTACATAACTCAGACCTGTTGGTCTGATCTGCGCTAAGAACAGGAGACGTCTTTTACAATGACAGAGATAAACGCAAAAGGGCTGCGCTTCAAAGAGCTTAACGAAAAGATACGAGCGGCCGTTGCCAAGGGCGAAAAGGAAATAACGGTCAAGGGCGTCAACGGCCAGTATTACATCGGCGACGGCTTGAGAGGCACAGCGACCATAGCGCTCGACGGCGTGCCCGGAAACGACCTCGCGGCGTTCATGGACGGCCCGACTATAGTTATCAGCGGAAACGCGCAGGACAACATCGGCAATACGATGAACTCCGGCCGTGTCGTGGTCAAGGGCAGCGCGGGGGACGTGCTCGGTTACGGCATGAGGGGCGGGCGCATCCACGTCCTCGGGGACGTGGGCTACCGCGTGGGCATACACATGAAGGGCCTCAAAAAACAGTCCCCGACCATAGTTGTCGGCGGCAAGGCCGGGGATTTTTTCGGCGAATACATGGCCGGGGGCGTGCTGATACTGCTCGGCTTAAACGAAAAAGACGGGGCGACCCTTGCCGGGGATTATCTTGGCACGGGCATGCACGGCGGCGCGATATACATAAGGGGCGCGGTTGACAAGGGGTTTTGCGGGGCCGAGGTTGGCATCACGGAGCCTGACGCCGAGGACTTGGCAACGATAAAAGAGGCGGTGGGAGAATTCTGCAAGGACTTTGGCCTAAAGCCGGAAGAGGTGATGAAAAAACCATTTAAGAAGCTCTATCCCGCGTCTTTGAGGCCGTACGGGAATTTGTACGCATACTGAGTTAGATTCGATGGGTGCGCTGCCCGCGTCGCCGCGAGGCACGCGCTTCACCCATCCTACATCCTCGATTCAACCTTTTCGTAAACGTCTTTCCGGTGCATTATGGCAAACACCAAAACCTCCGCTCCAGCGACCTTGAATACGACCCTGTAATCCCCGACCCTCAGCTTCCAATAGCCTCGAAGGTTTCTTCTAAGCGGCTCTCCGCAGCGCTGAGGCTCGGTTGCAAGCCGCGTCTCTATGGCATTTTTTATACGCGCCCTCGTTTTTGCGTCAATGACAAGCAGGTCCTTGGACTTGACGTCGGCATGATACAATACCGCATACGCGGCCACTACCAGACCTCGTCATGCCTGAGGGCCGCAGACTTCTTGAACGTCTTTTCGCGTCTCACGGCAATAAGGGACAGCGCGGCGTCTTCTTCAATCTCAAGCGCCTCCCTTACAAGGTCGCGCACCTTTAGAGAGAGCGATATGCCTTCTTTCCTGGCCATCCGCTCGACGCTCTTATAAACCGGCCTTTCAAGGACAACGTTTATCCTCGGGTTTTTAGCGGGCATATTCCAGAACCTCCGATAATAAGTGTATCACTTGTGAAACACCGTGTCAAGCCGCCATGCCACGCTGTCCTGTCAACGGTTTGCATCAACCTTTTCTACTTCACCGGCGCGAGGGGTATAATACTCCCCAAAATTCAGACAAGGGTATTCGGCGTGTGACAGCCTGCCGTTAACCCTAATGAGGGAGGCGGGATGAAGAAGAACCGCGACGGGGCGTTCAAGGCGAAGGCGGCGCTTGAGGCGGTCAGGGGGAG
>JACRCC010000091.1 GCA_016234405.1 Deltaproteobacteria bacterium | reverse complement strand
TTTCCGCCGCCTATGCCGTGCTGGATAACACGGCGGTTATCGTAATGTGGCGCTGGGCAACGGCCTCTTTTCATGCGACACGGACAGTCCTTTAAAAAATTAGTCTACTTTTTCGCCTCTCCGCCTTGTCCGGGAGACACGAGCCTTAACGAATACTTAGTGTCGTTAAAGGTGTTGTACTGCGGCAGGTTCCTGAATATCCAGCCCCTTGCCACGGTCTTGTCCCCGTCAAGGAGGGTCACGAGCGCCGCCGGGTTCTTGGGTTCGTTGGAGCGCGTTTCGATGATCTTCATGTCGGCAGAGAGCCAGTAATCCGGCACAACAACTTCAACCTTTAGCTTGAACTTGCTGTTTTTAAGCGCCACTGCCGAGCCCACGGGTATCTTTACCGTCTCGCTGATTTTGGAAGATGAGTCCGCGACCTCTAACGTAGCCTCTTTCCATTTGGCCTTGACTTCATTCGATATCCTCACCGATTTTTGGGTCTTTATGCCGGAATGTGTGGCCTGTGAGATATTTTCCACGGTCTTGTCCACCGTTGGATGCCCGCCCGGCAGACCTGCGGCAGGGACCTGTGCGGAAGGTCCCGCGCCGGCAGCCGCGGAAGGCTTGGGAGTCTCCTCTTTTTTCTCCTTTCCGCATCCGGCGCAAAGGAGCAATGCCGCGCTTGATATAACGGCAAAATACGAACCGAGTTTCACGATATTCATTTTAACGTTCCTACCTCCGGTAGATTTAGATATATAATATAACACAAAAAATCCCGTCTGTGAAGCCCGCCGACAAGCGCTTCACCTCTTGAGGGAATCGAACCAACTCCTCTGAAAATCCGCGTAGGATATATATATGGATTCCTGAAACGCCTGTTCGATATTCTTTCCGGCCTTTAGGTTCGCAAGTATCTTCCCCGCGGAAAACGCGCCGTACTCCCTCATAAGGTGCTGCGTGGCCGAAAGGCTGAAGAGATAAGCCTGCTCTGCCTGATTGGAGTTTAGCCCCATGAAAGACCTCTCATAAGGCCGGAGCGCCATGTCGTGCTTGTCGTAGTTCTTCTCCGCAAAACCCCGCAGGTCGTCCCTATACCGGCCGTCGTCTTTGCCTTCCTCCATCTGGGCCAGCCCCTCGTTCAACCAGACCGGGGCCTTGCCGCCCGAGAGCCTGTGCACGACCGCGTGCGTATATTCATGGAAGAGCACTTGTTCAAGGAGATGGGTCTTTTCAGTGATGCCGCCGGCGGGAAGCTTTATCCTCCCGTCATAGAGCGCGCCGGCCCACGAGGGGCTGCCCGTTACGTTCCAAAAGGTCTCTTTCATCATAAGGACGGCCTCAATCCTGTCGTCCGGATAAAGCCCCAAGTCCGTGCCGACCTTGAAATACGCCTCTTCGAGGAGTATTGATATGACGTGTCCGGTTACGGCGTTCTCTCCGCCCTCGTATTTGACGGTGAAATGGCTGCCGTCGGTTTGATTCATCTTGCTCTCGACTTTGTGCTCTGCCTTGAGCTGCTCAAGCGCGTCCCTTACATTGGCGTCTACCGGGTTCATGTCGAAAGACTTCTCGAAGTATGCCCGCGCATCGTCAACCTTCCCGTATTGGTAGCTTTCGACTCCGAGCCTGTAGTAGATGTCCCCGAGCAGCAACTTGGCGTAAGGCTCTTTTGATACGGGGTCGAGGGTCTCAATCGCGCCTTTATAGTCCTTGAGGCTTATCTTTGCGTTTGCGAGGTTTTGCAGCAATACGGGTTCTTGATGATAAGAAAACGCCTCGGTGAAATATCCCTTTGCCGCGGCGATATCGCCGGCCCTGGAAGACTTAACCCCGAGTTCGTTGAGGCTGCCTGCAAGGGCCTTTTTAATCTCCTCGGAGCCAGGGGTTTTTTTGAGCGATTCCCTCAAAAGCGCGGCGGCCTTTTCATGGTCGCCCGACTTAATGGCCTCTGACGCCGCTCCCAAATCCACGCCCTGCACGGTTATGCTTATGACCGGCGACATGGACCGCGGTTGCGCCGTTGGAGGGAGATCTCCTGCAGGGTTGATAGTCGTGGCTGCGCCTCCGGCGCGGGAGGGCGGCTTGTTGGCGCGGGTATCTCCTTTGGGATAGTAGAAATAAAGGGAGACGGCGAAGAGAAGCAGTATAAGAAGGACTAACAGGACAAACTGGCTTCTGTTGCCCTCCCCCGCGCCGCCGCTTATATCCTTCTGGCGCAGATTCAACTTTGGGGAGACCGGAGGAGGGGAGGGACATTGCTCCCTCGCGGAAGCGGGGGCCTGCTTTTTTACGCCGCCGGAGGCGTTATTCTCAAACGGATTTTTTTTTGGCGCATCCATTAACCGTCTCCTTATAACGCCTTACGGCCGTTTCCTCATCTTAACCGCGCCCAATATCAGGTTGGCTATGACCGATATGAAGTTTATCTCGTCGTCTTTAAATTCCCGCGTTACTACGGTCTGGGCGTTTAAAACTCCGAACGGTTCCTCTCCGGAGAATATCGGATACGAATACATGGTCTTTATCTTATACTGCTCCTCTTTGGTCTCCGTGAAATACCTGTACCGGGGGTCTTTTGATATGTCAGGGATTAAAAGCGGCGTTCTCTCCTTCACGGAGGAACCTGTAATGCCTTCTCCAATCTTGAGCCGGGCCTTGCCCACTGCCCCTTGCGCAAGGCCGTGGGTGGCGCGCAGGACGAGGGTCTCGCCGTCCCAGAGATATATCGAGCATACGTCAACGCCGAGCCTATTGGCGGTCTTCTCGACCACGGATTTAAGGACGTTGTCGAGGTCGTAGTCGGACGAGGCGAGCATGCTTATCTCTTCGAGCGTGATTATCTCTTGGCGCTCCCTGTCAGCCCGCTGCGTCTCCAAGAAAAACCTGCCGGAGCCGTCAAAGGCCAGGGGCAGGAGACTCTCTTTGGAAAAGTGCGGGTTTATCGCCTTTGTGGCCGAAGGGGCGGTCCTGTACTCCGAAAATCCGCAGGCGCAAGAGAATTTAACCCTATAGTCGTCCACGCGGACGGCGTTCATCTTCTTCCCGCATTTCCTGCACCTTATGACGGTATCCATTTGAACTCCGTTTTAAATGCCGTTTACCGTGACCGTTGACCGTGTCCGTTAAAGATTTGGTTTTCACGCGATTCACGGTCTTACCGTCCCCATCGTATCCGGCGCATCGGCCGGTTTGGGCGCCTGCGTCTTTTCGGGTTTTTCCCCTGCCACAGGGGATTTCCCGTCATCGGACTTTGGCGCCTGTTGGGGCACGGCCGTCTTTGGTCTTTCTTCAAGCTTTTTTACCACCGCGGCCTGCGGGGGTTGAGTCTTGTCCACAGGGAGCCTTATGTCGAGCACTTGGCCGGATTTTCCCGGGGTCCCCATATCCACGTTGTCAAGGATGAGGGAGACGGCCCCAGCGTCCCCGAAACGCATGGAAAACAAACGCTCGGCCTTCCACGTAAAACTATCGCCTTCTTTAAACGTAGCTTCCGCCGGTTCCTTATCGTCCAACGCGACCCTGACCCAGACGGTTCGCACTGCCTTGAGGGTCAGGGTATGTGCCTTCGTGGAATGGGCCGGTGCGGCAATATCTTTCTTAAAAGACGCCTGAGTATTAACGGGGCCGGGCGGCGCTTTATCTCTTTCATGTCCCCGCGCAACGGGGGTCTGGGCCTCGACCGTGCCCGTTGCCGGGGGTGCGGTCTCGACCGAGACCGTGTTGGACGGCCGGGCAAGGGGTTTAACCTTACCCTTTGCCGAAACGAAATAAACGGAGATTATAACGGCAAGCGCGACGGCCGCTATGGCGGCTGCCTTTACGGCGTTTGCAGGGACCGCGGAAATGCGCTTGGACGCATTAGACTCAAACTGGTCCGGAGTCTCAGCCGGTTTTTCGGTCTTCTCCTTCAAAAAGATCTCGTAGCGCAAAATCGCGTCATTGGCGTCAAGGCCGAGATATTTGCAATACGCCCTTATGTAACCCTTTACGAATATGGGGGACGGAAGCGCTTCGAGATCATCCGCCTCGATGGCCTCAAGGTACTTAAGGGGGGCGCGCGTAACCTCGAATATCTTCTGGATGTTTACGCCCCGCAAGGCCCTTTCTCTTTTGAAATACTCCCCCGGTGTTTCCATGACGTCTTGTCCTCGTAAGATGCTCTTCTCCGGCGCTGAAGTTTGCAGCTCAGACCTTTAGATCTGAGTATCAGGGCTGCCCCCACCCGCCCCCACCCGTAAAGACATGCCTTAGCATGTCTTTACATCCCTCCCCCGCGAGAGGGGAGGGGGAAAAGGAATTGCTCATCTAAGCCCTGATCTGCGGCGCGCCGCAACTATCTCAGCCTGTACAGCTCGATATAGTCTTTTGCGGATTTGGCCATGTCCGAATCCGGCGCAAGGGCGATGACCTTTTCAAAGGACTTCATCGCCGCCGCGTTATTCTTCATCTTGCTCAACGCCACGCCGAGGCCGTAGTGGGCCTCGATGTATGCCGGAGCGGATCTAACGGCCTTCTCATACGCCTCGACCGCGGCCTTTGTGTTGTTCGTCCTCTCATAAGCAAGCCCCATCTCGTAATGCGCTGCGGCGTAATTCGGATGTATCTTCACCGCATTACCGTAGCTCTCCACCGCCTTTGCATATTCGCCCTTGTTGAAATAACCGGCCGCAAGGTTATAGTGGGCGAAGTGCGGGGTCTTGTAAAAAACATTTTTGAGCGCCTCTTTGGCTTGGGCTATCGCCTTGTCCCAATCCTTCTCGACGAGATAGACCGCCGAGAGGTTCACATGCGCCTCCGAGTAGTTAACGTCGAGGCCTATGGCGGCCAGTATATGCTTTATTGCGTCCTGATTAAGCCCCCTTGCGAAGTAGGCCAAACCGAGCGCGTTGTGATAAGACGGGTCTTCCGGGTAGATTTCAATCGCCTCCGTCAGCTCCTTGAGAGAGTCGGAGTAATTTCTGTCGTTGAAGTGCACTACCCCCATCTTGAAGTGTATCGAGGCCTCTTCTTTTTTCTGTTTGAGGGACGGGCCGCAGGATACTATCAGCAGGGCGAGCGGGAAAAAAAACAAGAGCCTTAATAAACGATTAAACACGTCAACACCTCTTATACATCTTATTTTTTTGGCGGTCGTAAGGTATGGGAAGTGGGATGTGGGGCGTGGGATGTGGTAAAGACTTTACTGCCTCCCACCTCCCACATCCTACTCCTTAAGCCCGCCCGCATACAGGGTATCACAAATCCTCGAAATGGGTCAACCGCTTAAACTCGGAAAATCTTTTCTTTATCTCGGCGTCCGTAAGAGAGCCGAGGCGTCCGAGGCTGAAGGCCTCGACGTTGAAAGAGGCCATCACGCTGCCGAATATTATCGCCCTTCTTATGTTGGCCTCGCTCAAGTCGTCCGTGTCGGCGAGATACCCCATAAGCCCTCCGGCGAAACTGTCTCCTGCGCCCGTAGGGTCGAATATCTCCTCAAGCGGATAAGCCGGCGCCGAGAAGACGGTGTCCGCGTTGAACATCACGGCCCCGTACTCCCCCCTCTTGATGATAACTGTCTTCGGCCCCATCTCCTGAATGGCCCGCGCGGCCTTGACAAGGGACGCCGTGCCCGCTAATTCCCTTGCCTCGCCCTCGTTCAGGACGAAAAGCTCGACTTTCTTAAGGAGCCTTTTCAAGGCGTCGGGTTTACCCTCTATCCAGAAGTTCATGGTGTCGCAGGCCACGAGCCGCGGTTTTTTCACCTGTTCAAGCACCTTTATCTGAAGCTCCGGGTCAATGTTGGCGAGAAATATGTACTTCGATTCCCGGTAGGACGGAGGCAACTCCGGGTTGAAGGCGCTAAAGACGTTTAAGTGTGTCTCCAAAGTATGCGCCTGATTGAGGTCGTAATCGTAGCGCCCTTTCCATCTGAAGGTCTTACCCGGCGACTTCTTCAACCCCTCCACGTCAATGCCGCGCCCCTTGAGGTCTTCTATGTGTTTGTCTGGAAAGTCCTCCCCCACGACCGCAACGAGCCGCACGTCCGCGAAGTAGCTCGCGGACGTCGAAAAATACGTCGCCGAGCCTCCGAGCGCCTCTTGGGTCTTTCCAAAGGGCGTCTCGACCGAATCAAAGGCCACTGAACCGACTACGAGTATGCTCATAATCCCCCCAGCCCCCTTTAGAAAAGGGGGCGCACGACGGCGCTATATCTACTTCAAATATTTTCCGAGCAGCAGCGCGACGTCTTTTTTGACCTTTGCCGGTATCTTCTTCCCGTCGGTTATGGTGGCAAACTGCATGGCGTTTTTGCACCTGCATGTGCGCCCCTCGCGTATCATCGGCGCGGCCTTCCTGATAATCTCCTTGGCCATGGCAACGTTGGCCTTGAGCGTGGCGATTATCATGTCAACGGTTACGGATTCCTCGGTTGCGTGCCAGCAATCGTAATCCGTCGAGAGGGCGACCGTCGAGTAGCACATCTCGGCCTCGCGCGCGAGTTTGGCCTCCGTAACGTTAGTCATGCCTATCACGTCCATCCCCCACTGCCTGTAGAGTTTCGATTCCGCGCGCGTGGAGAACTGCGGGCCTTCTATGCAGACATACGTCCCGCCCTTATGCGCCGTTGCGCCGGCCTTTTGGGCGGCTTCATAGAGAACGCCGCTCAACCCCGCGCAAACGGGGTCCGCAAACTCCACATGCCCGACTATACCCTTGCCGTAAAAAGTGCACTTCCTGTCTTTAGTCCTGTCGAAGAACTGGTCAACGATTACTATGTGCCCCGGCCGTATCTCCTCTTTCATCGAGCCTACGGCCGAGACCGATATTATCCACTCGACACCGAGCTTTTTCATGCCGTAGACGTTAGCCCTGTAGTTGACCTCCGAGGGCAGAAACCTGTGCCCCTTTCCGTGTCTGGGCAAAAAAACCATCTTTACGTCCCCAAGCATCCCGGTTACGTATTTATCCGAAGGCGCGCCGAACGGCGTTTTTACGCCGACCTCTTTTACCTTGGTCATACCTTCCATCTCGTAAAGGCCGCTGCCGCCTATAACGCCCACTACCTTCATGTCCGATTCTCCTTTGAAAAGTTTTCCGAGCAAAAAACAGAAGGATAATTATTAACATTAAGGCTTCAACGGGTCAATTTAAATTTTTAGTAAAGATGTTGACATGGCCGCCCGCCCGCAGTATATTTAACCGATGCAGCCTCAAAAAAACCGCTTACTAAAAACACCATGAAGACCCCAATAAAATCTAAGACAAGTAACGCCGGCGTCCTTGCATCCCTGAAAAAAAAGATCGCCGGCGCGCGGCTGAGGGAAGAGGCATTGAAGGCCGACATCGGGCAGCTTGAGCATACCAACGCTGAGCTTATGAAACGCATCAAAGACGCAAGGTCTTCCTCCGGCGCTTTAAAATCCCTCAACGCCATCAACCGGATAGCCTCTATCGCCTGCAGGTATGCGAGCGTCGAAGAGATGCTCCCGCCCACCCTCAAAACAGCCGTCAGCGTGCTTCAAGACGTCTGGACCAGAGATATGCCCGCGGGTGAGACGGCGCTCAAGATAAGCGCCGGCATATTTCTGCTCGAAGACGGCGGCAAGGTCCTCAACCTCCACGCGGCCGAGGGCATATCAAAGGACGCGATAGCCTGCGGGGGGACGGCCTTGAACGGGGATTGTCTTTGCGGCATCGCGGCCGCGTCAAAAGAAATCGTATTCTCGCCCTACTGCCTCTCGGACATCAAGGAAATCCATGAAAGGGGAAAACCCCCCTGCCATATCGGCAAAGACCTGACACTCGACCATTCCCACATCTCCGTGCCGCTCCGTGCCGCCGACAAATTGGAAGGGGTGATGTTCATTTACGTCCTGCCCGCGGGGTTCGAGCCAAGACTCTCCGACATAGCGGCCCTTAAATCAATCGGAAGCTACCTCGGATTGCAGATTGAAAACACTCGGCTGTGCTCAAAGGGCCTGCCGCACGCCACCCGCGACGCGGTCACGGGCATGTACACCGGCGCGGAATTCAAGAAACTGCTCGACACGGAGATTAAAAGGGCGGAAAGGAACTCGAAGGAATTCTCCGTTATGATGCTCGACATTGACGGCTTCAAGGGACTGAAAGAAAGGCATGGAAGACACGACGGCGTCGAGGTGGTCAAGACCGTAGGCAGCATAATCGAAAGCGGCCTGCGCACGTTCGACGTGGCGGGGCGCGTTAAAGACGAAAAGTTTGCCGTGATACTGCCGGACACTCCGGTCAAAAACGCCCTCACCCCGGCGGAGAGGCTTCGCGCAAAGGTGGAGGAGCGGCGCTTGAAACCGGACGGTTCAGAGTCGAATATCACGCTCTCCGTCGGGATATCGTCCTTCCCGAACGACTCGGATTCGCTGGACGGACTTATACAATCCGCCGACGATGCGCTCTCAAAGGCAAAAAAAGCCGGAAAAAACAATATCCGCACGGCCGTTAACCGTGAGACGTGATACGAAACGGCCGTGAGGCGTGAGTCGTGAGACGAAACGGCCGTAAGGTTTCACGATTCACGATTCACGGCTCACGGCCGTTTACGCGGCCCCGCTTAACTGCCCGCACGCCGCAAGTATATCGCCGCCCTTACTCGCCCTCACCAAGACCGTATAACCTTCATCGAGTAAAATCTTGTGAAATACGATGACGCGCAGCTCGTCCGGCCTCTGAAACGCGCAGCCGGGAAACTCGTTGAATGGTATTAGGTTTACCTTGCACGGCACGCCTTTCAATAACCCTGCCAGCCTCCTTGCGTCTTCGTTGGAGTCGTTTACGTTTTTCAGGAGGACATACTCCACTGTCACGGTTTTTTTCACTATGCGGCAGTAGTCCTTAACGGCCGAGAGCAGCTCTTCTATCGGATATTTCTTGTTTATCGGCATAATCCTGTCTCGTATCTCGTCGGTCGTCGCGTTCAGAGATACCGCGAGATTTACCCTGGACTCCGCCGCAAGCCGCCTTATGCCCGGCGCAAGTCCCGCGGTTGAGACCGTAACCTTGTTGTGAGAAAACCCGAAACCCTTACCGTCAACAAGAACGCCAAGAAATTTAATTACGTTTTCGTAATTCGTAAGCGGCTCGCCCATGCCCATCAAGACTATGTTGGTGATGTGCTCTCCATCGTTGCAGCTCAGACCTTTAGGTCTGAGGTTTTCAGGGCTAAAGCCCTGAGCTACATTGATAAGCCCCCGGGCGGACAAGACCTGACCGGACAACTCTGCAAGCGTCAGGTTTCTCGTAAAGGTGTTTGCGCCCGTCAGACAGAACCGGCACCCAAGGGCGCATCCTGCCTGCGTAGATACGCAAAGCGTTAACCTGCCGTCCGTGCTCGGTATCAGCACGGATTCCATCTTATTGCCGTCTTCGAGAAGCGTAAGAAACTTGCGCGTCCCGTCCGTGGACGTCCTTACATCATTCACCTCCGGCCCGGCGATGCAAAACTCCTGTTTTAGACGCTCACGGAAACCCTTTGAGATGTCCGTCATGAAGTCAATCCCGGAGGCGCCCCTTTGAAAGACCCATGCGTAAACTTGCGCGGCGCGAAAGGGCTTCTCGCCCATCTCCGCCATCACCGGAAGAAGGTCCGCGTATGTATAATTTCTCAGATTTTTCATTGGAGGCAGCGAAAAAACTCAAAAATTGTTCAGGCTGCTCAAAAACGTCCAGATGCAAGGCGTCGAGGAGCGACGAATGAGACGCACTTTTTGTGCGTCGCGGTGAGGAGAGACGAAGACAACGCAGCAGATGGGCGTTTTTTCAGCAGCCTGTTACGGCTAATGCTCGGCCTTTGATATGAGCCAGTAGACCCCGCCGAGCACGGCCATTGCCGCGATGAGGGATATCTGCGCCTCGACCGCCTCGCTCTTCAAAGACGTTACGAGTATCTTTCTTATGACCGAAACGAGCGCCACGCTCACGAAGACCTTTATGGCGAACTTGCCGCCCTTCAAGTGCTTTATCTCGGTGTCCATCAGCTCTATCACCACCCAGAGCATGAGGAGGCTGCCAAGCGTTGAAAGAAGCCCCTTTTCAATGCCGCCGTCGAGGATGTGAATGATGTCGTAGGCAAAAAGGCCGATGACGATTATCCCGACCACCACGAGCCCGAGGACAAGGATGATGTTCAGGCCGTGCGAGAAACGGTTGGCCGCCTGTATGAGATAGGACTCGACCTTATGGGATAGAAAGACCTTCTTTTCCTCTTCGATGTAGGAAGACGTGAACACGTCGAGGTTTATTTCAAGCAGCTTTTCCGCGGACCTCTCCAAAAATTTACACTCAGCGGCGTCTTTTATCTCCCTGTAGATGACATCCTTGACGAATGATTTGACGAAATGGAATGAGGCGTTCACATAATGCGCGTGAAGGCTTATCTTGACGTGGGCTTGGCCGACCTTTTTAAGCTCCGCGAGGTATCCGTCGTCATAGCCGCCGGAAAAGAGCCGCACGAACCAGACCTTCAATGAGTCCTGATGCTTTTTAATGGTCGTCTCGTCCTTGAGGAACTTATCAGCCTCCTCGAAGTTTTTGACGTAGTTATAGAACCCCGTGACGAACCCGTCCGCGTGCCTCTCCATCAGGGGCCTGAGTTTCAGGAGGTTTTCAACGTCGCCGTTGGTGAAGTTGTAGTGGGCCTTTATCTTTTCTATCGCGCTCATATCTGCATCTTACTTTTTACGGACTTGTTGGTCCGCGGCGTCAGCACCTTATCTCAAGGGCGTTGAAAAAATATCCAATCTCGAAGGCCGCGGTTTCAGGGGCGTCCGAGCCGTGGACAACGTTGGATTCTATCGAATCGGCAAAATCTTTTCTTATCGTGCCGGGGGCCGCGTTTTTCGGGTCTGTCGCGCCCATGATGTCTCTCACCTTTTTTATCGCGCCCGCGCCCTCGATCGCCATGAGGACGACCGGCCCGGAAGACATGAACTCCGTGAGACTCCCGAAAAACGGCCTCTTGCAATGAACGGCGTAAAAACCCTCGGCCTCTTTCCGTGTGAGCGACGCCATCTTGAGGGCAACGACCTTAAGCCCGCTCTTCTCGAACCTCCCGATGACCTCTCCGACGATGTTTTTCCTGACGCCGTCGGGCTTTACGATGGACAGAGTCCTCTCCATTTCCGGTATCTCCTTACTTTTTGGCGTCCTCTGCGGCGGTTTTTATCGCCTTGGCCCCGAGGGGCATCTTTTTAAGCAGCGTCTCTATCGTGAGCTTGGCGACTTCCTCAAAGGGTATGGGCTTGGACATGAAGTGCTCGGACGCCATGTGCGCCTCCGCGGCCCCTATCCACACTATGGCGCCGTTTTTGGCGTCCCATACCTCCATGTATATCTTTATCTCGGTCTCGTGCGTGAGGAACATCGTAAACCCGAAGGGCTGGAACCTTATCGTTTGTTTCTGATTAAAGTCAATTATCCTCGGATGTATGAGATACTTCGCGCCGAGCGCAGCGCCGAGCTTTGTAAGGACGTCTTTATCGAGTATGCCGGTGGTGGTGTAGGTGTTGAGCATCCGGGCGTAGTCGGCCGTATATCCGCCGGTGTTGATTACGCTCAGGGTCTGCCAGTAGGGTATCACCTTGATATCCGGCCTCTCTTTTTTCAAAGCCTCCTCGACAAAGTCGCCGAGGAGCTTTCTGTACTCGAGGCCGTTGTCGTGGTTTGCGGCCGTTATCAGGCCGACGGTGTCCTGCGCTCCGATGGAAACGAAATCCGGCGAGCGGAAAGGCTCACGGATATTCAGGAACGCCTGTTGGAGAGGCCCGGAACACGAAGACGCAGTCGCGGCAACGGCAATGAGCGCAATTGCCGCGCATATCCGTCTGACTAAACCTTTAGATGACGATGCCATCACAATCCAATCTCCATTGTCTCGTCCGTCCCATCCCGTTGATGACCGGCACCCTGCCGGTCAGGTCAGATGCCTCACGTGCCGCCGTAGCCCACGTTGACTATGCCGCCCTCTACTATGACGGGCACGTTCCTCCTGCCGCCGCTTACCGCAAGCATACCCGCCATGTTCTCCGGAGACGCCTTGACGTTGATATACTCCACGTCAAACCCCTTTTTCGCGTAGTCCTCGCGGGCAGCGCTCGTGTAAGGACAGGTGTCCTTGCCGTAGATTATAACCTTTTCGCGCATAAGGCCTCCTTGCAAAGAAAACGGTAACGGTAATACCACATCTACAGCTTAATGAATAACGCCGGTTTTTTCAAGGTTTTTTCGTCATCATGGTATTTATTATGCGTATGGGTATTTTAAGGGAATTTTTACGAGATGTTTAGGTGTAGGAGTGTTTTGCCGAGAAGACGGGGAAAACTTTTTCTATTGTGCGTGTAATCGCCGGGGAGGGTGCCGCGCATCAAGGGCATCATCGCTTGAAAAAATCCCCATCATTGACAAGGAGGCGGGAACCACGTTGCTGCGAAACATTGCAACGGGAAGCGGGAGGTTGTACATATATTCCAATAATTCGATTTAAACATCTTGTCAAACTTTCGGAAAATTGGGAAGTGTCCCGAATTATTCCAGCACGGTTCTCGTTACCAAGCTCTTCTGAGCGGAGTGAAGAATCTTTAACGTAATTATCGGGAAGCTGAGCTTCCCACGCAATCCCATTACCGAGCACAGCTTGGGAACGGGAGGACGAGAGGCCGGCAGATATTTATCAATCGTCATCCCCTGTCCCGGGCGGGAGCGTGGAGAGGACGTAGTTCGCGTCTTCGGTGAGGAGCTTGGCGCATTCCGCGGTTATCCATTTCTTGTCGTCGTGTTTTTCTTTTGCGTTCTCGGCCTTCTCTTGGTCATGCCCTTGTGCGATTTCTTTTATCTCCTCGAGGAAGTCATTTAGTTCCTTGCGCGCCTTGCCCCATTTCTACTTTGTTACGGCGTCTTCTATCTTGTCGGCCTTCTTTAAAAACTCCTTGACGACGTGCTTGCCCCCGAGCCAGTTTATCTTGCCGGATAGGGTTATGTCCTGCTTGAGGGAAGATGGGGTGGCGAGGCGGATCAACGCGGTGCCGGTTGGCGACGACGGGTCAGAGGTGTAAGCGAGTTTAAAGGTGGCCGTAAGACCGGCGTCAATGACGCCTGACGAGTCGAGCGCC